>AXCX01000596.1 GCA_000767215.1 Actinotalea fermentans ATCC 43279 = JCM 9966 = DSM 3133
GTCGAGGTCGGCGCCCGGCGGGAAGAGCGAGAGCCAGGCGCCGGAGGCGGGCCAGGGCTGCGCCGTCGCGAGCGCGAGGGCGCGCAGCACGGCGTCGCGGGAGTCCGCCGGGACCAGGTGCCGGCGCCCTTCGGTGACCAGGTACTCCTGCCCCGCGACCTCGACCAGCACCGCCGGCGGCCCCTGCTCGCCCGCGGCCAGGGCGCGCTCGACCGCCGCCTGCTCGTTCGCGACGGTCTGCGCGACCCGCCCGGTCGACAGGACCGTGGCCTGCGCACCCGTGGCGTCGATGCAGGACAGCCAGCCGTCGGCGACCAGCGCGCCGGGGTCGGGCACGGCGTCGGGCGCGCCGGGGATGCCGACGGTCGCGCCACGGGGGGCGTCGGCGATCTTCTCGTCGCTCGTGCGGACCACCCGGAACTCACCGGAGACGAGCAACCGCGCGCTGGTGATGTTCAGGACGGGGTACAGCGTCCCCTCGAGCGCGACGTAGCGTGCGCCGCTGTCGGTGACGACGAGCGTGTTGTTGTCCCAGCCGGCGGCCAGGCCGGGCTTGACCAGGCCGACCACGAGGCTGCCGAGCACCACCATGACCGCCAGGAGCAGGCCGGTGACGACCGCGCGCATCGGCTTGGTCGGCTCGAGCTCCCGGCCGCCGGGGGCACCCGAGACGAACGCGGTCAGCAGGCGTCGGCGGCTGAACGCCTGCGCCTCGACGAGGTCCTTCTTGCTGGCCACCCGTCACACCAGCCCGGCCGCCGCCACGCCGAGCGGCAGCAGGAGCGCGAGGACCGCGAGCTCGATGGCGTCCGCGAGGCGGCCGAGCGCCACGCGCTGCCGCGGCGCGACGAGGCTGAGCGCGATGACGACGGCGGCGACCGTCCCGGCGACGACGGCGAGCGTGGCGCGCCAGTCCGGGTGGGCGGCGGCGGCGAGCACGCCGGTGAGCGTCAGCCCGACGATGCCGGCCCCCATGACGACGGCGACGTCGTAGCGCGAGTACGTCTGCCGGACGCCCAGCAGCATGCCGGCGAAGCCCGCGGTGACGAGCAGCGTCCCGGGCAGGCCGGTGGCCACCACCTCGGGCAGCGCGACGAGCGTGAGCGCCGCGACGGCGGCGCGCAGGGCGACCTGCATGCGGTGCCCGCGGGCGTACTGCTCGCGGACGGCGTCGGCGTCGACGACGGGCGGGTCGGCCAGGATCTCGGCGTCGCTGCGCGGGGTGACCACACGCAGCGGGGTGCTCGCCAGCGCGAGCCACGGGATGCCGTTGCCGGCGGTCAGGACGAGCGCGACGACGATGGCGAGCACGACGCCCGGCTCGGCGTCGGTCGACGCGACGGCCGTCCCGGTCAGCGCGACCGTGAGTCCGAACGCCGCGGGCGCCAGGCCCACCTCGCGACGGGTGGTCAGCGCGGCGATCCCGACGACGGCCGTCACGAGCATCGCGCCGCCGGCGAGGGCGGCGGACCAGCCCCACCCGGGCGCGCCCGTGCCGGCGGTCAGG
>AXCX01000597.1 GCA_000767215.1 Actinotalea fermentans ATCC 43279 = JCM 9966 = DSM 3133
GACCGCGGTGATCGGCCGCAGCCGCGTAGCCTGGTCGGTGCCCGGGGTGGGCTCGCCGGGCGCTGGCCGGTCGGGGGTCGCGGCGTCGCCCGCCTCGTCCGACAGGTCCAGCGGCGTCAGCGCCAGGCTCAGCTCGGCCTCGACCTGCTGCAACGCCCGGGCGAGGGCGAGCGCCGAGTGGTGCCGGCGCGCGGGGTCGCGGTCCATGGCCCGCGCGAGGACGGCCTCGAGGCTCGAGGGCACGTCCACCCGGCCCGTCAGCGGCAGCGACGCCCGCTCGATGCGCGAGACGAGGTCGGCGGCCGTGTTCGGCCCGCCCGGCAGCTCGAACGGCGAGCGGCCCGCCAGGAGCGAGTACACCGTCGCGGCGAGCGAGTAGACGTCGGACCGGGCGTCGCCGTGCGGGTCGTCCGCGAGGAGCTCGGGCGGCGACCACGGGATGGACATGCCGACGGCCGCGGTGGCCGTCGTCGCGGCGATGCCGAAGTCCGTCAGCGCGGGCCAGCCGAAGTCGGTGACCAGGACGTTCGCCGGCTTGATGTCGCGGTGCAGGATGCC
>AXCX01000598.1 GCA_000767215.1 Actinotalea fermentans ATCC 43279 = JCM 9966 = DSM 3133
CGCGGTCTCCACCGCCGAGGCCAGGCGGACGCCGATCCGCAGCACCTCGGCGACGCTCATCCGCTCGCTGCGGTACCGCTCGCCCAGGCTCGGCCGGGAGCAGTACTCCATGACCAGGTACGGCCGGCCGTCGCTGGCCATGGCCGCGCCGAACACCGTGACGATCGACGGGTGGTGCGACAGGGTGGCCATGAGGTCGGCCTCGGCGCGGAACCGCTCGCGGATCTCGTCGCCGAGCGCGCTCGCCAGCAGCACCTTGACCGCGACGAGCCGCCGCGGCATCTCCTGCTCGTACAGGAAGACGTCCGCGAACCCGCCCATGCCGAGGAGCCGGACGGGCCGGAACCCCCGGATCGCCGGCGGGGTGGAGGCTTCGCGCTTGGCGCTCACGACCCGAGTTCCACCGTGAACGTCACGCCGTCGCCGATGTCGACGAGGTCACCGGGCACCACGACGGACGGCTCGCCCGGGTGCAGCCGCTGCGGGGCGGCGCCCGGCCGGGTCACGAGGACGCCGTTCGTCGAGTGCAGGTCCGTGACGAGGACGTCGTCCCCGTCCTGGCGCACCTGGGCGTGCGTGCGCGAGATGTCGCTCGTCGGGCTCGGCACCGTGACCAGGCGCGGCAGCTGCGCGTTCGACACGCGTGCGACCTGCGGCGCCCGGCCGATGAGCACGGGTCGCTCGAGGGAGACGACCGCACCCGTCGAGAGCACGACGCGGGCCGGCGGCGGCGCCTGCGGGGACGCGACCGAGAGCGGGCCCGGGCCGCCGTCGAGGTGCGGCAGCTGACCGCGCAGCGCCACGATGTCCGACGTCAGGACCGTCATGCCGTCGTGGTCCTCGTCCTCGGGCGCGCCCGTGAGGACGAGCGGGAGCTCGAGGCTGTCGGTGGGCGCGGCACCGCCGGCGGGCGGGAACGCGGGGGCCGCGGGCGGCGGCGGGGGCG
>AXCX01000599.1 GCA_000767215.1 Actinotalea fermentans ATCC 43279 = JCM 9966 = DSM 3133
CGGACGGGGTGGACGGCGCGGGCGCCGGGGCGTGCGCGGGCGCCGGGCGTCCGCCCGTCGTCCCCGGCGGGCGGTCCGGCGAGATGCTCTGCACCCGCCGGATCCGCGTCCCGGGCTCGTCGTCGTCGCGCGCCTCCTGCTCGACGACGACGTCGTCCTGCACGGAGACCGGGGTGGCGCCGAAGCCGAGCTCGGTCTGCACCTGCTGCAGCGCGCGGGCGAAGGCGAGCGCCGAGGGGTAGCGCTGGTCGGGACGCTTGCCCATCGCGGTGGCGAGCACCCGCTCGAGCGACGCCGGCACGTCGGCGCGGCCGATCGGCGGGACCGGCACGCTCTCGATCCGGGCCATGAGGTCCGCGGACGTGTTGGACCGCCCCGGCAGCTCGAACGGCGAGCGACCCGCGAGCAGCGTGTACACCGTGGCACCCAGGGCCCACACGTCCGTCGTGACGTCGGCACGCGGCGGGTCGTCGAAGGACTCCGGCGGGCTCCACGGGAGCGACATGCCCTCGGGCCCCGCGCTGTCCTCGACGGTGGAGGCGATGCCGAAGTCCGTCAGCTGCGGCTCGTTGTACTCGGTGAACAGGATGTTCTGGGGCTTGATGTCGCGGTGCAGGATGCCGGCGCGGTGGGCGGTCTCGACCGCCCCGGCGATCTCGACGCCGATCCGCAGCGACTCCTGGAGCCCGAGCGGCGCCTGGCGGTAGCGGACCCCGAGGTTCGCGCCCGGGCAGAACTGCATGACCAGGTACGGACGCCCGTCGGCGGCCCGCCCCACCTCGAAGATGTTGACGATCGAGGGGTGGCTCGACAGCTGGGCCATGAGGTCGGCCTCGGCGTCGAACCCCGCGAGCGCCGCCGGCGAGAGCATGCTCTCGAGCAGCACCTTGATCGCGACCTTGCGCCGCGGCTTGTGCTGCTCGTAGAGGAAGACGTCGGCGAACCCGCCGGACCCCAGCAGCCGCTGGTAGGTGAAGCCCTCGAGCTGCGGCGGCGCCGACGGGGCGCGGCCCGGGCTCACGGGAGCCCCACGAACGTGAGCAGGGCGCCGTCGCCGAGGTCGAGCACGTCGTCGGACCGCAGCAGGACGGGGACCTGGGGGTCGAGCCGCCGCGGGTCCTGCCCGTCGCGGAACAGCACGGTGCCGTTCGAGGAGTCCAGGTCGACGGCGAGCACGTGCCAGTCCTCGAGCCGGATCGCCACGTGGCTGCCCGACACCTCGCCCTGCGGGCTCGGCACCGTGAGCACCCGCGGCACCTCGCCGGAGACGCGGGACACCTTGGGCCGCCGCCCGACGACGTAGGACCCGTCGAGCTGGACCACCTCGCCGCCCGACACCTGGACGGCGCCGAGCGCGGGGCGGGCCACGCGGGACGCCTCCCCGGTGACCTGCCGGCCGCAGACCCAGCAGTCGCCGCGCTCGGGCGGGTTCGCGTGGCCCGACAGGCAGATACGGGCGAGCACGCCGTGGCCGCCCGACGACGGCGCGGGCGCGTCG
>AXCX01000600.1 GCA_000767215.1 Actinotalea fermentans ATCC 43279 = JCM 9966 = DSM 3133
GGGCCGGGCGGGCGGCGCGCCGCCGTCAGGCGACGACGTCCGGGGGCGTCGGGCGCGGGATCGTGGGCAGGCCGTGGTCGGGCGCGTCGGCGTCGGGCTCGCCGGCCTCGGGCTCGTCGACCAGGTCCAGCAGGTCGCCGATCTTCGTCACCTCGAGCAGGAACCGCACCGTCTCCGGCGCGTGCAGCACGCGCACGCGCTCCGCGCTGCGGGACGCGAGTCGCGCGAGGAACGCGATCCCGGACGAGTCCATGAACGTCACGTGCTGCGCGTCGACCTCGATGGGCAGGCCGGTCGCCTCGGCGTCGGAGGTCGCCTCCTGCAGGTCCGCGGACAGGTCGGCGTCGACCTCCCCGGAGACGACGATGCGCGTCCGGTCGCGCATCACGATGACGTGGACCGAGGCGGGCTCCGCCGGCAGGTCGAGGACCACCGGCACGTCGGCCATCTCGACAGGCGTCTCGACGGGCGCGGCGTCGGGGGGTGTGACAGCCTGCGCTGACGGGTGCTCGACCGAGGGTCCCGCCGCGCCTGACGTGCCGTCCTTCGGCGTCGGCTTGTTAGCGTCGTGCACGTCGCTCCCCCTCGGATCGCCGGGCCTCGGCCGCCCGTCGTCCCGCAGGGACGGGCGGCCGAGGCCCGTGAGGCGTCTGGTCGAACGCTAGACGATCGGAGGTGGTGGTGGTCAATCGAGGACCGCGCCCCTTCGCGGGCGACGCCGCCGGGGACCCGCGCGTCGTGCAGGTGCATGGGACCGACGACCCGCTGGTGCCCGTGCGCGACCGCGCGCTGCGCGCCGCGGAGGTGTCCGTGGTGATCACGCGGGCGGAGCCCGGCGCGCCGATCGTCTGGGTCAACGACGCGTTCACCCGCACCACCGGGTACACGCTGGCGGAGGCGGTCGGGCGGAGCCCGTCGTTCCTGCACGGTCCCGGGACCGACCTGTCGGAGGCGCACCGGATCGGCGAGGCCGTGCGCGCGGCCACCTCGACGACCGTGACGGTCCTGAACTACCGCAAGGACGGCTCGCCCTTCTGGAACCAGGTCTCGGTCTCGCCCGTGCCCGACGCCGACGGTGCGGTCACGCACTGGGTCGGCCTGCAGGTGGACGTCACGGACCAGGTGCGCCACTCCGCCGCGCAGCAGGAGTCGATCGAGCAGGAGCGGCGTGCGCGCACCGGCCTCGCGCTGGTCTCGCAGGTGTCGGACCTGCTGTCCGACGTCGACGACCCGTACGTGCTCCGCGAGATCGCGGCGCTGCTGCGGCCCGACGTGGTGGCCTGGTCCGGCTTCTTCCTCGACGACGGCGGGCTGCGCGCGGTCGACGGGATCGACGCCGCGCATCACCACGCGCCGGCCCCACGCCGTCGGCGCGGCGCGGACGAGGAGCGCCCGGGCGGCGCCGACCCGGTCCAGGACCTGCTCGACGGGGTCGTCGAGGGGCCGATCGAGCTCGCCGTGGACGCCGAGCACCCCGGCGGGGCGACCGCTGCCCT
>AXCX01000601.1 GCA_000767215.1 Actinotalea fermentans ATCC 43279 = JCM 9966 = DSM 3133
GGCGTCGGGCGCGGCGGCTGAGCCACCACGGGGCGCGCACCCGCCCGACCGCTCCGCGCCCCGCGGTACCACCGGTCCCACCGGCCGCTCGCACCGCGCCGGTACCGTGCGACGCAACCGGCACGAGGAGGACGCGGGGCGATGGCGCAGGCGACCGGGTCGTTGGTGGCGATCGCCGTCCTCGGGGTCGCGGGCGTACTGCTGGCACGGCGTGGCCTGCTGCCTACCGGCGCCGTCGACGGCCTGAAGCTGCTCATCACCCGGCTGTCGCTCCCGGTGCTGCTGTTCGGGGCGTTCGTGCGCCTCGAGCCGGACGGGCGCAACGCGGCCCTGGCCGCCGTCGTCTTCGCACTCTGCGCAGTCATGGGCGGCCTGGGCGTGCTGCTCACCCGGGTCGCCCGGCTCCCCAGGCCCGAGACCCGCCTGCTGTTCCAGGGCTTCGAGGCGGGCATGCTCGGCTACGCGCTGTTCGTCGCCCTGCACTCCTCGGAGCACCTGCCCGCGTTCGCGGCGCTCGACATGGGTCAGGTCGTGTACGTGTTCACCGTGCTGATGGTGCAGATGAGCATGCTCCGGGACGGCGCCGCGGGCGACCGGGGCGCCGTCGGGCGACCGTCCTTCCCGTGGCGCGACCTCGCCGTGAACCCCGTCCTGTGGGCGATCGCCGCCGGGCTGACCATCGCGCTCGTCGCGCCCGGCGCGGCCGCCGAGCTGAGCGCCAGCGACGGTCTGGTCGCACCCTTCATCGACATGGTGGGCGGACTGACCACGCCGCTGGTCTGCCTGGTGATCGGCGCCTCGCTGGCCGACGGCGTCCCGCGCGACCGCGCCGTCGTCGTGATCGTGGCGCTCCGGACGGCCATCGGGCTGGGCCTGGGCCTCGCCGTCGCCCTCCTGCTGGTGCCGGCCCTGGGCTTCTCGGAGTGGTACGCGCGGGCCGCCATCGTGCTGTTCGTGCTGCCGGCGCCGTTCGTCATCCCGGTCTACCACCGGCGCAACGCGGCGTTCGTCGGGGGCGTGCTGACCCTGTCCACGGCGGTGTCCATCGCGGTGATCGCCGTCCTCGCCGTGCTGGGCGTCGCGTAGGGCGGGCGTGCGGGCCGGGCTGGGGGCTGGGGGCTGAGGGCCGTCGGCTGGAGACGGTCCCGGAGCCCTGTGGAAACGCGAGGGCGGCGGGACGCCTGTGGATACGTTTGCGCAGGTCAGAGGCTTGTAGGGATGCTCGACAAGGCCTAGAATCATACACGTGTACGAACCCGATGGCCGGCCCGGCGCGACGCCTCCGGGGACCGTCGTGCTCGCTCGACTCGAGGCGTTGGTCGAGCAGTCGCTCGCGCTCGCGGCGGCAGGTGCACGGAGCGCGTCCTGGACCGCGGGCGAGCGGGCGCTGGCCCTGCGCCGGCTCGACCGGGTCGCCGGGGCGCTCGCCACGCTCCGTGCTGCCGTCCTCGTGGCGACCCAGGCGGCGCCCGGTGCGGTGGCGCCCGG
>AXCX01000602.1 GCA_000767215.1 Actinotalea fermentans ATCC 43279 = JCM 9966 = DSM 3133
CTCGCCGGCGGCCCGCAGCGCGGCCCCGGCGAGCAGCAGCCCGACGCCGGCGCGCGCCTTCCACGCCGGCCAGCGCTTGCGGGCGAGGGTCGCCTTGCCCGTCATGAGCAGGCGCACCTTGTGCGCCTTGCGCGAGGAGGACGCGCCGACGGCGTGCACGGCGACGGCGTCGGGCGTGATCGCCGGGTGGAGGCCGAGCTCGGCGGCCCGCAGGGACAGGTCGGCGTCCTCGCCGTACATGAAGTAGTCGGTGTCCAGCCCGGCGAGCCGGTCCCAGGTCTCCCGGGTCGTCATGAGCAGGCAGCCGGTGACCACCGGGACGTGCCGGTAGGTGTCACGCTGCCACCCGCCGAGCGACTCGGGGTCGAACACCCGCGAGCCCTTGAACGCCGCGCTCAGGCCGGTGGCGAAGCAGAGCCAGCTCCACAGGCTGGGCGCACCCCAGCACGAGCTCGGGTCGAGCCGGCCGTCGGGTCGGACGGTCCGGCCGCCCATGACCCCGGCCGCGGGGTCGGCATCCAGGGCCGCCACCAGCGCGTCCACGGCACCCACCTGCACGACGGCGTCGGGGTTGAGCAGCAGCACGCGGCGCCCCGTCCCGAGCGCGGCCCCGAGGTTGCAGCCGCGGGCGAAGCCGATGTTCTCCTCGGCGAGCTCGACGCGGAGCTCGCCGAGGGCGCGAGCCGCCCACCGAGCGAGCACCTCCCGGGTCGGGGCGTCCGAGGCGCTGTCGACGACGACGACCTCGGTCCGCACCGCCGGCCGCGCGTCGACGAGCAGCGCCTGCAGGCAGCGCTCGACCCACTCGGGTCCGTTGTGGGTGACGACGACGACCGTCACCTCCGGGGTCACGCGCGCTCCCGGAGGCCGTCGACCGGCGCGGCGCCCTCGCGCCAGGACACCACGCGCGCCGGCACGCCGACGGCGATCGCGTTCGGCGGGACGTCCTTGGTCACGACGGACCCGGCGCCGACGACCGCGCCGTCGCCCACCCTCACGCCCGGCAGCACCACGACGCGCGCGCCCAGCCACACGTCGTTCCCGATGACGACGTCCGCCTCGCGCCGCGGCTGCTCCGCCATGAGCCGCCCCGCGGCCGTCCCGTAGTTGCTCGCCGTGAGGAAGACCTCAGGGGCGAGCAGCACGTCGTCCCCGATGCGGATGCGGCCCGACGTGTCGCCGGCCCACAGGGAGCAGCGCTCCCCCACGTGCACGCCGCGACCCAGGGTGATCCGCTCGCCGTTGCGCAGGCTCGCGGTCGGCGACATCCGCAGCCCCGGGCCGGCACTCAGCCGGCGACGGGGCTCCACGTGCGTGTAGGCGTAGAAGCGGGCGACCTTCGCCAGGTGCGCCACCAGGCGCGGGTCGAGCATCCGGGCCAGCTCCGCGACGGCGGACCAGCCCGCGCCCCGCCGCGGCATCAGGCGGCCACCCGCGTCGTCGTGTCGGCGTACCAGCCCACGTCGCCGCGGGCCCGCCGGCGGG
>AXCX01000603.1 GCA_000767215.1 Actinotalea fermentans ATCC 43279 = JCM 9966 = DSM 3133
AGACGACCCGCGCGACGTCGCGCTCCCGCGCGCCGTCGCCGACGCGCACCACGAGCTGCGGCAGCGGTCGGTGGCGGAGCACGTTCGACTCGGACGCCAGGCCGGCCGGGTCCGCGTCGCGTGACAGGCGGGCCCAGACCCGCGCGTCGTCGGCGCGCGCCCACGCGAGCCACGCGTCGTCGGCGGTCGGGACGTCGGGGGAGTCGGACCAGGCGCCCAGCTGGGCGACGTAGTGGGGGCCGCCCGCCTTGGCACCGGGACCGACGGCGGAGGCCTTCCAGCCGCCGAACGGCTGGCGCTGCACGACGGCGCCGGTGATGTGGCGGTTGACGTACGCGTTGCCGACCTCCACGCGGTCGAGCCACGTGTCGATCTCGCGCTCGTCGAGCGAGTGCAGGCCGCCGGTGAGGCCGAAGGGGACGGCGTTCTGCAGGTCGATCGCCTCCTCGAGCGTCCGGGCGTGCATGACGCCGAGGACCGGGCCGAAGCACTCGGTCACGTGGAAGAACGAGCCCGGAGCCACCCCGTGCTTGACGCCGGGCGTCCACAGGCGCCCCTCGGCGTCGAGGCGGCGCGGCCGGACGAGCCACCGCTCACCGGGCTCGAGCGTCGTGAGTGCGCGCAGCAGCTTGCCCGCAGCGGGCTCGACCAGGGGGCCCATGGCCGTGCCGAGGTCGCCCGCGGGCCCGACCGGCAGGCTGCGGACCGCGTCCGCCAGCTGCCGACGCAGCCGTGCGGAGGTCCCGGCGGCCCCGACGAGGATGAGCAACGAGGCGGCCGAGCACTTCTGGCCGGCATGCCCGAAGGCGGACCGCACGACGTCGGCCACCGCGAGGTCGACGTCGGCGGACGGCGTGACGACGATGGCGTTCTTCCCCGACGTCTCGGCCAGCACGTCGAGGTCCTCGCGCCAGGAGGCGAACAGGGCCGCGGTCTGGACCGACCCGGTGAGCACGACGCGCGCGACGTCCGGGTGTGCCACGAGCCGCCGGCCCACCTCGTCCTCCGGGACGGACACGACCTGCAGGACGCCGGCCGCCGCGCCCGCCTCCCGCAGCGCCACGCGGACGGCGTCGAGTGCGAGCGCGCCGCACAGCGGCGTCTGCGGTGCGGGCTTGGCGAGCACCGGCGACCCGGCGGCGAGCGCGGCGAGGACAGAGCCGACCGGGATGGCGACGGGGAAGTTCCACGGCGGCGTGACGACGGTCACGCCGGCCGGCCGGAAGCGTGCACCCGCGACCGCGCCGTCCTCCAGGGCGAGGGCGGAGCGTGCGTAGTAGCGGGCGAAGTCGACGGCCTCGCTCACCTCGGGATCCGCCTCGGCGACCGTCTTGCCGGCCTCGTGGACCATCACGGCGACGAGGTCGGAGCGCGCCGCCTCCAGCAGGTCGGCCGCCCGCGCCAGGACGCGGGCCCGCTCGCGTGGTGGGGTCGCCGCCCACTGCGGGCCGGCGGCGACCGCGCGGGCCACGGCGGCATCG
>AXCX01000604.1 GCA_000767215.1 Actinotalea fermentans ATCC 43279 = JCM 9966 = DSM 3133
GCCTCCCCCACGTGCTGACGTTCTCGTGCCTGTACGTCGACGGCGAGGCGCTCGTCACCGAGCTCGACCGACGCGGGTTCGCCGTCGGCTCGGGCTCCGCGTGCACCTCGAGCTCGCTGCAGCCGAGCCACGTGCTGGCCGCGATGGGCCTGCTCACCCAGGGCAACGTGCGCATCGCCCTGCCCCGCGAGGTCGACGCCGGCGCCGTGGCCCGGTTCTGCGACGAGCTCCCCGCCGCCGTCGCCGGCGTCCGCGCGATGGTCGAGGCGACCGGCCGGTAGCCCGCAGACGCCGAAGGCCCGCGCCACCGAGGTCGACCTCGGTGGCGCGGGCCTTCACGGCGTGAGGCGTCGCCTCACGCGTCAGGTCTCAGGCGAACGAGCCGCCGCACGCGCAGGAGCTGCCGGCGTTCGGGTTGTCGATCGTGAAGCCCTGCCGCTCGATCGTGTCGGCGAAGTCGATCGTGGCGCCCTCGAGGTAGGGCACGCTCATCCGGTCGACGATGACCTCGACGCCGTCGAAGTCGCGCGTCGCGTCACCGTCGAGCACCCGCTCGTCGAAGTACAGCTGGTAGATGAGCCCCGAGCAGCCACCGGGCTGCACGGCGACCCGCAGGCGCAGGTCGTCGCGACCCTCCTGCTCGAGCAGGGAGCGCACCTTCTCGGCGGCGACGTCGGTGAGCTCGACGCCGTGGGTGGCGGTCTGGGTGGTCTCGGTCATGCTCTCTCCATCGTCGTGGCCGTCACTGCCCGCTGGCACTGCCGTCGTGGGCCGTCACTACAGCCAACACACGGTCCGGGCCGGTTCTTCCAGCGTACGCCGCCCGGGGCCGTGCGGCGTGGGCGTCGGGCGCGTCTGGACGTGAGGATCCCACGCGATGACGACGCCGCCCGGGGTACTCGGTCCCCCGTCTCGCTCAGGCCTGCGGCGACCAGGTGCGCGCGACGCGCTCGACACGCGCGGCGAGCGTGCCCGCCGGGTCGGCGAGCGAGGCGGGGAGCTGGTCGGGCCGCTCGACCACGGAGTACGCGCCGCTGACGCCCGCGGCGCCCCACTCGCGTCGGCCCACGAGGACCTGCCCGGCCACGACGATCGTCGGGACCCCCCGCCCGAGCGCCACCCCGGCCACGGCCGAGACGACCTTGCCGTGCAGCGACTGCCAGTCGAACGACCCTTCACCCGTCACGACGACGTCCGCCCAGGCCACCGCCTCCGCGAGCCCGACGGCGTCCGCCACGACCGCGGAGCCCGGGAGCAGCCGCGCACCGAGCACGGCGAGGCCGAAGCCGAGGCCACCCGCGGCGCCCGCGCCCGGCAGCCCCGCCCACCGCGTGCG
>AXCX01000062.1 GCA_000767215.1 Actinotalea fermentans ATCC 43279 = JCM 9966 = DSM 3133
CGTCCGGGTCGCCGCCCTGGGCCGCGATCATCCGGCGCCACGCGTCCATCGCGCGGCCGTCCGCCAGCGCATCGGCGGGGTCGACGTCGCCCCGCCCGGCCGCGGCGAGCATCTCGCGCGCGAGCGCGACGGTGAGCTCGACGACGTCGGCCGGGCCGCCGCCCGCGAGCACCTCCACCGACTCGCGGACCTCGAGCGCGTTGCCCACGGTCAGGCCGAGCGGCGTGGACATGTCGGTGAGCAGGGCCACCGTCCGCACGCCCGCGTCGGTACCGAGGTCGACCATGGTCCGCGCGAGCTCGCGGGCCTGCGCGACGTCCTTCATGAACGCGCCGCTGCCGACCTTGACGTCGAGCACGAGCGAGCCGGTGCCCTCGGCGATCTTCTTGCTCATGATCGAGCTCGCGATGAGCGGGATCGCCTCGACCGTGCCGGTCACGTCGCGCAGCGCGTAGAGCTTGCGGTCGGCCGGCGCGAGCCCGGACCCGGCAGCGCAGATCACGGCGCCGACGTCCTCGAGCTGGGCGATCATCTGCTCGTTCGAGAGCGCGGCGCGCCACCCGGCGATCGACTCGAGCTTGTCGAGCGTCCCGCCGGTGTGGCCCAGGCCCCGCCCGGACAGCTGCGGCACGGCGACGCCGCACGCGGCGACCAGCGGCGCGAGCGGCAGCGTGATCTTGTCCCCGACACCGCCCGTCGAGTGCTTGTCCGCCGTCGGGCGCGAGAGCGAGGAGAAGTCCAGGCGCTCGCCCGAGGCGATCATCGCGGCGGTCCAGCGCGCGATCTCCTCGCGCTCCATCCCCTTGAGGAGGATGGCCATCGCGAGCGCGGACATCTGCTCGTCCGCGACGACGCCCCGCGTGTACGCGTCGACGACCCAGTCGATCTCCTCGGGCAACAGGCGCCCGCCGTCGCGCTTGGTCCGGATGATGTCGACGGCGTCGAACCGCTCGCTCATGCCCGCTCCTCCAGGTCCGCAGGTCCGAAGGCGTCCGGCAGCACCTCCCGCATGCTCCGGACGCCGCTCACTGTCTCCAGCAGCAGGTCGGGGCCGCCGTGCTCGTAGAGCAGCTGGCGGCACCGCCCGCAGGGCATCAGGACGTTCCCGTGCCCGTCGACGCAGCTGAACGCGACGAGCCGGCCGCCGCCGGAGGCCGCCAGGGCGCTCACGAGGCCGCACTCCGCGCACAGCGTCACGCCGTAGGAGGCGTTCTCCACGTTGCAGCCGACGACGACGCGGCCGTCGTCCACCAGCGCCGCCGCCCCCACCGGGAAGTGCGAGTACGGCACGTAGGCGTGCGTCATGACCTCCCGTGCGGCGGACCGCAACGACTCCCAGTCCACCTCGGGCACGTCCACTCCTTCGTCCAGGGGCGTGGTCCGCCCGGTCACTCCTTGATGTACGGCTCGCCGTCGGCGGCGGGCGCGCGGGACTTGCCCACGAGACCGGCGACCGCGAAGAGCGTGACGACGTACGGGAGCATGAGCATGAACTGGCTCGGCACCGGGGCACCGACCAGGCTCAGCATGTCCTTGAGGTTCGCCGCGAAGCCGAACAGCAGGGCCGCCATGGCCGCGCGGACCGGGTCCCACTTGCCGAAGATCACCGCGGCCAGGGCGATGAAGCCCGCGCCCGCCGTCATCTCCTTGCCGAAGGACGACACCGAGACGACCGTGTAGAAGGCGCCGCCGAGGCCGACCACGCCGCCCGCGATGAGCAGCGCGCGGTACCGGGTGAGCTCGACCTTGATGCCGACCGTGTCCGCGGCCTGCGGGTGCTCCCCGACGGCCCGCAGACGCAGGCCCCAGCGCGTGCGGTACAGCGCGAACCAGACGACGGGCACGGCCAGGTAGGCGAGGTAGACGAGCAGCGACTGGCGGAACAGCGCCGGACCGAAGATCGGCACGTCCGAGAGCACCGGGATCGCGATCGGCTTGAAGCGCTCCGTGTCGTTGAGCCGCTCGGCGTTGGGCACGAGCACCTCGGAGTAGAAGAAGCTCGTCAGGCCGACCACCAGCACGTTCAGCACCACACCGACGATGACCTGGTCGACCTTGTAGGTGATGGTGAAGACGCCGAGGACGACGGCGACGAGCATGCCGGCGACGATCGCCGCCACCAGCCCGGCGACGGGGCTGTCCGTGAGCGAGCCGGTGATCGCCGCCGCGAACGCTCCGAGGAGGAGCTGGCTCTCGATCGCGATGTTCACGACGCCGGCCCGCTCGCCGATCACACCGCCGAGGGCGCCGAAGAGGATCGGGACCGAGAGCAGCACGGCCCCGCCCACGAGGCGGGTCACGGGCAGGTCCTGCTGGCTGCCGGCGCCGGACCACGACAGGAAGGCCACCAGCAGCACGACGCCGAGGAGGATGCCGAGCCAGACGGACGGCTTGCGCTGGACACGCAGCAACGCCCACGCGGCGACGGAGACGAGCGCCGCGATCGCGACGCACACCCAGGCCACCGCCATGCCGGGCAGGGCGACGTCCGGCAGGCGCACGGCGTCGCCCTCGGCGCCCATGCGGTACCTGACGTCCCCGTCGCGCGGGACGAGGAGCAGGAGGAGCGCCATGGCCGCGGTCACGGCCGTGTAGGCGATCGCCGACTTGGCGCTGACGACGGCGACGCGCCGCAGGTCGGTGGACATCGGCGCCGACGACGGCGTCTCGACGGCGGTGCTCACGCGGCCACCTCCTTCGGCTGACGGCGGGCTCGCTTCTTCGGCCGGGCGCCCGGCTGCGGCAGGTGGAAGACCGCGCGCACGAGCGGCGGCGCCGCGATGAAGAGGACGATGAGGGACTGGATCACGAGCACGATCTCGATCGGGACGTTCTCGGACGCCTGCATCACCGAGCCGCCGGCCTTGAACGCACCGAACAGGATCGCGGCGGCCAGCACGCCGAACGGCGTCGAGCGACCCAGCAGCGCGACGGTGATGGCGTCGAAGCCGATGCCCGCGTCGATGTCCGAGGAGAACCCGGTCGTGACCGTGCCGAGCACCTGCGTGGTGCCCGCGAGGCCGATGAGCCCACCGGCCACGAGCATGACCGACACCGTGGTGCGCCGGACGTCGATGCCGGCGACGCGCGCGGCGTCGGGGTTCTCGCCGACGGCCCGGAACGCGAAGCCGAGGCGCGACCTGTTGAGCAGCCACCAGACCAGGACGACGGCGACGAGCGCGAAGACGAAGCCGAGGTTCAGCTTGTACTGGGCACCCAGCAGCCGGGGCATGATCACCGTGTCCGCCATGGGAGGCGTCTTCGGGTTCGAGGAGCCCGGCGCCTGGAGCAGGCCGGGCGTCGCGAGCATGTACGAGATCAGGTAGAACGCGACGTAGTTCAGCATGATCGTCGTGATGACCTCGTGGGCGCCGGTCGCCGCCTTCAGCAGACCGGCGATGCCCGACCAGATCGCACCCGCCGCGATGCCCGCGGTCATGGCGACGACGAGGTGCAGGACGATCGGCAGGTCGACGCCGAAGCCGACCCAGCCCGCCGCGGCCGCGGCCACGAGCATCTGGCCACGACCACCGATGTTGAACAGGCCGGCGCGGAACGCGAGGGCCACGCCGAGGCCGGCGCCGATCAGCGGCGTCGCGAAGTTCAGCGAGCTCATGAACGGCTTGATGCCACCCGCGAAGTCGTCGGCGCGGAAGTCCCAGACGGCGCCGCGGAACAGGGCCGCGTACGCACCGCCGACGGCGCTGCCGATGGCCGAGAACGTGTCCTGAGGCCGGCTGAAGAAGTAGCCCGAGGCGTCCTGCACGCCCTTGTCGGTCACGGCGATCATGACGGATCCGGCGAGCACCGCGAGCACCACGGCGCCGAGCGAGACCGCCCAGCCGCCGGACGTCACGCGGCGGAGCGCCTCGCGCCAGCGGTCGCCGTCGTCGGGCGCCTTCGTGCCGGCCGGGCGCACCGGGGGCTCGTCGCCCACGTGCTGCGGGGCAGCCACCGACGTCCCGCCGAGCTGGCTGTCGTCGACGCTCATGCCGCCTCCGTCCCATGGGCCGGGATGCCGGCCATCATCAGGCCGAGCACGTCGCGCGGGGTGTCGGCGGGGACGATCCCGACCACACGGCCGCGGTACATGACGAGGATCCGGTCGCCCAGGGCGACCGCCTCGTCGAGCTCGGTGGACACCACGACGACGGGGACCCCCGCGTCGCGCGTGGCGATGATCCGCTTGTGGATGAACTCGATCGAGCCGACGTCGACGCCGCGCGTCGGCTGCGCCGCCACGAGCAGCCGCAGGTCGCGCGAGAGCTCGCGCGCCACCACGACCTTCTGCTGGTTGCCGCCCGACAGCTGGCCGACCGGCTCGTCGATGCCCTGGGTGCGGATGTCGAACTCCTCCACCGACCTCGTCGCGAACTCGTCGCGCAGGCCGAGCTGGAGCACGCCGCGGCGGACGAAGGGCGGCGCGTTGGTGCGGTCGAGGATGAGGTTCTCGGCGACGCTGAACGCGCCGACCAGGCCGTCGGTGCTGCGGTCCTCGGGGATGAACCCGACGCCCTCGTCGAGGATCCCCCGCACGGACCTGCCGACGAGCTCGGTGCCGTCGAGCCTGATGCTGCCCGCCACGGTCCCGGCGGCGAGCCCGACCAGGGCCTCCGTCAGCTCGGTCTGACCGTTGCCCTGGACTCCCGCGACGACGAGCACCTCGCCGCCGCGCACGGTGAAGCTGACGTCGTCGACCAGGACGGCGCCCCGCGCGTCGGTCACCTCGAGGCCGGTGACCTCGAGGGACGACGGCGCGTAGGTCGGCTCGCCCTTCTGCACGGTGAGCTCGACCGCGCGGCCGACCATCATCGCGGCCAGCTCCGCGTCGGTCGACGTCGGGCTGGCCTCGCCGACCACCGCGCCGCGCCGGATGACGGTGATCCGGTCCGCGACCTCGCGGACCTCGCGCAGCTTGTGCGTGATGAAGACGATGGCGGCGCCCGACTCCTTGAGCTGGCGCATGATGCCCATCAGCTCGTCGGTCTCCTGGGGCGTCAGCACGGCGGTGGGCTCGTCGAAGATGAGCACCTTCGCGTCGCGCGACAGGGCCTTGATGATCTCGATCCGCTGCTGCACGCCGACCGGCAGGTCCTCGACGACGGCGTCGGGATCGACGTGGAAGCCGAAGCGCGACGCGATGTCGTTGACCTTCGCGCGCGCGGCCTCGAGGTCGAGGCGGCCGCCGGAGCGGGTCTGCTCGTTGCCGAGCATGACGTTCTCCGCGACGGTGAAGACGGGGATCAGCATGAAGTGCTGGTGCACCATGCCGATGCCGGCGGCCATCGCGTCGCCCGGCCCGCGGAAGTGCTGCACGACGTCGTCGAGGAGCACCTCGCCCTCGTCGGCGGTGTACAGGCCGTAGAGCACGTTCATCAGCGTCGACTTGCCGGCGCCGTTCTCCCCGAGGAGGCAGTGGATCTCGCCCGGCTCGACCGTGATCGAGATGTGGTCGTTCGCGACCAGGGAGCCGAAGCGCTTGGTGATGTCTCGGAGCTCGAGCTTCATCGCACGATCATCCTTGGGGCAGGTGGGACGGGGGAAGGGGCGCGGGCACCGACGGCACCCGGGGCGCGCGCGTTCCCGGGGAGGCCGAGGCGGCCTCCCCGGGAACGGTGCTCACTGCGCCAGGATCACTGGTTCAGGTACGAGGTGACCTCGACCTCACCGGCGATGATCTGCTCCTGGAGCGCCTCGACCTCGGCCCACAGCGCCGCGTCGACCTTGCCCTCGAAGTTGTGCAGCGGGGCGATGCCGACGCCGCCGTTCTCGAGCGTGCCGACGTAGGCCTCGTAGTCGACGTCGCCCTGGCCCGCGGCCATGACTGCGTCGTAGGCCGAGACGTCCATCTTCTTCAGGATCGAGGTCAGCACCAGGTCCTGCGTGCTGGGGTCGGTCTCGTAGAAGTCGGCGTCCACGCCGATGAGCGCGATCTCGCGGCCGGAGTCGGCGATGGCGTCCATGGCCGACTGGTAGATCGGGCCGCCGACGGGGAGCAGCACGTCGACGCCCTGGTCGATGATCGCCGCAGCGGTGTTCTTGGCGGTGTCGTTGGCCTCGAAGCCACCGGTGAAGGACGAGCCCTCGTCGGACCCGGTCCAGCCGATGACCGAGACGCTCGTGCCCTTGACCTCGTTGTAGTAGTCGACGCCCTGCTTGAAGCCGTCCATGAAGATCGTGACGGTCGGGTAGGGCTGGCCGCCGAAGGTGCCGACCTTGCCGCTCTCCGAGTAGCCCGCGGCCAGGTAGCCGGCGAGGAACGCGGCCTGCGCGGTGTCGTAGAGCAGCGGCTTGATGTTCTCCGCGTCCTTCTCACCGTTGAAGTCGTTGTCGGCAGCGTCGTCGATGAGGACGAACTCGATGTCCGGGTTCGCCGTGGCGGCCTCGACCGTCGCGGCGGAGAGCGCGAAGCCGACCGTCACGATGGTGTTGCAGCCCTCGGCAACCAGGGAGTCGATGTTGGGCTGGAAGTCCGTCTCGGAGTCGGACTGGACCTCGGCGAACTGGGCGCCGAGCTCGTCGGCCGCCTTCTTCGTGCCCTCGTAGCTCAGCTGGTTGAAGCTCTTGTCGTCGAAGCCGCCGGCGTCGGAGACGATGCACGCCTTGTAGTCGATCGTCTCGGCCGGGGTGGTCTCGTCGGCACCGGGCTCGGTGGTCGCCTCGTTCTCGTCCTCGGGAGCCGCGCCACACGCCGCAAGCACCAGCGCCGCCGCGGTGGCGAGCACCGCTGCCCTCATCGTCTTCTTCACGTGCCACTCCTGTGTTGTCGCCACGCATGTGCCGCCAGGCCCGCGGCTCACGTCGCGCCATCGCGGCGGGAGGGCCAGCACCCGGTCGGCTGGATGTACAAGAACAGTACTGTCGCGCCCACCGTGGTTGTTACCGCCGAGTAGGTCTGCAACGGCTCTGTTACGCATTCGGAATGTTGCGCAACCCTGTGCGAAAGCCGCTGGTCGGGCATGGAAACGCACCCACCGGCGGGGTGCGTCAGGAGCGCTTCAGCGGCAGGTCAGGCGCCCGTCACGTGACGCCCGGGGCCGGGTGCTCCCCCGCCAGCAGCGCCACCCGGGCCAGCACCCGGGCGCCCGTCGCGATGGCCGCCTCGTCGACCGTGAAGTCGCCGCGGTGCAGGTCGAAGGACCGGCCGCCGGGGACCCGCGTGCCGAGCCGCGCCATGGCGCCGGGCGCGCGCGTGAGGAGCCAGGCGAAGTCCTCGCCGCCCAGGGACTGCTCGGTCGCCTCCACCGCGTCCGGCCCGAGGACGTCGCGCGCCGCGGCCTCGAGCAGCCGGGTCGCGTGCGGCTCGTTCTCCACGGGCGGCACGCCGCGCAGGTGCTGCACGTCGACCTGCACGCGGTACGGCGCCACCACGTGCTCGACCGCCTCGCGCAGGACGGCGCCCGCCTCCTCCCACGCCCGCGCCTCGAGGCAGCGCAGCGTGCCGCGGACGGTCCCGGTGGCCGGGATCGCGTTGCCGGCGGACCCGGCGTGCACGTGGCCCCAGGTCAGGTTGACGCCCGCGCGTGGGTCCAGGCGCCGCCCGAGCACCGCCGGGACCTGCGTGATCACCTGACCGAGCGCGAAGACCACGTCCCCGGTCAGGTGCGGGCGGGAGGTGTGGCCGCCCTCCGCGGTGAGCGTGACCGACACGGGGTCCGAGGCGGCGGTGATCGGCCCCGGCCGTGACCCGATCCGTCCCGCGTCGACCCTGGGGTCGCAGTGCAGGGCGAAGACGTGCCCGACGCCGTCCATCGCGCCGGCCTCGATCGCGGCCGTCGCTCCCCCGGGCTGGACCTCCTCGGCCGCCTGGAAGATGAGCCGGACGCCGACCGGGAGCTGGTCGGCGAGCGCGGCCAGGACGAGCCCGGCGCCGAGGACCACCGTCGTGTGGACGTCGTGCCCGCACGCGTGCGAGACACCGGGCACCGTGGAGTGCCACGGCTCGCCGCAGGTGTCCGGCACGGGCAGTGCGTCCAGGTCCGCGCGCAGGGCCACGAGCTTGCGGCCGCTGTCGACCACGCCCGGCCCGATGTCGCACGTCAGGCCCGTCCCCGGCAGCAGGTGCGGGGTCAGGCCGGCGGCCCGCAGACGCTCCGCGACGACCGCGGTCGTCCGGGCCTCGGTGTGCGCCACCTCCGGGTGCGCGTGCAGGTCGCGCCGCAGCGCGACGAGCTCGTCGAGGTGTGCGTCCACCAGGGCGCGGATCCGCTCGACGACCGCGCTCTCCCGACCCTCCAGCACCCCACCGACACTAGCGGCTCGGCGTGCGGGGCCGGCGCCCGGTCGCGCCGGGCCGGGCGGTCACGACAGATCGGCGCTCACAGCAGGTCGGCGCGGCGGGCGCGGACGGCGTCGACCAGCGCCTTCACGTCCTGGGCGCGGTCCTTGGTCGTGACCAGGAGGGCGTCGGGGGTCTCGACCACCACCACGTCCGGGATGCCGAGGACCGCGACCAACCGGTCGCCCCCGGGCACCACGGTGGCACCGGGCGCCCCGAGCGTGAGCACGCGGTCCGGGTCCCCCAGCACCCGCACGCCCTCGGCACCGGCCGGCACCAGGCCGGCCAGCGAGGCGAAGTCGCCGACGTCGTCCCACGCGAACGTCGCCGGCACCACCGCGACGCCCCCTTCGGCGGCGACCGGCTCGGCGATCGCGTGGTCGATGGCGATGCGCGCGAGCCCGGGCCAGACCCGCCCCAGGACCTCGCCGCGCGCGTCGGTGTCCCAGGCCGCCGCGACCTGGCGCAGCCCGTCGTGCAGCGCCGGGTGCAGCCGCTCGAGGTGTCCGAGCAGCACCTCGGCGCGCGCGACGAACATCCCGGCGTTCCACGCGTACTCACCCGTGGCGAGGTACGCCGCAGCGGTGGCGGCGTCGGGCTTCTCCGTGAAGCCGGCCACGTGCCGCGCGTCGGGCGCACCGGGCACGCCGAGCGGGCCCCCCGAGCGGATGTAGCCGAACGCCGTCGACGGGCCGGTCGCGCGGATGCCGATCGTCGCGACGTACCCGGCGCGCGCGGCCGCCACGGCCTGCCCGACGGCGAGCGCGAAGCCGTCCCCGCTGATCACGTGGTCGGCCGCGAACGAGCCGACCACGACGTCGCCCTCGCGCTCGGCCAGCACCGCCGCGGCGAGCCCGATGGCGGCCATCGAGTCGCGCGGGGACGGCTCGGTCAGCAGGGCGGCCGCGGGCAGCTCCAGCTGCGCGCGCACTGCGGCGGCGTGCCGCTCCCCCGTCACGACGACGACGCCGCCCGGCCCGGTGAGCGGCGTGAGCCGGTCCACGGTCGCCTGGAGCAGCGTGCGGCCCGAGCCCGTCAGGTCGTGCAGGAACTTCGGGGAGCCGGCCCGCGACAGGGGCCACAACCGCGTCCCGGCGCCGCCGGCGGGGACGATCGCGCGGAACGAGTCGAGCATGGCCGCCATCCTGCCAGGCACGTCCTGCGCTCCGGGCGGACCCGTGGCCCAGCCGGCGCCTCCCCTCGTCCTGCGTCTGCCCCACCCACCAGGCGTGATCTCGGTCACGCCTGGTGGGAGGCACTGGTCGCCTGGCCGTAGAGTGGCCGTGGATCGCTCGACGTCAAGCAATCGGCGTCGAGCACCCGAAGCGCATCAGGACTGCGACGTCAGTCGACACGGTCGTCGAAACGGAGGCTCCCGTGCCCGAGGCACCGGCCGGCACGCTCTACCGCGGACGGGAGGGCATGTGGTCCTGGCTCGCGCACCGCGTGACCGGGTTCGCGATCTTCTTCTTCCTCCTGGTCCACGTCCTGGACACGGCGCTCGTGCGCGTGTCCCCCGAGGCCTACAACGCCGTCATCGGCACGTACAAGAACCCCGTGATGGGGCTCGGTGAGGCCGGCCTCGTCGCCGCGGTGGTCTACCACGCGTTCAACGGCATCCGGATCACGCTCATCGACTTCTGGTCCAAGGGCACCCGGTACCAGCGGGTGATGCTCTGGATCGTCATCGGTCTGTTCGTCGTCACCATGGCCGGGTTCCTGCCCCGCCACCTCGGCAACGTCTTCGGGGGGCACTGATGGCCGTCTCCATCGAGGCACCGCGCGCGCCGCGGACGCGGACCACCCGCCGGACCACCGGCCGCACGAACTACGAGCTGTACGGCTGGGTGTTCATGCGGGCGTCCGGCGTCCTGCTCGTGGTGCTGATCTTCGGGCACCTGTTCATGAACCTCATCGACGGTGAGGGCATCAGCGCGATCGACTTCGGCTTCGTCGCCGGCAAGTGGGCGTCGCCCCTGTGGCAGGTCTGGGACCTGCTGATGCTCTGGCTCGCCATGATCCACGGGACCAACGGCGTGCGCACGATCATCAACGACTACGCCGAGCGCGACGGCACGCGGATCGTGCTCAAGGTCGCGCTGTACCTGGCGTTCACCGTGGTCGTCGTCCTCGGCACGCTCGTCATCTTCACGTTCGACCCGTGCCCGCCGGACGCGCCCGCGAACCTGCTGCCGTCGTTCTGCACCGCCTGACCCCGCACGAAGCACCAGCCACGAGCCAGCCACGACCCACCGGAGGACAGGCCCAGATGCAGACCCACCAGTACGACGTCGTCATCGTCGGGGCCGGGGGGGCCGGGATGCGGGCCGCGCTCGAGTCGTCGACGCGCGCGCGGACCGCGGTGCTGAGCAAGCTGTACCCGACGCGGTCCCACACCGGCGCCGCCCAGGGCGGCATGTGCGCCGCCCTCGGCAACGTCGAGGAGGACAACTGGGAGTGGCACACCTTCGACACCGTCAAGGGCGGTGACTACCTCGTCGACCAGGACGCCGCCGAGGTCATGGCCAAGGAGGCCATCGACGCGGTCCTCGACCTGGAGCACATGGGCCTGCCCTTCAACCGCACGCCCGACGGGAAGATCGACCAGCGCCGCTTCGGCGGGCACACCCGCAACCACGGCGAGGCGGCCGTGCGTCGGGCCTGCTACGCGGCCGACCGCACCGGCCACATGATCCTGCAGACGCTCTACCAGCAGTGCGTGAAGCAGGACGTCGCGTTCTTCAACGAGGTCTACGCCCTCGACCTCCTCCTCACCCACGACCTCATGGCCGGCGACGTGCCCGCCGACGAGGAGGTCAAGGTCGCCGGCGTCGTCGCGCACGACCTGGCCACCGGCGAGCTGCACGTCTTCCGCGCGAAGTCCGTGATCCTCGCCACCGGCGGGGCCGGCAAGATCTACAAGACGACGTCGAACGCCCACACGCTCACCGGCGACGGCATGGCGCTGGCCTACCGCAAGGGCATCCCGCTGGAGGACATGGAGTTCTTCCAGTTCCACCCGACAGGGCTCGCCGGCCTCGGCATCCTGCTGTCGGAGGCCGCGCGCGGCGAGGGCGGCATCCTGCGCAACAGCGAGGGCGAGCGCTTCATGGAGCGGTACGCCCCGACCATCAAGGACCTCGCACCGCGCGACATGGTGGCGCGCGCGATGGCGAACGAGGTACGCGAGGGACGCGGCTGCGGACCGAACAAGGACTACGTCCTGCTGGACCTGACGCACCTCGAGCCCGCGCACATCGACGCCAAGCTCCCGGACATCACCGAGTTCGCGCGCACCTACCTGGGCGTCGAGCCCTACACGGAGCCCGTGCCCGTCTACCCGACGGCGCACTACGCCATGGGCGGCGTACCCACCACGATCCGCGGTGAGGTGCTGCGCACGAACACCGCCGTCGTCGGCGGGCTGTACGCGGCCGGCGAGGTCGCCTGCGTGTCCGTGCACGGCGCCAACCGGCTCGGCACCAACTCCCTGCTGGACATCAACGTGTTCGGCAAGCGGGCCGGCATCGCCGCCGCCGAGTACAGCGCGGCCGCCGAGCTGCCGGAGCTGCCGGAGTCGCCCGGAGCCGCGGTCACCGCGCTGCTCGACCGCGTCCTTGGGGGCGACGGCACCGAGAAGGTCGCGGTGCTGCGCCGGGAGCTGCAGGAGGCGATGGACGCCGGGGCGCAGGTGTTCCGCACCGCGGAGTCCCTCGAGGCGACGCTCGCGACGATCGGCTCGCTCAAGGAGCGCTACGCGTCCGTGGCCGTCCAGGACAAGGGCAAGCAGTTCAACACCGACCTGCTCGAGGCCGTGGAGCTGGGCTTCCTGCTCGACCTCGCCGAGGTCGTCGTCGTGGGCGCCCTCGCGCGCGAGGAGTCGCGCGGCGGCCACTTCCGCGAGGACTTCCCCGCCCGCGACGACGCGCGGTTCCTCCAGCACACGATGGCCTACCTGCGCCAGGCGCCCGACGGCGGCACGCAGGTCGAGCTGGGCGCCAAGCCCGTGACGATCACCCGGTACCAGCCCATGGAGCGGAAGTACTGATGAGCACCGAGATCGCCCCGGAGACCGGGTCCGCTGAGCAGGCGCCCGGCGGCGCGCCCGTGCGTGAGCCACAGGCCGCCGCCGTCGCCAGCGGCCGTGGCGAGCGTCCCGACGACGGCTCGTTCGACGTGACGCTGCGCATCCGCCGGTACCTGCCGGAGAAGGACGCGACCGCGTACTGGGAGGAGTTCACGGTCCGCGCGAACCGCACGGACCGGCTGCTCGACGCCCTGCACACCGTGAAGTGGGAGATCGACGGCTCGCTGACGTTCCGCCGGTCGTGCGCGCACGGCATCTGCGGCTCGGACGCCATGCGGATCAACGGCCGCAACCGGCTCGCCTGCAAGGCGCTGCTCAAGGACCTCGACCCGGCCAAGCCCATCACGGTCGAGCCCATCAAGGGTCTCCCGGTGGTCAAGGACCTCGTGGTCGACATGGAGCCGTTCTTCGCCTCCTACCGTGAGGTGATGCCGTTCCTCATCACCGGCGGGAACACGCCGTCGGCTGAGCGACGCCAGTCGCCGGAGGACCGCGCGCGTTACGACGACACCACCAAGTGCATCCTGTGCGCCGCGTGCACGTCGTCGTGCCCCGTGTTCTGGAACGACGGGCAGTACTTCGGCCCGGCGGCCATCGTCAACGCGCACCGCTTCATCTTCGACAGCCGGGACGAGGGCGGCGCGCAGCGCCTGGAGATCCTCAACGACAAGGAGGGCGTCTGGCGCTGCCGGACGATCTTCAACTGCACCGAGGCGTGCCCCCGCGGCATCGAGGTCACGAAGGCCATCCAGGAGGTCAAGCGCGCGATGATCACCCGCGCCTTCTGACCCTCGGCCACCCGCTCCCCCTCCCCCGCGTCCCGTCCCCCGTCCCGGTGGAGCGTTTCTCGCGCGGGTGGAGCGTTTCCCGCGCGGGTGGAGCGTTTCCGACCGACACGCCCGCGTGTCGCGTCTATTCCGCTCCACACGCGGGGGGCCACGACGGCGTGACGGTCCACACGGGGGGTCACGACGGCGTGACGGTCCACGCGCGGGCGTGCGGACGTCGTCGAGCCCGGCGGTAGGCCGCGCGCAGGCGTCCCTGCCACTCGGCTGCCCGCGCGTCGGACCCCAGGTCGGCACTGGTCGCGCGGACCACTTCGACCCCGAGGGCCAGCAACCGCTCGTGGCGACGCGAGTCCCGGCTCCTACGGTCGCCGCCCGAGTGCCACGCGCCGTCGTACTCCCCCGCGACGCCGGCCACCTCGTCGACCAGGTCCACACGCGCGACGAACTCGCGCGACGCCGTCCGTACGACGAGGTTCGCGCGCGGTCGTGGCATCCCCGACGCGACCCAGACCAGGCGAAGGACCGACTCCTGCGGCGACTCCGAGCGACCGTCGACCAACCGCAGAACACGATGGACGCGCGAGGCACCGCGCCAGCCCCTGCGACCCTTCGCGTACTCCGCGAGGTCGGTCGGCGCCACCACGCCCAGGTGGACCAGCCGGTCCAGCGCGACCACGGCGCGACCAATCGGCAGCAACCGCGCGAGGTCGAACGCCGTTCGGACAGGCGCGGTCATGCGCGCGTCACCGAGCGACAGCACGTCGTCGTCAGCGACGGGGCTCCGGAAGATCCGCGCGTCCGGCCGACCGGCCAGGCGACTCTCCCGAGCCGCGCAGACCAGGATCGGCGCGCTCCCGCCCGATCCCGCCACGCCAAGCCTCGGCACGACGACGCCGAGCGTTGAGTGCTGTGTCGGCGCCTCGGCCCACCAGCGACCACCGTCAAAGACCTCGAGCCCGTCGCTCGCGGCCTCGCGTTCGAGGATGCGCGCGGCCGCCCACCCGCCGAGCGCCGCGTGGACGGGCAGCCCTGCGACGACCGCAGCGATGCGGTTGTCCGGCGAGTACGGATCGGCGCCGGCAGGCACGTACACGCCGCGGCGCACCCGTGTGAATGCGGGCCCGCGAAGCACACGCCCGCTGATGCCGAGCTCGTCGCAGCAACTCGTACGAACCGTCCAGGGCAATGAACCATCCATGACCATGGGCGGAGCGTCGCGGCCTGTCGGCGCGAGCGACTCCCGGGACCGCCGGGCCTGTGTCGAGGCCGCGATCCCCGGTCAGCTGTGGAGCGAAAGCGACGCGACACGCCCGCGTGTCCGTGAAGACGCTCCACCCGCGGGAGGAACGCTCCACTCGGGGGGACGAAGGCCCTGGTCGCGGGCCGTGCGAGGGGAGCTAGGGGGCCGTGAGGGGGAACTCGCGGACCGGGCGCCAGACGTTGTCGTCGCCGTGCTCGAACACCTGGATGCTGCCGACCTCGTACACCGCCTCGAAGTCCTCGAGCTCGGCGAAGGCGCGGTCGAGCGCGTCCGCGGGCACGTCGTGCGCGACCGTCACGTGCGGGTGGTAGTTGAAGCGCACCTCCTGCGTGAGCGGGCCGGAGCGCACGGCACGCTCGAGGCGCTCGCACTCGGAGATGCCCTCCACGACCTGGATGAACACCACGTCCGAGACCGGACGGAACGTGCCCGTGCCCCGCAGGTGGATCGTGAACGGGCGCTGCTGGCGCCCGACCTCGGCGAGGTGCGCGTCCATGGCCGGCAGCTCCTCGGGCTCGAGGACGGTCGGTCCCAGCAGGGTCACGTGCGGCGGGATCAGGCACGCCAACGGGTCGCCGAACGACGCCCGGGCCGCCTGCAGCTGCGAGCCCCACGGCTCGGGGACGAGGAGCGCGATCCCCACCCTCACCTGGTCACCGACCCGCTCGGGAAGCCTCACGGCCGGGTCCCGGCAGGCACCACCCCGGCGGCCACGGAGCCGCGCGCCGGCAGCAGGCCCACGTGGTCCCGCACGCGGGCGAGCGTCGCGCGGGCGACGTCGCGGGCGCGCTCGGCACCTTCCGCGAGCACGTCGTCGAGCGTCTCGGGCTGCTCGAGGTAGCCGAGCACCCGCTCGCGGAACGGCGTGACGGCCTCGACGACGACGTCCGCCAGGTCCTTCTTCAGGTCGCCGTAGCCCTTGCCCTCGTAGTCGGCCTCGAGATCGGCGACGGTCCGGTCCGTGAGCGCCGAGTAGATCGACAGGAGGTTGGAGATGCCGGGCTTCGCCTCGGCGTCGAACCGGATCTCACGCTCGGTGTCGGTCACCGCAGAACGGATCCGCTTCGCGATGACCTTCGGGTCGTCGAGCATCTCGATGATGCCGTTCGGCGTCGACGCCGACTTGCTCATCTTCGACGTCGGCTCCTGCAGGTCGAAGATCTTCGCGGTGCTGCGCACGATGTGCGCCTCCGGCACCACGAACGTCTCCCCGAACCGCGCGTTGATCCGCTGCGCGAGGTCGCGCGTGATCTCCAGGTGCTGGCGCTGGTCCTCACCGACGGGCACGAGGGCCGCGTCGTACAGCAGGATGTCCGCGGCCATGAGGATCGGGTACGTGAAGAGCCCGACGTTCGTGCTCTCGGCGCCGGCCTTGGCCGACTTGTCCTTGAACTGCGTCATCCGGGACGCCTCGCCGTACCCGGTGTGGCACGACAGCACCCAGGACAGCTCCGCGTGCTCGGGCACGTGGCTCTGCACGAAGAGCACCGACCGCGCCGGGTCGACGCCACCGGCCAGGTACTGCGCCGCCGTCCGCCGCGTGCGCTCGCGGAGCAGCTGCGGCTCCGGCGCCACCGTCAGCGCGTGCAGGTCGGCGACCATGTAGAAGGTGTCGTAGTCGTCCTGGAGGGCCACCCAGTTCACCAGCGCGCCGAGGTAGTTCCCGAGGTGCAGCGAGTCCGAGGTGGGCTGCATGCCGGACAGGATGCGGGGGCGCGAGGCCTGCCCGGAGGCAGGCGCGGCAACGGTCGGTACCGGGGTGGACATGCGAAGCATTCTGGCAGGTACCCAGCCGCACCTCGAACCGATACGCCGGTCGGCCGCCGTCGTCGGCTCAGGTCGCCTCGTCGTCGTACGGCGCCGCACCCGCGGGCGCGTCGTGCGGGGCGGCCGGCGCGGTCGCGGCG
>AXCX01000605.1 GCA_000767215.1 Actinotalea fermentans ATCC 43279 = JCM 9966 = DSM 3133
TGAGGAGCAGCGCATGAGCGCCACCACCACTCTCGCCGCGCGGGTCTTCCCGCGGCTCTACCGCGACTCCGTGACCCTCATGGCGCTCGCGTCCACGATCGAGAAGCGCGACGGCGTCGTGCGGGTCGGCGCCGTGATGGGCACCCCCGGCAACCTCGACATCCTCGACCGGTCCGACATGCGACCCGCCGATCTCGCCACCGCGCCGGACGACCTGGTCGTCGTCGTGCGCGCCGTCGACGAGGAGACCGTCGCCGCCGCCCTGGACGCCGCCGAGGCCGGCCTGACCGCCGTCGAGTCGGCGCGCAGCGCGCACGAGGCACCGGCCCCGCAGACCGTGGCGGAGGGGCTCGCGACCGGCGACCGCGCCACGCTCGCCACCGTGTCGACCCCCGGGACGTACGCGCCCGTCGTCGTCGAGCAGGCGCTGCGCGCGGGCCTGCACGTCTTCTGCTTCTCGGACAACGTGCCGCTCGAGGACGAGGTGCGGCTGAAGGCCATGGCGGCCGAGCGACGGCTCCTGCTCATGGGGCCGGACTGCGGCACGGCCATCCTCGACGGCGTCCCGCTCGGGTTCGCCAACGTCGTCCGGCGCGGGCCGGTGGGCATCGTCGCCGCCTCCGGGACCGGTGCGCAGGAGGTCAGCTGCCTGCTGCACCGGGCCGGCACGGGCGTGTCCCAGGTCGTCGGCGTCGGCGGCCGCGACCTCTCGTTCGCGGTGGGCGGCACGATGACGCACCTGGCCCTGGACCTGCTGGCCGAGGACGACGCGACGCAGGTGGTCGTCGTCGTCTCCAAGCCGCCGGCCGCGGAGGTCGCCGAGCGCCTGCTCGCGCGCCTGGCCACCCTCGGCAAGCCCGCCGTCGCCTGCCTGCTCGGCGAGGACGACGCCGACGGCCCCGTGCCGGTGCGCGGCACCCTCGAGGCCGGGGCCCGCACCGCCGCCGCACTCGTGGGCGCCGAGCTCGACCTCGGGGACGAGCAGCCGCGCCTGCCCGAGGGCGTGGCCCTGCCCGCCGCGCGCGGCGTGCTCGGCCTGTACACCGGCGGCACCCTCGCCTCGGAGGCCAAGGTCGTCCTCGGCCGCGCCAGCGTCACGCCCGAGATCCTCGACCTGGGCGACGACGAGTACACGCAGGGCCGACCGCATCCGATGATCGACCCCAGCGGCCGCTCGGCGATGGTCGTCGAGGCCGGCAGCCGGCCCGAGATCGGCATCCTCCTCGTCGACCTGGTGCTCGGGCACGGGGCCGCCGCGGACCCCGCCACCCCGCTCGCCGAGGCCGTCGCCGCCGCCGTCGCGGCGGC
>AXCX01000606.1 GCA_000767215.1 Actinotalea fermentans ATCC 43279 = JCM 9966 = DSM 3133
CCAGGCCTCGCCCGGCACCGCGGCCGCTGCCGCTGCCGCGCACCACGTGCAGCACCGCGCCGTCGACGAGGTCGGCGCCCGTCGCGCCGTAGCGGTCCAGCGCGCGGCCGGTGGAGTCGACGACCGCCACCCCGGGCGCGTCGAGGTCGACGCCGACGTCGCGCAGCGCGTCGTAGAGGGTGGTCCCGGCGGGGATCGCGACGTCCACCCGGCGCTCTCCGACGAGCAGGGCGACCCGGGACCGGGCGGGTGGATTCACGCCGTCTCCCTGGGAACTGCGGCGCCGGTGGACCCGCCCATACTAGGGTGTCGGCCGGGTCCACAGGCCGTGTTGCGGCAGGT
>AXCX01000607.1 GCA_000767215.1 Actinotalea fermentans ATCC 43279 = JCM 9966 = DSM 3133
GCGACGCCCCAGCCGAGGGGGAGTCCCGAGCATGACCGCGACCGTCCCGCACCGCGAACGGCTCGCGCCCCCGGCGGTGCCCGCAGGCCACATCCAGGTGCTGCCCCCGCCCGAGATCACGCCGTCCGACGGCATGAGCGGCGTGCTCTCCAGCGCGCTCCCGATGCTCGGGTCCGTCGGCTCGATCGTGTTCATCGCCCTGTCCCGGCCGGGCGTGCAGGGCTACCTCGCCGGCGGCATGTTCCTCGTCGCCTCCCTCGGCTTCCTCGTCGCCAACGGCTGGCGCACGCGCGCGCAGCGGCAGGCGAGCGTCGTCGGGGCGCGGCGCGAGTACCTCGCGTACCTGTCCGAGCTGCGCGAGACCGTCCGGCAGGCCGGCGCCGCCCAGCGCCGGGCCGCCGAGTGGCGCGGGCCCGACCCGCGCGCGCTGCCGATCGTCGCCGAGGAGCGCACCCGGGTCTGGGAGCGGGCGCCCGGCGACGACGACTTCCTGATCACCCGCGTCGGCCTCGCCGACCAGGGCCTGTGCCTGACGCTCGAGCCGCCGGACACCCCGCCGCTCGCGCAGCTCGACCCGGTCGCGGCGTCCGCGGCCCACCGCTTCCTGCTCACGCACACCACCCAGCACGACGTGCCCTTCGAGGTCGACGTGCGCTCGGTCGCCCGGCTCGAGGTGACCGGGCCCGAGGCCGACGCGCGCGCCCTGGCCCGCGCCGTCGTCTGCCAGCTCGCGACGTTCCACTCCCCCGAGCACCTGCGCATCGCGGTCATCGCGGGCCAGGCCACGCTCGCGGACTGGGAGTGGGCCAAGTGGCTGCCGCACACCGCGAGCCCGCGCGCGCGGGACGCCGTCGGGCCGGCGCGGATGATCGCCGGCTCGCTCGCGGAGATCGAGGACCTGCTGCCGGAGGGGCTGCCGGACCGGCCGCGCTTCGGCCCGTCGGAGTCGCCGGACCTGCCGCACGTGCTGGTCGTCGTGGACGGCGGGGTGGTGCCGCCCGGCAACCCCGTGGTGACCACCGACGGCGTCATGGGCGTCACCGTCCTCGACCTGCCCTCGCGCTGGGGCGAGCTGGCCGACCCGGGGACCGCGCGGCTCGCGATCGGCGGCCGCGCCGCCCGCAGCG
>AXCX01000608.1 GCA_000767215.1 Actinotalea fermentans ATCC 43279 = JCM 9966 = DSM 3133
CGCGTAGTGATCCTCACGGCGCTCGGCCTGGTGCTCGCGCTGCTGGTGGCCCTGGTCCTCCTGCTGCCCGACGGCGACGGCTCGCCGTCCGCCGCGCCGTCGGCGCCGTCGGAGGGGGCCGCGCCGTCGGCCGAGCCCACCGAGCCCACCGACGCGGCCCCCGCGCCCGACGATCTCTCGCCCGAGGAGCTCCAGGTCCAGCGCGACGCGCTGTTCGCCGAGCTCGTGCGCCGCGACCCGACCGACCCGACGGCGATCGGCGCGGTGGACGCGCCCGTCGTCATGATCATGTGGGCCGACTTCCGGTGCGGCTACTGCGCCCAGTTCGCGCTCGAGACCGCGCCGGGGCTGGCGGAGTACGTCGCCGACGGCCGGCTGCGGATCGAGTGGCGGGACTTCCCGCGCGTCACGCAGCAGTCGCCGGCCATCGCGGCCGCGGCGCGCGCCGCCGGCCTGCAGGGCCGGTTCTGGGAGTTCCACGACCGGGTCTTCATCGACCAGGGGTCGGTGGAGGTCATGGGCGACGACTACCTGCGCGCGGTGGCAGGTGACCTGGGCCTGGATGTGGCGCGGTTCGACGCCGACCGCGCGTCGGCCGAGGTCCTCGCGGCTGTCGACGCGGACGCGCAGCAGGGCGTGGCGATCGGGGTGTCGGGCACGCCGGCGTTCATCGTCAACGGCTCGCCGATCGCGGGCTCGCAGCCCCTGGAGACCTTCGTCGCCGTCATCGAGACCGAGCTGGCCCGCGCCACGACCTGACGCTCCCCACCGTCACCTGCACCCCACCCGAGTGGAGCGCTCCTCACGGGTGTGGAGCGATCTGGACCGACACGCCGGGCGTGTCGGTCGCAAACGCTCCACACCTGGGCGGAACGCTCCACACCTGGTGCGAGGAGGGGGTCACGCGCCCGACGACGGCGCGCCTGTCGTCGGGTCCCACTGGCGCGGGCCGTGGTCCGGGACGCGGCGCTCGTAGCCGCCCTCGAACAGCGGCGACGAGATGAGGTAGTCGGCCGACGCGAGGTTGGTCGCCGTCGGCACGTTCCACACCGAGCTGATCCGCAGCAGCGCCTTGACGTCGGGGTCGTGCGGCTGTGCCTCGAGCGGGTCCCAGAAGAAGATCAACAGGTCGATGCCGCCCTCGGCGATCCGGGCGCCGATCTGCTGGTCGCCGCCCACCGGCCCGGACAGGAAACGCGTCACCGGCAGCCCGAGCTCGTACTCGAGCATCGTGCCGGTGGTGCCCGTGGCGTAGAGCTCGTGGTGGGCGAGGGTGTCCCGGTTGTGCGCGGCCCAGCGCAGCAGCTCGACCTTCATGTTGTCATGCGCGACGAGCGCCACGTGCCGGCGCACGACGGCCGTCGGGCCCTCCTCCGCCTGCGGTGCGGGCGCGACGACGCCGCCGCGCGCGTGGTGCGCCCGGTGCAGCTCGCGCACCTGCGCCGTCAGCTCCGGCGC
>AXCX01000609.1 GCA_000767215.1 Actinotalea fermentans ATCC 43279 = JCM 9966 = DSM 3133
CGCCGAGGCCGACGACGCCGCGCCGCTCACCCGCGTACCGGCCACCAGCACCGCGCCGACCCCTGCGCCCGCGCCGCCCGCCGACGTCCCCGACGTCCCCGTCTCGGCCGCCACGCTCCCCCCGGCCGAGCAGGTGGTCCCGCCGACCGGCCTCGCCATCGACGCGCTGGGCATCGCCCTCCCGGTGGAGCCCGTGGGCGTCCAGCCCGACGGCCAGATGGAGATCCCGCCCCAGGCCGAGGTGGCCGGCTGGTACCGGTTCGGCGCGGCGCCGGGCGACCCGGACGGCACCGTCGTCATCGCCGCGCACGTCGACTCGGTCGCCTCAGCGGGCCTCGGGCCGTTCGCGAAGCTGGGCGACCTCGCCGTCGGCGACGCGGTGAGCGTCACGAGGGCCGACGGCGCGGTGGTCACCTACGCCGTCACGGGCCGGTCGAGCGTCGCCAAGCCGGAGGTGGCCTGGGGCGACGTCTTCCTGCGCGACGGCGGCCCCCGCCTCGTGCTGGTGACCTGCGGCGGCGTCTGGCACCAGGACCGCCGCAGCTACTCGGACAACGTGATTGTCACTGCCGAACCGATCGGGTGATGATGACCACCCTGGCACCGCCGACACGGGCGGCCGCCGGCGAGCGAAGGAGTCGGCCGCTGTCCCTCCCGGCTGAGACGGGCGCCGCAGAGGCGGCTGACGTCGCGGTGCTCGCGGACGCCTTCCGGGGCGGCGACGAGGCGGCGCTCGCCGAGGCGTACCGGCGCTGGTCGCCCCTGGTCCACACGCTCGCCCTCCGCTCGCTGGGCCACGCCGACGACGCCGAGGACGTCACCCAGCAGGTGTTCGTCGCGGCCTGGCGCGGCCGGTCGGGCTTCGACCCCGCGCGCGGACCGCTGCCGGCCTGGCTGGTCGGCATCGCCCGCAACGCGATCACCGACGTCCAGCGGCGGCGCAGCCGGGACACCCGCGCGACGCTCGCCGTCGCCGGTGCGGCCGCCCCCGACACGCCCGCGCCCGCCGAGGCCGGCGACCTCGCGGACCGCCTGACCGTCGCCGACGAGATGGCCCGGCTCGGCGAGCCACAACGCACGATCCTGGCCCTGGCGTTCTACGAGGACCTGACGCACGAGGCGATCGCGACCCGGCTCGACCTGCCCCTCGGCACGGTGAAGAGCCACATCAGGCGCAGCCTCCTGCGGCTGCGCGACCGGTTGGAGGTGAGGTAGGTGGACCACGTGGACCCCGACGTCCTCGCCCTGATCGCGCTCGGCGAGACCGACCCGACGGCGCAGGCCCACCTCGCCGTGTGCGAGCGCTGCGCCGAGGAGGTCGCCGAGCTCGAGCGCGCGGTGCGCGCCGGTCGCGCGGTCGGGCCGGACGACGTCCTCGTCGCGCCGCCGGCCCGCGTGTGGGCGGCGATCGAGTCCGAGCTCGGCCTCTCGACGGCCGCCCCG
>AXCX01000610.1 GCA_000767215.1 Actinotalea fermentans ATCC 43279 = JCM 9966 = DSM 3133
CCGCGTCCGGCGGCGACCCGACGCCGGTCAGCGTGCTCGAGATCGGGCTCGGTGCCGACATCGCCGGCCGCGGGCCGTCCGCGACCCTCGTCGCGTTCGACACGACGCGCGCGGGCGAGCTGCTCCGCGGCCGCCTGCCCGACGGGCAGACCTGGACCGCGCTGACCTCGCAGATGGCGCCCGAGCCGCTCGACGGCGTCCGGCTGGCCGACCTGGCCGACGGCGCCGTCGCGGTCACGGCGAGCTCCGACCGCGCGGACGTCGGCCTCGAGGTGATGCCGTCGCTCGTCCTCGAGGACGCCTGGGGTGGGCGGACGGTCCTGCGCGGTCAGCCGATCCCGCTCGACGGCGCCGAGCACCGGCTCGCCCCCGTGGTCGACGTGGCCGACGACGCCGTGGCCCTCGACGCCCTGAGCGTCGACGGGGACCTGACCCTCGTCGCCGTCGAGCTGGGCCTCGGGCTCGAGGGCTGGCCCGTGGGGGAGGACATCGCCGGCATGGCCGACGTCGCGCTCACCCTGCGCCTGCCCACCGACGACGCGCCCGGCGCCGCACCGTGGCTGGTCCGCATGACCGACCCGCGCTACCCGTGGTTCGAAGAGGGGTCGGCGCGGCTCGGCCGCGGGACCCTGGACGTCTCCGGTCGCATCAACCTCGCCGGCCTCTGGGGCGACCCCGCCGTCGTGGTCTCACCGTTCCCCTCCGGCGCGATCGCGCCGCTGGCCGTCACGCAGGACGTGGCGGACTCGCTCGGCCTGGAGATCGGGCAGAGCTTCTCCGTCGACGTCGGCACGGTGCGCCTGCTCGGTGAGGTCGCGCACGTCGTGCCCTACCTGCCGGCGGCGCGGTCCGGCTCGGCGATCCTGGTGGACGACGAGGCGCTCACCCGCGCGCTCCTCCTGGGCGGGGTCGTGGAGTCGCCGGCGGACCGGTGGTGGGTCGACGTCGACGACCCAGCCGCCGCTGCCGCGGGCCTCGCCGCGGCCGGCGCGGGCGTCCCGCAGACGCGCGACGAGGTCGCCGCGGCGCTCGACGGGCCGCTGCGCGTGGGCGTGCCCGTGGCCCTCCTCGTGCTGGTGCTCGCCGCCGTGGTCCTCGCGCTCATGGGGACAGGGCTGGACACGGCCGCCGCGCTCGAGGCGCGCGCCGTCGAGGTGGCCCGGCTCCAGGGCCTGGGCATCTCCCGGCGCGCGACGCTGGCCTCGCTGCTCGCCGAGCACGCGACCGTGACGGCGGTGGTCGTCCTCACCGGCGGCGTCGTGGGGGCCGTGGTCGCCCGGTTCGTCGGTCCGCTCCTCGCCGTGTCGGAGACCGGCGAGGCACCGGTCCCCGCCGCCCGCCTTGTCTGGCCGTGGACCCTCGAGGGCGGCCTGCTCGCCGCGCTGCTGCTGGGGTCGGCGGCCGTCGCGGCGCCGGCCGCGTGGGCCCTCGTCCGCCGG
>AXCX01000611.1 GCA_000767215.1 Actinotalea fermentans ATCC 43279 = JCM 9966 = DSM 3133
CGGTCGCCGCGAGCTCCGCGCAGCGCGCCCGGGTGTGCCGGGACAGGGCGAACCGCACGCCCGGGACGGCGGCCGGCGACATCGAGAGGCTGGTCACGCCGAGGCCGACCAGCACGAGGGCCATGAGCGGGTCGGCCGCGGACTCCCCGCACACGCCGGCGGGCTTGCCGGTCTCGGCGGCCGCCGACGCCGTCGCGGCGACGAGGTCCAGCACCGCCGGCTGCCACGGGTCCAGCAGGTCCGCGAGGTCGCCGAGCAGCCGGTCCGTCGCCATCGTGTACTGCGCGAGGTCGTTCGTGCCGATCGACACGAAGTCGACCTCCGCGAGCACGTCGCGCGCGCGCAGGGCCACGGACGGCACCTCGACCATGACCCCGACCGTCCGGACCCCGGCCGCGCGGGCGAGCGCCGCGAACTGCGCGGCCTCCTCGACCGTGGCGACCATCGGCGCCATCACCCACGGGTCGGTGCCGGTGCGCTCCGCCGCGCGCGCGATGGCCGCGAGCTGGCCGCGCACCAGCGCCTCGGCCCCCCGGACCAGGCGGAAGCCGCGCACACCCAGGGCCGGGTTCTCCTCGTCGCCGCGGGTCACGAACGCCAGCGGCTTGTCGGCGCCCGCGTCGAGGGTGCGCACGACGACCTTGCGGCCGCCGAGCGCCGCGAACGCGCGCGCGTACGCGTCGGCCTGCTCCGCCTGCGTCGGCTCGTCGGTGCGGCCGAGGAACAGCACCTCCGTGCGGAACAGGCCGACGCCCTCGACCGCCGCCCCGGTGAGCCGCTCGGCGTCCTCGGCCGTGCCGATGTTGGCCAGGAGCGCCACGGGGTGGCCGTCGGCGGTCGCCCCGGGGTCCCGTCGCAGGGCGAGGGAGGCCAGCGCCTCCCGACGCGCGGCGACGCGCGCCCGGACGTCGTCGTCGGGCGCGACGACGACGGTCCCGGCAGCCGCGTCCACCGCCACCTCGGTCCCGTCCGCGAGGTCGCCGGCGCCGGCCACGCGCACGACGCACGGGATGCCGAGCTGGCCGGCGATGATCGCCGTGTGCCCCGTCGGGCCGCCCTGCTCGATGACGATCGCGAGCACCTTGTCGAGCTCGAGGGCGGCCGTGTCGGCGGGCGCCAGGTCCCGCGCGACGACGACGGACGGCACGGCGAGCGCGGGCACGCCGGGCTCCGGCAGCCCGAGCAGCCGCGCGACGACCCGGTCGCGGACGCTGAGCAGGTCGGTCACCCGCTCGGCGAGGAACGGGTCCTGGCCGAACAGGTCCACGAACTCGGCCACCGCCCGGTCGACCGCGAACGGCGCGGCCTGCCCGAGGCCGATGCGCGCGCGCACCTGCCCGATCAGCTCGCTGTCGCGGGCCATCGCGGCGGCGGCGCCGAGCACGCCGGCGACGGTCCCCGAGGAGTCCCGGGCGCGCGCGTCGAG
>AXCX01000612.1 GCA_000767215.1 Actinotalea fermentans ATCC 43279 = JCM 9966 = DSM 3133
GTCCGGCGCGCGGCGGCGGCCGCCACTGCACCGGCCTCGGCGCGCACGGTGATGCCGACGGCCGCCAGGCCGGCGAGGATCGCCGGCATCCGAGCCGGCGCGACGCCCGCCGCCTCGCACGTTGCGTGCAGCGTCACGGCGTCGACGGTCCCGGTGGCTCGTCCGTCCCGCAGGAGGTCACGCAGCGCAGCGTGCTGGAACTCGCGCGGGAGTGAGGTGCTTGGGGTGTGGAAAGACACAGAGAA
>AXCX01000613.1 GCA_000767215.1 Actinotalea fermentans ATCC 43279 = JCM 9966 = DSM 3133
AGAAGGTCCGCGGTAGGGACTTTCCATTGTAACGTCCGCGAGTTCCCGACAACCTCCGAAGAGGCCGCTCCGGTGCGTCCTCAGCCGGCGGGCTTGACGGCCAGCACGGGGCACGGCGCGTCGAGCAGGATCCGCTGGGCGTTCGAGCCGAGCAGCAGCTTGCCCACCGGGCTGCGGCGCCGCAGCCCGATGACGATGAGCTCTCCCCCACCTTCGGTCGCTGCGGCGATGATGTCGTCCGCCACGTCGCGACCGCGGCTCGTGAGCCGCACGTCGTGCGCCAGCCCGGCGTCGTCGAGCCGCTGACGCACGTCGTCGGCGTAGCCCTGGAGCTCGGCGGCCTCGGCCCCGAAGCGGTGCCCCCGTTCGCTGAGCACGACGATCACTCGCGTGCCCCGCGCCTGCGCCTCGTGCATCGCCGCATCGAGGGCCGCATCGCCCTCGGGCGTCGGCACGTACCCGACGATCACGCTCATCGTGCCTCCTGACCGTGCCGCACCGATGCTCCGCGACGTTACCGGAAACCGGGCCGAAGGGTCGGCCCGCGCGCAGGACCGCGCACGGCGGCGTCTCCGGAGCACGCGGTGCGGCCGCTCGGGCGACCGGCCGTCAGCCGGCCCGGCTCGCACGGACCCAGCCGGGAGGCATCCCGGTGCGCAGCGCCTCGTCCACGAGGACGGCGAGGCGGTACTCCGGATCCGCGTCGAGGGCGCGGTCGACCAGCACGCCCGACCGTGCCCCGTCGCCCTCCCACCACGCGAGGACCGCCAGGAGCGTGAGCGCGGGAGCGTGCCGGCCGCGCGTGGCGTGCGCGGCCACGTGCTCGAGCACCGCACGGGCGCCGGCGACGCGGCGCAGGTCCGGGTGCCTCCCGCGGACCGGGTCGGTGATCGCGGCGATGCCCTGCCCGATCGCGGGCCCGGTCTCCCCGGCCACGAGGCGGTCCGCGATCCGTTCGTTGCCCTCGACGAACGTGAGGAGGACGGCGTCGCGCACGAGCACGTCGTCCAGGGCCGCCAGCAGCCGGCCCGTGCCCGTGGGGGCAGGCACACCGGGGACCGAGCCGCCGAAGACGGCAGGCAGCCGCTGCGAACCGCCGGCCCCGCCCGACGCCTCGAGCACGTCGGCGAGCGTCGAGCGCCAGAGCGCCAGCCCGTCGCGCCGCCAGCGGTGCGCCTG
>AXCX01000063.1 GCA_000767215.1 Actinotalea fermentans ATCC 43279 = JCM 9966 = DSM 3133
CGCGCCCGGTCACCCACGTGCCCGCCGCCGCGGCGCCCATGGCCGCACCCGCGACCATGGTGGCCAGCACGGCCGTCCGACGCGTCACGCCGGACCCGGCCGTAGCCGGGCGGCCACCTGCACGGCGCGCACCGCCGCGGCCGCCTTGTTGCGCGACTCCTCGTACTCGAGCGACTCGACGGAGTCGGCCACGATGCCCCCGCCCGCCTGCACGCTCGCCCGTCCGTCACGGATGAGCGCGGTGCGGATGGCGATCGCCATGTCCATGTTCCCCGCGAAGTCGAAGTACCCCACGGTCCCGCCGTAGATCCCCCGCCGGGCCGGCTCGAGCTCGTCGATCAGGGCGATCGCGCGAGGCTTCGGGGCGCCGGACAGCGTTCCGGCGGGGAACGTCGCCTTGAGGGTCTCGAGCGCCGTGGCGCCCGCTCGCAGCGTGCCGACGACCGTCGAGCAGATGTGCATGATGTGGCTGAACCGCCGCACCGCCATGAAGTCGACGACCTCGACGCTCGTCGGGACGCAGACCTTGACGAGGTCGTTGCGCGAGAGGTCCACCAGCATCACGTGCTCGGCGCGCTCCTTCGGGTCGGCGAGCAGCTCCGTGACGAGCGCCGCGTCCGCCTCCGGGGTGGCGCCGCGTGGTCGCGAGCCGGCGATGGGGAACGTCGTGACGTGGCCGTCGGTGACCTTGACCAGGGTCTCAGGGCTCGACCCGACCACCGAGAACGGGGCGCCGTCGGCGTCCTGGAGGCACATGTAGTACATGTACGGGCTCGGGTTGATCGTCCGCAGCACCCGGTAGACGTCCAGGGGGTCCGCCGGGCAGTCGAGGTCCAGCCGCTGGCTGATGACGACCTGGAAGACCTCGCCGTCGCGGATCGCCTCCTTGCCGGCGCGCACCGCCTGCTCGAAGTCGTCCCGCGCGGTGCGGAACTCCAGCTCGGGCTCGGGCCCGTCCGCGAGGACGGCCGGCGGCGTCGCCACGGGGCTCGCCAGCGCGCGCTGCATCGCGTCCAGCCGTGCCACGGCGTCGGCGTGCGCCTCGTCCACGCGCTCGTCGGTCGCGTCGAAGTTGATCGCGTTCGCCACGAGCCAGACCGTGCCGTCGACGTGGTCGACGACCGCCAGGTCCGTCGCCAGGCTCAGGGTCACCTCCGGGACGCCCAGCTCCTCCGGGGCCTTGGCCGGCAGGGTCGGCTCCCAGTGCCGGACCACGTCCCAGCCGAGCGCGCCGACGAGGCCACCCGTCAGCGGCGGCAGGCCGGCCACGGCGGGCGTGCGCAACGCCTCGAGGGTGGCGCCGAGGACGTCCAGCACGTCGCCCCCGGTCGGCACCCCGACCGGCACGTCGCCGAGCCAGACGGCGCGACCGTCCTGCACCGTCAGGGTCGCCCGCGAGTTCACGCCGACGAACGAGTAGCGGGACCACGTCCCGTCGACCTCGGCCGACTCCAGGACGAACGTTCCGGGCCGACCGCCCGCGAGGGTGCGGTACAGGCCCACGGGCGTGACGTCGTCGGCGAGCAGCCGCCGCACCACGGGGATGACCCGCCGGTCGAGCGCCAGGGTGCGGAACGTCGCCAGCGACGGCCACGTCGCGCCCCAGGCCAGGTCCGTCGGCAGGTCGGCGGGCACGGGAGCCGGCGGGTCGGCAGGGCGGTCGTTGCCGACGGCGGGCGGGGAGACGGTCATGCCGGCACCCCGACGACGGCCGGAAGCGCGCCACCCGCCTCGAAGCACGTGCGGGTCCCCGTGTGGCAGGCGGCGCCCACCTGCTCGACCTCGACGAGGAGCGCGTCACCGTCGCAGTCCAGGTGCACGGCCTTGACCCACTGGACGTGGCCCGACGTGTCGCCCTTGCGCCAGTACTCGGACCGGGAACGGCTCCAGAACGTCACGCGGCCGGTGGTCAGGGTCCGGCGGAGGGCCTCGTCGTCCATCCAGCCGACCATGAGCACCTCGCGCGACGTGTGGTCCTGCACGACGGCGCAGACCAGTCCGGTGGCGTCGCGCTTCAGACGCGCGGCGATGGCGGGGTCAAGGGAGGGTGTCACCCGGCGATCCTGCCACGCCCGCGCGCGAGGGCGCCGCTCGATTCCGCCTCTACGCTGGCCCGATGCCGCACGCCCGATGCCTCGTCGCCGCATGATCAGCACCGTCCTCGTCGAGCACCCGTGGCTCACCCCGGCAGCCCTGGCCGGCCTCGTCGCCGCTGCGCTGCTCGCCGGCCACCTGCTCGTCCCGCGACGTCGCCTGACGTGGGTGCTCGTGGGGGCCTCCCTGCTCCCCGTCCTCGCCCTCACGCTCGTGCCGGTCGACCGAGAGCTCTTCGCGACCTGCACGGTGCAGTGGGCCCTGCCCACCCCCGGCCGCGTCGAGCTCATGGCGAACGTGGTGCTGTTCGTGGCACCCGCGCTGCTCGTGGGCGTCGCGACGCGCCGCCCTGGCCTGGCGCTGCTGGCCGGCTCGGGCGCCTCGGTCCTGCTCGAGGCGGTCCAGGCGCTCGCGCCGGCCATCGGCCGATCGTGCGACACGAACGACTGGCTCTCGAACACCCTCGGCGCCCTCGTGGGCGCGGCGCTCGCGTGGGTCGTGCTGCGCCGTGCGTCAGCGTCCCGGACCAGCTCCGCGTCCCACGCGCCGCACGGGACGGCGGATCAGCGGGTCTGAGCGAGCCAGGCCGCGAACATCGCGGCGTACGGGCCCTCCTGCGCGACGAGCACCGCGTGGGGGCCGA
>AXCX01000614.1 GCA_000767215.1 Actinotalea fermentans ATCC 43279 = JCM 9966 = DSM 3133
CGCTGGGCAGGCTGGTCGCCGCCGAGCTGCGCAAGCTCGCGAGCACGCGCGCGCCGCGCTGGGTGGCGGCGTCCGCCGTCGGGATGACGGTGCTGGCCCTGAGCGGGGCGGTCGCGTCCGGCGGGATCCCCGAGGACCGGCTGCGGACGCTCGACGGGCTCCGCCAGGTGCTCGGGCACGGCGGCCTCGCGGCGATCCTCGCCCTGGTGCTGGGCGTGCTGGCGACGGCCAGCGAGCACCGGCACGGGACGGTCGTCGACACGCTGCTGTCCGAGCCCCGCCGGGGCCGCGTGCTCGGCGCGAAGGCCGTGACGCTGGCCGCCGTCGGCACGGCGCTCGGCGTCGTCGTGGCGGTGGCCGCGTGGCTCGGCACCACCGCCTGGTACGCCGGCACGGACATCGACCTGCCCGCGACCCTCGGCGACGCCACGGTGCTGCGCACGCTCGCGGGCATCGTCGCCTGGAACGCGCTCTACGCGGTGCTCGGCGTCGCGCTCGGCACGATCATCCGCACCCCGGCCGGCGCGATCGTCACCGCGATCCTGTGGCTGTACGTGCTGGAGACGGCCGTGGCGGGCCTGCTGCCCGACGTCGCGAAGTGGCTCCCCGCGATGGCCGCCCTCGCGCTCGGCAACGCGCCCGACGGCGACCTGCTCGGCCAGGGCGCGGCGGGCCTGGTGCTCGTGGGCTGGACGGTGATCGGCGTCGCCGGCGCGTACATCGCCTCGACGCGGCGGGACGTCACCTGACGGCCCGCGCGGCCCGGCCGACCTGGGAGGATCGGGCCGTGAGCCCGCGACGCGCGAAGGTCCTGAGCGAGGAGTCCTCGCCCGGGGCCCTGCGCCGGCACCTCGTCGCCGTGACGCAGCGCCTGGTGGCCGCGCACGGCGTCGGGCTCACGGCCCGCCAGATCGCGCACGAGGCGCAGGTGGCCGACGGCGCGCTCTACAACCACTTCGCGAACAAGAACGACCTGGTCGTGACCGCGCTGGTGGAGTCCGCCGCGGCGGCGTCGGAGGAGTACGTCGCTGCGCTGCCCGAGCCCGGTGCGGCCACCCTCGCGGGCAACCTGCGCACCCTCGCCGCGGCGTCGGTGCGGCTCCAGCTGGCCCTGACCCCGCTGTTCACCGGCCTGCTCGGGGACGCGCCTCTGCTGCACGAGTTCTTCGCGCGCGTGCACGGCGAGCGCGGGCCGCAGCAGACGTTCTCCGCGACCGTCGCGTACCTGCGCGCGGAGCAGGACCTCGGCCGCGCGTCGCGCGAGGCGGACGCCGGCGCCGTCGCCGGGCTCCTGTTCGGCGGGAGCCTGCTGCACGCGCTCGTCGGGCACCTCGGGGCGGTGAGCCAAGCGCCCGTCGGGCCCGGTGCCGAGCCGGACCTCGACGCGACCGTGGCGGTGCTCCTGCGGGCCCTGCGG
>AXCX01000615.1 GCA_000767215.1 Actinotalea fermentans ATCC 43279 = JCM 9966 = DSM 3133
GCGCGCTGGGCGGCGGACGGCCGTCGGGTCGCGCTCGTGGACCTGGACGCGCGCGCGGGCGGGATCGAGGTGCTGCTGGGCATCGAGGGGGCCGACGGCGCCCGCTGGCCCGACCTGGCGGGTGCCCGCGGACCGGTGGGCGCGGCCGAGCTGCACGGGCTGCTGCCCAGGTGGGGCCCGGTCGAGGTGCTCGGGTCGGACCGGCGGACCGACGTCCTCGACCCGGCGGCGGTGCAGGCCGTCTGGTCAGGGCTGCTCGACAGCGGACGCACGGTCGTGGCCGACCTGCCCGCGCGAGCCCTCGGGCGCGAGGGCCTGGCGCCGTTGGCGGCGACGGGCGACGTCGTCCTCGTCACAGGTCAGGACGTGCTCGGGGTGGCCACCGCCTCCCTCGCGTGCGCATGCCTGCCGCCGCAGCCCCGCCTGGTGCTCCGGCGCCGCGCGTCGGCGCGCGTGGCACCCGCCCAGGTCGCGTCGACGCTCGGGCTCGGACTGCTCGGGCTGCTCCCCGCCGACCGTCGGGTCGCCGGAGCGGTGGACCGGGGCCTCGGGCCGGCCGTCGCCGGATGGTCGCGGCTGGCGCGGTCCGTCGCCCGGATCGCGCGGGGTCTCGAGGATGGCTGACGCCGGT
>AXCX01000616.1 GCA_000767215.1 Actinotalea fermentans ATCC 43279 = JCM 9966 = DSM 3133
GGGGTGGTCGCCGCCCTGGTCGCCGACCCGGCGGTCAGCGACGTCCTCGTCAACGGGCCCCGGGAGGTGTGGGTCGATCGGGGCGCCGGCCTGGAGCGCGTCGAGTGCGACGTCGGCGACGTGCGCGGGCTCGCCGTCCGGCTCGCGGCCGCCGGTGGCGCCCGGCTCGACGACGCGGTGCCCGTGGTCGACGCCCGCCTGCCCGACGGCACGCGCCTGCACGCCGTGCTCCCGCCGGTGGCGGCCGACGGGGCGCTGGTCAGCCTGCGCACGCTGCGCCGTCGGGCGTTCGCGCTCGAGGAGCTCGTCGCGGCGGGGAGCGTGCACGCGGCGGTGGCGGGAGTGCTGCGCGGCCTGGTGCAGCGGCGCGCGAACGTCCTGGTCACGGGCGGCACGGGCACGGGCAAGACGACGCTGCTGTCGTCGCTGCTCTCGCTCGTGGGCGGCTCGGAGCGGATCGTGTGCATCGAGGAGGCGGTCGAGCTGGCGCCGGCCCACCCGCACGTCGTGCACCTCGTCGAGCGGCGGGCGAACGTCGAGGGTGCCGGCGAGGTCGGCCAGGCGGCGCTCGTCCGGCACGCGCTGCGGATGCGCCCGGACCGCATCGTGCTCGGCGAGGCCAGGGGCGCGGAGATCCGCGAGGTCCTGACGGCCCTGAACACCGGCCACCAGGGCGGGTGGGCGACCGTGCACGCGAACGCCGTCGCGGACCTGCCGGCGCGGCTCGAGGCGCTCGGGGCGCTGGCCGGCCTCGACCGGGCCG
>AXCX01000617.1 GCA_000767215.1 Actinotalea fermentans ATCC 43279 = JCM 9966 = DSM 3133
GCACCGTCACGGCGCACCGGCGCCCGCGCGTCCTCGTGCTCGCGACCGGCTCGGAGCTCGTGGCTCCCGGCGAGCCCCGCGCCCGGGGTCAGATCCCCGACTCCAACTCGTTCCTCCTGGCGGCCGCGGTGACCGCCGCCGGGTGCGAGGCCGTGCGGCTGCCGCCGGTGCCCGACGACGCGGCGCGCCTGCGCGAGGTGCTCGCCGCGCACGAGGCGGACGTCGACGCGGTGATCACCGCCGGCGGGGTGAGCGTCGGGGCGTACGACGTGGTCAAGGAGGCCCTCACCGGGTGGGGCGACGTGGCGTTCGTCGCCGTCGCGATGCAGCCGGGCAAGCCGCAAGGGCTCGGGCGGCTGCCCGGCGGCACCCCGGTCTTCTGCCTGCCGGGCAACCCCGTGAGCGTCTTCGTCTCCTTCGAGGTGCTCGTGCGGCCGGCGCTGCTGCGGATGCGCGGCCTGACAGCGGTGGACCGGCCGACGGTGCCCGCCACCGTCGAGGACGGCTGGCGCACCCCGCCCGGGCGCGCGCAGTACATGCCGGTGGCGCTGCGGGACGAGGGCGGCGCCTGGCGGGTGCGGCGCGCGGTCCCGGGCGGCTCCGGGTCGCACCTGGCCGCCGGCCTCGCAGCCGCCGACGGCCTCGCCGTCGTCCCGCTCGACACGTCCGAGGTGCGCTCGGGCGACCTGCTCACCGTGATGAGGTGCGAACCATGAGCCAGCCCTTCGGGCATCTCGACGAGCGCGGCGCGGCGCGGATGGTCGACGTGACCGGCAAGGAGCCGACCCGCCGGGAGGCGACGGCGACCGCGCTCGTGCGCTGCTCGCCCGAGGTCGTGACCGCCCTGCGGGACGACGCCGTGCCGAAGGGCGACGTGCTCGCCGTCGCCCGGATCGCCGGCGTCGCGGCCGCCAAGCGGACCCCCGACCTCCTGCCGTTGGCCCACGTCATCGGGGTGCACGGGGTGGAGATCGTGCCCGTGGTGACCGACGAGGGCGTGGCGATCCGCGCGACGGTGCGGGCGGTCGACCGGACGGGCGTCGAGATGGAGGCCCTCACGGCTGCCAGCGTCGCCGCGCTCGCCGTCGTCGACATGGTCAAGGGCCTGGACCGGACGACGTCGATCGCGGACGTGCGCCTCCTCGCGAAGTCGGGCGGACGCTCGGGTGAGTGGGTGCGCGACGACGTGCCGGCGACGCCCGCGCCCGACGGCACCGCGGCCCCCGGTGAGGCGTTCGACGCCGTCGTGCTCGCGGGCGGCGAGGGGCGCCGCCTCGGCGGCGTCAGCAAGGCGGAGCTGCGCCTCGGGGAGCGCACCTACCTCGACCGGGTGCTCGACGCCGTCGTGGGCGCCCGGCGGCGGGTCGTCGTCGGTCCGGCCGAGCT
>AXCX01000618.1 GCA_000767215.1 Actinotalea fermentans ATCC 43279 = JCM 9966 = DSM 3133
GGTGACGTCCCCTGGGGTGGTGTAGTTCTCGATCTTGTTCGTCGTGGTGGCCGCGACGAAGAAGGCCATCGTGCGATGGTCGGTGAGACCGGACTAGGGAACTCACGGAAGGACACATCGCACGATGGCTATGGACCAGTCTGCCCTGCTCGACCTGCTCGCCGCATTGAAGGACACCGAGGTCAGTGACCGGATCCGCGTTGCGACCGAGCACCTGTATCAAGAGCTGATCGACGCCGAGGCGACCGCGGTGATCGGCGCGGGCCCGTGGCAGCGCACCGCCGAGCGGACCACCCAGCGCAACGGCTCGCGAGACCGGGTGCTGACCACGACGGCTGGGGATCTGGACCTGCGGATCCCCAAGCTGCGGACGGGGTCGTTCTTCCCGTCGTTGCTCGAGCGGCGTCGCCGGGTCGACCAGGCGCTGTTCGCGGTGGTGATGGAGGCATACCTGCACGGGGTCTCGACCAGGAAGGTTGACGACCTGGTCAAGGCGCTGGGCGCCGACAGCGGGATCTCCAAGTCCGAGGTCTCCCGGATCTGCGCCGGGCTGGACGAGGAGGTTGGTGCCTTCCGCGACCGGTCGCTGGCCGAGAGCGCGTTCCCCTACGTGTTCTTGGACGCGACCTACTGCAAGGCCCGGGTCGGTCGCCGGGTGGTGTCCCAGGCCGTGGTCATCGCCACCGGGGTCCGCGCCGACGGGCACCGCGAGGTCCTCGGCTTCGACGTCGGCGACTCCGAGAACGGTGCGTTCTGGACCGCGTTCCTGCGGTCGTTGAAGGCCCGCGGTCTGGCGGGGGTCCAGCTGGTCATCTCCGACGCCCACGAGGGCCTGAAGGCCGCGATCGGCTCGGTCCTGCTGGGCTCGTCCTGGCAGCGCTGCCGGGTCCACTTCACCCGCAACGTCCTGGACGCGGTATCCAGGTCCAACGCCGAGATGGTCGCCGCGGCGATCCGCACGATCTTCGCCCAGCCCGACGCCGCGCACGTCAGCGAGCAGTTCGAGGTCATCGCGACCATGCTCGCCCGCTCCCACCCCAAGGTCGCCGACATGCTCACCGACGCCCGCGAGGACCTCCTCGCGTTCACCGCGTTTCCCGCCAGCCACTGGAAGAAGATCTGGTCGACCAACCCCCTAGAACGGCTGAACAAGGAGGTCAAGCGCCGCACCGACGTCGTCGGCGTCTTCCCCAACCCCGCCGCCCTGCTGCGCCTGGCAGGCGCGGTCCTGGTCGAGGCCCACGACGAGTGGGCGGCCACCGACCGGCGCTACCTGTCCGAACGCTCCATGGCCCAGCTCGCCGCCATGACCACCCTGACCTCCATCACCGGGCAGGAGGTCGACGCCCCCGAACTGCTCACGGCATGATCACTGCACTGACCCGC
>AXCX01000619.1 GCA_000767215.1 Actinotalea fermentans ATCC 43279 = JCM 9966 = DSM 3133
CCCAGCGTCGTGGCGATCGAGGTCCGGACCGCCACCGGCGGGGGCACCGGCTCAGGCTTCGTACTCCGCGACGACGGCTACGTCCTGACGAACAACCACGTCGTCGACGCAGCCGCGGACGGCGGCGAGATCGTCGTCGTCTTCGCCGACGGCAGCGAGGAGGAGGCCGAGCTCGTCGGGCGCACCTCCGAGTACGACCTCGCGGTCATCAAGGTCGATCGCGAGGGGCTCACGCCGCTCGTGCTCGGCGACTCCGACGAGGTCGTCGTGGGCGAGCCCGTGGTCGCCATCGGCGCACCCCTCGGCCTGGCCAGCACGGTCACCACCGGCATCGTGAGCGCCCTGAACCGGCCGGTGACCGCGGGCGACCCGCAGGCACCCGCGTTCATCAACGCGATCCAGACGGACGCCGCGATCAACCCCGGCAACTCCGGTGGTCCGCTCGTGAACGTCCGTGGCGAGGTGATCGGCATCAACTCCGCGATCGCGCAGGCACCCGGCGCCACCCAGCAGAGCGCGGGCAGCATCGGGCTCGGGTTCGCGATCCCGTCCGAGCAGGCCCGACGCACGGCTGAGCAGCTCATCGAGACGGGCCACGCGACCTACCCGGTCATCGGGGCGCTGCTGGACCAGCGGTACGTGGGGGAGGGCGTCCAGGTCTCCGCCGAGGCTCAGGAGGGCACCCCGCCGCTGACGCCGGACGGTCCGGCGGACCGCGCCGGCATCGAGCCGGGCGACGTGATCCTTGCCATCGACGGCCGGCCCGTCACGGCCGCCGACGAGCTCATCGTGGCCATCCGCGCCAAGGCGCCGGGCGACGCCGTCGTGCTCACCGTCCGCGACGGCGACGGCGAGCGCGAGGTCCGCGTCGTGCTCGACGAGTTCACCGGCAACTGACGGTCGGCGCGCGGGCTAGCCTGGGCCGGTGTTCGGGATCAACGGCGGCGAGTTCGTCGTCCTCCTGCTGATCGCCGCGGTGGTGGTCGGCCCCGAACGGCTGCCGCGGTACGCCGAGCAGCTCGCCCAGTGGGTGCGCACCTGGCGGTCGACGCTGAGCACCACGAAGGAACGGCTGTCCGCCGAGCTCGGCGAGGACGACGTCGACTGGACGGCGCTCGACCCCCGTCGCTACGACCCGCGACGGATCGTCCGTGATGCCCTGCTCGAGCCCGAGCGTCCCGCCGCGGGTGCCGCCGCCGGCGCGGGCGCGGCCCGCGCGTCGGCCGGCG
>AXCX01000620.1 GCA_000767215.1 Actinotalea fermentans ATCC 43279 = JCM 9966 = DSM 3133
CTCGGCCGCGCGGGCGACGCGGTCGCCCCGGGCGGGCGCGCCGTCGTCGTCGGGCACGACGTGCGCAACCCGGCCGAGGGCACGGGCGGGCCGCAGGACGTCGCGGTGCTCACCTCCCCCTCGCTCGTCGCCGGGGTCCTGACCGATCATGGGCTGCAGGTCGAGCGCGCCGAGGTGGCGGCCCGTCCCGTGCCCGACGCCGCCCGGCCGGCGCTCGACACGGTGGTCGTCGCCGTCCGACCGGCGGGACCCCGGTCCCGCACGGAATAGATACCCCCCGGGGTATCTTGGAGGGAGTGGGGCGGCGTGCCGCCGCCCGTGCACCGTCCACACACGTGAGGAAGTGACCATGCGCATCGTCGTCGTCGGAGGCGTCGCCGGAGGGATGAGCGCGGCCGCCCGCGCCCGCCGCCTGGCCGAGGACGCCGAGATCGTCGTGCTCGAGCGCGGCGAGTTCGTGTCCTTCGCCAACTGCGGGCTGCCGTACCACGTCAGCGACGAGATCCCTCGGCGCGACTCCCTGCTCGTGCAGACGCCCGAGTCGCTGCGCGCCGCGTTGAACCTCGACGTGCGCACCGGGCACGAGGTCGTCGCCATCGACCGCGACGCGCGCACCGTGACCGCGGTGCACACGACGCCCGCAGGCGTGCAGGAGACCGTCCTGCCCTACGACGCCCTCGTCCTGGCGCCGGGCGCCGCGACCGTCCGCCCGCCGATCGCGGGCCTCGACCTGCCGCAGGTCCACACGATGCGGACCGTGCCCGACGCCGACGGCCTGCGCGCCGTGCTGGCCGACGGCGCCCGCTCGGCCGTGGTGCTCGGCGCCGGCTTCATCGGCCTCGAGGTCGCCGAGGCGCTGCGCACCCGCGGCCTGGAGGTGGACCTCGTCGACCTCGCGCCGCACGTGCTACCCCCGCTCGACGACGAGCTCGCCTCGCTCCTGGACGCCGAGCTGCGCGCCCACGGCGTGCGCACCCACGTCGGCGTCGCCGCCGAGGCGATCCACGCGACCGGACCCGTCGCCGCCGAGGGCGAGAGCACCGAGCCGGAGGGCGCCGACCGCCCGGCCGCCGTCGAGGTGCGCCTCTCCGACGGGACCGCCCTGAGCGCCGACCTCGTCGTGCTCTCCGTCGGCGTGCGGCCTGACAGCCACCTCGCGGCGAGCATCGGGCTCGAGCTCGCGGCCGGCGGCGCCATCGTCGTGGACGGCCAGCAGCGCACCTCCGACCCGCACATCTGGGCCGTCGGCGACGCGACCGCCGTCCGCAACGCCGTGACCGGCGCCGTCGGGCCCGTGCCGCTCGCCGGGCCGGCCAACCGCCAGGGCCGCC
>AXCX01000621.1 GCA_000767215.1 Actinotalea fermentans ATCC 43279 = JCM 9966 = DSM 3133
AGCGCCTCGCCCGCGGCGTCGCGGTTGAACAGCGCGGCCGAGCGCCGCGCCAGGGCGAACGTCTCGACCGCTGACCGCGCGGCCGCCGGGTTGGTCGCCTGCCGCGCGAGCACGACGGCGAGGGCGGCCGCCTCGGCGTCGGGCACGCCCGAGTTCAGGCCGCGTGCGCCGAAGGGCGCGAACAGGTGCGCGGCCTCCCCCACGAGGAGCACGCGGCGCGTGGGGTCGGCGAAGTCGTGCGCGACGAGCTGGAGGAACTGGTAGGTGGAGACCCAGGTGGTGCGGTCCGCGTACCCGGCCGGCAGGACGGCGTCGAGCCACGCGCGCACGCCCTCGGGCGAGGCGAGGGCCTCCGGGTCGTCGCCGTCGACCAGCTGCAGGTCCACGCGGTAACCGCCCGCGAAGGGCACCACGAGCACGTTGCGCCCGCCGACCGCGGGGTGCGCGTAGTGGAAGTGCCGCTCGTTGGGCAGCGCGGGCTGCTCGAGCTCGGCGACGTCGACCACGATGTACCAGCCCTCGTCGCGGCTGCCCTCCATGCGCGCGCCGATCTGCCGGCGCACCACCGACCGCGACCCGTCCGCGCCGATGACGTACGGCGCGCGCCAGGCGGTCCCGGCCGCGGTCGTCACGGTGACGCCCTCGGCGTCGGCCGCGACGTCGGCCACCTCCTGGTCCCACGCGAACTCGACGCCCGCCGCGACCGCCCGGGCGTACAGGTACGCCTCGATGTGGACCTGCGGGAGCGACGTGAAGTGCGGGTACGTGCCCGCCGGCGGGTCGGGGTAGGTCTTCGCGTAGACCTCGCGGCCCTCGTAGAACGTGCGCTGGGTGTTCCAGTAGACGCCGTGCGTCGACAGCTCCGCGCCGAGGCCGGGGCTCAGCCGGTCGAGGATCGTGAGCGTGTTGGAGTGCGTGAAGATCGCGCGGCTGCCCGGGCGCTGACGCCCGTCGGGCCCCGCCTCCAGCACCGTCACCGGCACCCCGTAGGAGCGCAGCGCGAGCGCCGCGGTCAGCCCCACCGGTCCCGCGCCGACGACGAGCGCCTCGCGCTGCTCATACCCCGCCATGTCGCTCCTCGGTTCGGCCCGTCATCACGAGCGCGTCGAGCACGAGCGGTCCGTCGGCGGTGAGGCGGACCGGGTTGCAGTCCACCTCCGCGACGTCGTCGTGCTCGCTGACCAGTGTGCCGATCGCGCGCAGCACCGCGGCGAGCGCCGGGCGGTCGACCGCGGGCGCGCCGCGGAACCCGGCCAGCACCGCGGACGGCAGCGCGTCGACCATCTCCAGGGCCCGCTCCGGCGACAGCGG
>AXCX01000622.1 GCA_000767215.1 Actinotalea fermentans ATCC 43279 = JCM 9966 = DSM 3133
CGACGGGTCGGCGGGCGCAGGGGACCGCGGCCGGGCGCCATCGGGGGCAGCGGTCGGGGGCGCGCCGGGGCGCTGCCGGCCCGCGAGTTGCGGCTGACCGCGATCCACACGATCGGGCCGAGCACGGGCAGCAGGACGATGATCGCGACCCACAGCGTCCGGCGGAGGCCCGCTCGCTCCTCGGGCAGGCTCCGCGAGAGGTCGATC
>AXCX01000064.1 GCA_000767215.1 Actinotalea fermentans ATCC 43279 = JCM 9966 = DSM 3133
CACGACGACGAGGTCGGCGGCCTCCGCCGTCGACAACCGGTGCGCGATCGTGATCGTCGTCCGGCCGTGGCTGAGCTGGTCCTGGGCGCGCGCGATGCGCACCTCCGTGGCCGGGTCGACCGCGCTGGTCGCCTCGTCGAGCACGAGGACGTCGGCCGCTGCCACGTGGGCCCGCGCGAGCGCGACGAGCTGGCGCTCTCCGGCTGACAGGCGCTCCCCGCGCTGCCCGACGTCGGTGAGCACCCCGTCGGGCAGGTCCGCGAGCCAGTCGGCCAGGTCCAGCTCCGCGAAGGCGCGCTGCGCGACCGCGACGGCGTCCTCGGTCGTCGGACCGGCTCCGGCGGCCGGTCCCCGCAGGCCGTACGCGACGTTCTCGGCGATGGTCCCGTCGAAGAGGAAGCCCTCCTGCGGGACGACCACGACCCGCGCGCGCAGGTCCGCCAGCGCCAGCTCGCGCAGGTCCGTCCCGTCGAGGAGCACCTGCCCCTGTGACGGGTCGACCAGCCGGGTGACGAGGCGGGCGAGCGTCGTCTTGCCGGAGCCGGTCGCTCCCACGACGGCGGCCCGCACGTGCGCGGGCACCACGAGGTCGACGTCCCGCAGCACCGGCGGGCCGTCCGGGTAGGCGAACCCGACACCGCGCAGCTCCACGCGCCCGGCGCCTCGCGGCGTGGCGCGGCCCCCGCCAGGTGGGTCGGCGATCTCCGCCTCCGTGTCGATGACGCCGAGCACCCGCCGCCAACCCGCGAGCGCGTTCTGGAGCTCGTTGAGGATCTCCGTCGCCATCTGCACGGGTCCCGTGAAGAGCTGCACGAGGAAGAGGAACGCGAGGAGACGGCCTGCCGTGATCTGCCCGTCGACCCCGAGCAGCGTCCCGACGACGACGACGGCGGCGAGCACCAGGTTCGCGACGAGGACCCCGGACGAGAAGACCAACGAGACGCGGGTCTGCGCGCCCACCTGCGCGTCACGCGTCGCGCGCACGGCCCTGTCGATGCGGCGCTCGGTGCGGGCGCCGACGCCGTACGCGCGGATCGTCTCCGCCCCGACGACCGCCTCGGAGATCGCCCCGAGCATCGCGCCGGTGCGCACCCGCACCGTGGCGTAGGCAGCGCTCACGCGCTTCTGCGCCGGCCGCAGGACCAGGACGAGCGGCAGGAACGCCAGCCAGACGACGATCGCGAGCGGCCACGAGTACACGAGCATGAGCGCGGTCGCCACGATGATCTGCAGCACCGAGACGAGCAGCATGATGCCGCCCCACTGCACGAACAGCGAGATCGTGTCGACGTCACCGGTGACCCGGGAGACGAGGCTCCCCCGGCGCTCGGTGCCTTGGGTGAGCACCGAGAGGTCGTGCACCCGCCGGAACGCCGCGACGCGCAGGCCGGCCAGGCCTGCCTCGCTGCGCCGGAACAGCCGCACGTTCACGGCGGCGGAGCACACGCCCGCGACCACGAGCGCGACCGCCGCGAGCGAGACGAGGAGCGTGACCCGGGAGACCTGCGGGCCGCCGTCGGCGAGGACGCCGGTGTCGATCGTCTGCTGGACCGCGATGGGGACGACGACCCGCCCGCCCGCGGCGAGAGCGGCGAGCAGGAGGGTCACCCCGAAGCCCTGGGCGATCTGCGGCGACACCTCCAGGCCCCGCCGCAGGGTGGCGAGCGAGCCGAGCGTGCTCGTGGTCTCGAGCCGGACACCGCGCGCGTCCCCGCTCATGCGCTCACCTCCTCGTCGCCCGCGTCCTGGGCGCGCCGCTCCGAGTCGCGCAGGTACGCCGTCGCGAGCTCGGCGTAGCCCGGGTCGCGCGCGAGCAGCTCGTCGTGCGTGCCGTGGTCCACCACGCGCCCGGCGGCCAGGTGCACGACCTCGTCCGCGAGCAGCACCGACGACATCCGGTACGCCACGAGCAGCACGGTCGGGCCGCCGCCGGGGCCCCAGGCCGACCCCAGACCGCGCAGGATCTGCTGCTCGACGCGCGGGTCGACCGCCGACGTGGCGTCGTCGAGCACCAGCAGGCGCGGGCGGCGCACGAGAGCCCGCGCGATCGCGAGCCGCTGGCGTTGACCGCCGGAGAGGTTCGCCCCGCGCTCGCCCAGCGCCGCGTCGAGCCCACCCGGCAGGCCCCGGACCACGTGGTCGATCCGCGCGGTCGCCAGGGCCGCCCACACCTCGTCGTCGCTCGGCGCGGCAGGGTCGTCGCCGTCGGCGAGCGTGACGTTCGCGCGCACGGTGTCCTCGAACACGAAGGTCTGCTGGGCGACCAGGGCGACGTGCCCGGCGACGTCGGCGAGGTCGCGCAGGTCGACGCCGTCGAGGAGGACCTGCCCGGCGCTGGGGTCCCGCAGCCGGGCCAGCAACCCCGCCAGGGTGCTCTTGCCCGCCCCGGTCGGGCCCACGAGGGCGACGGTGCGTCCGGGTGCCAGCTCGAGGTCCACGCGCGACAGCAGGTCGACGGACCCGTCTGCGCCCGGGACGGTGAGCGTCACGTCACGGACCGTCACCCGCAGACCCCCGCCGGCCGCGCCCAGCTCGTGGGTGCCGGTCGGCATGTCGTTACGCGCGTCGAGGACCCGGGCGATGCGGTCGTAGCCCACGAGGGCCCGCGGGAGCTCACCCAGCACCCAGCCGAAGGCCCGGACGGGGACGGCCATGAGCGTGAGCAGGTAGCCCGCCGAGACGATGTCGCCCGCACCGACGGCGCCCGCGGCCGCGCGGTGGGCGCCGACGAGCAGGACGGCGAGCGTCCCCAGGCTCGGCAGCAGCTCGATCACCGGGTCAAACAGCGCGCGAACCTGGCCGACCCGCACGTTCGCCGCGCGGAGCTCGTCCGCCTTGGCGGCGAACCGGGCCTCCTCGCGGTCGGCGGTCCCGAGGGACTTCACCAGCAGCGCCGCCTCGAAGCTCTCGTGGGCGACGTCGGAGACGGCGGCGCGCAGCTGCTGCGCGCGGGTCGCCGCCGGGGTCATGTAGCGCTGGAAGACCACATTGGCCAGCACGGCGATCGGGAGGACGGCCAGCGCCGTGACGGCGATCCAGACGTCGACGGCGACCAGGGCCACGGCTGCCACCACGATCATCACGACCACGCCCAGCGCGAACGGCAGCGGGTTGAAGACGCCGGTCGCCGCCTCGACGTCCGAGCTCGCGTTGGCGAGGAGCTGACCCGTGGGGTGCCGCCGGTGCCACGACATCGGCAGTCGCAGGTACTGCCGGGTCACCGCACGCCGGTGGTCCGCACCGATGTCCGAGTAGCCGATCCCGGCGAAGATCCGTCGCCCGGCGACCCCGACGGCGAGCGTGACCGCCACCGCGACCAGCACGAGGCCCGCCAGACCGAGGTTGCCGCGCGCGTCGGCGTCGCCCGCCAGCGCCGGGACGACGACCCGGTCCGTGACCTCGCCGAGGACGCGGCTGACGGCGACGGTCGCCGCACCGAACACGCCCGACAGACCGACGGCGAGCACGTAGGTGCCCGGGTGCGCCCGCATCCCCCGCCAGATGACGAGCCACGAACGGCGGACGACACCGCCGGTCAGGACAGCGGGGCGGACCGCCTCAGCGCCGACTGGTCCGGCGCCCGGGCGCACGCGCACAGCAGTCCTTCCGTCAGGCCGTCGGGGAGTGATCCAGCATCTCACGGGCCCAGCGGGCCGCTCGAACCGATTCTGCCGACGGCCGAAGGCTCAGCGCACCTCGACGCCGGCGGCCCGCAGGTGCGCCTTCACCTGCCCCACGGTGAGCGCGCCGAAGTGGAACACGCTGGCGGCCAGCACGGCGTCGGCGCCCGCCCGCACGGCCTCGAGGAAGTGGTCGGGCCTGCCCGCTCCCCCGCTGGCCACGAGCGGGACCGCCACCTCACGTCGCACGTCGGCGATCATCTCGAGGTCGAAGCCCGCCGTCGTCCCGTCCGCGTCCATCGAGTTCAGAAGGATCTCGCCCGCACCGAGCTCGACGGCGCGCCGCGCCCACTCCACGGCGTCCAGGCCGGTCCCGCGCCGTCCCCCGTGCGTCGTGACCTCGTACCCCGAGGCGGTCGGCGGGCCGTCGGTCACTCGCCGGGCGTCCACGGACAGCACCAGCACCTGGCTCCCGAAGCGCTCGGCGATCTCGGAGACCAGCTCCGGTCGCGCGATCGCGGCGGTGTTGACCCCGACCTTGTCGGCACCGGCGCGCAGCAGCCGGTCGACGTCCTCGACCGCGCGCACGCCACCGCCCACCGTGAGCGGGACGAAGACCTCCGAGGCCGTGCGCTCGACGACACCGAGCATCGTGGCCCGGTCCCCGGACGAGGCGGTCACGTCGAGGAACGTGATCTCGTCGGCACCCTCGGCGTCGTACCGGCGGGCGAGCTCGACCGGGTCACCGGCGTCGCGCAGACCGCGGAAGTGGACGCCCTTGACGACGCGACCGGCGTCGACGTCCAGGCAGGGGATCACGCGGATCGCGGTCATGCGCCGTCACTCACCGAGGCGGGGTCGCCGGAGGCGGCGAGGATGTCGACCACGAACACGAGTGTCTCCTCCGCGAGCTCGTTGTCCGTCCCGCGCCACGCCAGGTCGGGTGGCACCACCAGGAGCACCTGCGAGCCGATCGTCTGCTCGACGAGCCCGGCGTCCCAGCCCTGCATGACCGATCCGACGCCGATCGGGAAGGAGGCCGGCAGCTTGCCCTCCTCCCAGGTGGAGTCGAACACGGCGCCGTCCGTCCACTTGACGCCGACGTACTGGACCGTGATCACCTGGCCCGCGGCGACCTGGGGGCCCGTGCCACGGATCAGCGGCTGCACGACGAGGTCGGTGGGCGGTGCGGCGCCCTCCGGCATCGTGACGCTCGGCTTCCCGCGCTCGTCGAGGTCGACCACGGGCAGCCCGTCGCGAGGCGGCTGCTCCTCGCCCGAGGCGCGGGTTGGCAGGATGTCGAACACGGCGACCGTCGGCGCACCCGAGCTGCCGTCGGGCGGCACCAGGTGCAGGATGCGCGACCCGACGCGCTGCCCGTCCAGCGCCTGGTAGATGTCGACGCCGAGCGCCTCGGCGCTCAGGAGGTAGGGGCGCGGCTCGCCCGAGTACGTCTCGTTGATCACGGAGCCGTCCGCACCCGACACGGCGTAGAAGTCGAGCAGGATCGGCTGGCCCTCCTCCACCTTGGGCCCGGTGCCCTCGCGGATCACCTGCACCGACGGCTCGGTCACCACCAGGGGCTGCTCGAACGTCACCTCCGGGGCGACGCCGAACTCGCCCGCGACGGTCACCTCCCCCGGCACGACCTCGGGCTCCTCGGAGCAGCCCGCCAGGACGGCGAGCAGCACGACGGCGACGACCGCCGCGAGCGGACGGCGCGAGCGCAACCTCACATCGACTCCATCAGTCGGTCCACACGCTCGTCGGTGGCGCGGAACGGGTCCTTGCACAGCACGGTGCGCTGCGCCTGGTCGTTGAGCTTGAGGTGCACCCAGTCGACCGTGTAGTCGCGCCGGGCCTCCTGGGCCCGCCGGACGAAGTCGCCACGCAGCTTGGCGCGCGTGGTCTGGGGCGGCGTGGCGGTCGCCTCGAACACCTCGAGCTCGCTGACGACGCGCTCGACCAGCCCGCGTGCCGCCAGCAGGTTGTACAGCCCCTCGGTCCGGGAGATGTCGTGGTAGGCGAGGTCGAGGCGGGCGACCCGGGCGTCGTCCAGCGAGAGACCGTGCTTGGCGCGGTACCGCTCGATGAGCCGCAGCTTGATCACCCAGTCCAGCTCGCGGTCGACGAGGTCCAGCCGTCCCGTGCGCACGGCCCGCAGCCCGCGCTCCCACAGGTCGAGCACCTGCTTCACGACGGGGGTGAGCTCGACAGCGTCGACGACGTGGGCCTGCACCCAGCCGAGGTACTCCTCCTGGATGTCCAGCGCCGAGACCGTCCGACCGTTCGCGAGGGCGACGGGCGCCGTGCCCGTGAGGTCGTGACTGATCTCCCGGATCGCTCGCATCGGGTTCTCGAGCGTCAGGTCCCGCAACGGGATCCCGGCCTCGATCAGGCGCAGGACGAGGTCCGTCGCGCCGACCTTGAGCAGCGTCGTGGGCTCCGCCATCGAGGAGTCCCCCACGATGACGTGCAGCCGCCGGTACCGCTCCGCGTCGGCGTGCGGCTCGTCCCGCGTGTTGATGATCGGCCGGGAGCGGGTGGTCGCGCTGGAGACCGACTCCCAGATGTGGTCCGCCCGCTGCGAGAGGCAGTACACGGCGCCCTTCGGCGTGGGCAGCACCTTGCCTGCGCCCGTGAGCACCTGGCGAGTGATGAGGAACGGCACGAGCACGTCGGCGAGCCGGCCGAAGTCGCCCTGGCGACGGACGAGGTAGTTCTCGTGGCAGCCGTAGGAGTTGCCCGCCGAGTCGGTGTTGTTCTTGAACAGGTGGATGGTGCCGGGGACCCCCTCGTGCTCCAGCCGCTGCTGGGCGTCCACGACGAGGCCCTCGAGGATCCGTTCGCCGCCGCGGTCGTGCGCGACGAGCTGCGGGACGTCGTCGCACTCGGCCGTCGCGTACTCGGGGTGCGACCCGACGTCGAGGTACAGGCGCGAACCGTTGCGCAGGAACACGTTCGACGACCGTCCCCAGGCCACCACCTTGCGGAACAGGTAGCGCGCCACCTCGTCCGCCGAGAGGCCGCGCCCCGTCGTCACGGCGCACGTGACGCCGTACTCCGTCTCCAGCCCGAAGATCCGTCGATCCACCCGCTCGCCCCGCTCAGCTCGCCGACGGCGGGTCGGCCGGCTGCTCGGTCGCCACGCCGAGCAGGTCGACGAGCTGCGGCGCCGCGAGGCGCCGGAACGCACGACGCGGCCGCGTGCGGTCGAGCACGGCCACCTCGAGCTGAGCAGGCTCGAGGACGCGGTCCTCGCCACCCGGCTGGGTCCCGAGCACCCGCACGGCCAGCTGCACGGCCTCGGCCAGCGGCATGCCCGGCCGCCAGTCGGCGGCCACCCGCTCCGAGAGCGCCTCCGCCTGACCGCCCATGACGACGGTCCCCCGCTCGTCCGCGACGGAGCCGTCGTAGGACAGCCGGTAGATCTGGTCCTCGTCGGCGGTGCGCCCGACCTCGGCGACGACGAGCTCGACCTCGAGCGGCTTGGACTCGGTGGTGAACACCGTGCCGAGCGTCTGGGCGTACGCGTTCGCCAGGGCCCGGGCCGACACGTCGGTCCGGTCGTAGGAGTACCCGCGCAGGTCGGCGTAGCGTACGCCGGCGACGCGCAGGTTCTCGAACTCGTTGTACTTGCCGACGGCGGCGAACGCGATCCGGTCGTAGATCTCGGAGATCTTGTGCAGCGCCCGCGACGGGTTCTCCGTGGCGAACGCGATCCCGTCGTCGTAGGCGAGCACGACGACGGAGCGGCCGCGGGCGATGCCCTTGCGCGCGTAGTCCGCCCGGTCCTTCATCAGCTGCTCGGGCGAGACGTAGAACGGCATCGTCATCGCGGGTCACCTCCACCGGGCTCGGTGACGCGCCGCATCGCCTCGATCTCGGCGACGGTGCCGGCCAGTCGCGCATCGGGCACCCGCAGGTAGCCCGCGCCGGTGACGGTGGCCACGACGGGCCAGATCCGCCGCGTCGTGTCGGGGCCGCCGGTGGCGGAGTCGTCGTCGGCCGCGTCGACGAGCGCGTGCACCGCGGCCTTCACGGCGTCCTCGGCCGACATGCCGGGCCACCAGAGCTTCTTCAGCGAGCCGCGCGCGAAGGCCGAGCCCGATCCGACGGCGTGGAAGTCCGTCTCCTCGTAGCGGCCGCCGGTCACGTCGTAGCTGAAGATCCGGCCGGCCTTGCGGTCCAGGTCGTAGCCGCCGAACACCGGTACGACGGCCAGGCCCTGCATCGCGAGCCCGAGACTCCCGCGGATCATCGTCGCGAGGCGGTTCGCCTTGCCGTCGAGGGACAGCAGCGTGCCCTCGATCTTCTCGTAGTGCTCCAGCTCGAGCTGGAAGAGCCGCACGAGCTCGATGGCGAGCCCGGCGGTCCCGGCGATGCCGACGGCCGAGTACTCGTCGGCCGGGAACACCTTCTCGATGTGGTGCGAGGCGATGGTCGGGCCCGCGGTCGCCCGCCGGTCGCCCGCCATGACGATCCCGCCGTCGAAGGCGAGCGCGACGATGGTGGTGCCGTGCAGCGCGCCGGTCACCTCGCCGGGCGGCAGCGTGCGCCCCGGCAGCAGGGACGGGTCGTGCGCAGCGAGGAACTCCCAGAACGAGGACGTCCCGGGCACCGTGAACGAGGCCGGCAGACGGCCGTGGGTGTCAGGCGTCATCGCGCCTCACTCGCCGCCCTTCTGCACGAACCCGCGCACGAACGACTCGGCGTTCGACTCCAGGACGTCGTCGATCTCCTCCAGGAGCTTGTCGACCTCGGTGTCGCGCGCCTGCGGCGCGGCGGCGGGGACGGGCTCCGGCGCGCCCTCGGGCTCCTCGGCGTCACGGTGGTGCTCGCGGTGTTCCTGACCGGCCATGATCGTTCCCCTGTCCTCCGGCGCCGCCCGTGCGGCGGGTGATGACACGTCGATCCTAGGCGGCGGTGCCGACGACCCGCGCGGGGGTTCCGGCGACCGCGCTCGGGGTCACCCGCCGGCGAGCCGCTGGACGAGCGTGTCGGCGTCCGGGCAGGCCTCGAGCAGCGCGCCCACGTGGGCGCGCGTCCCGCGCCACGGGTCGCGCAGCGGCACGCGGCGCAGGGAGGCGTGGCTCGGCACGTCGAGCACCACCGAGTCCCAGCTCGCCGCGCGGACCTGGCCGGGGAAGCGACGCACGACCGTGCCGCGGAAGTAGGCCCGGGTGTCGTCCGGGGGCTCGTGCACCGCGCGCGCGGCCTGCTCGTCGTCGACGAGCCGCTCGACCGCGCCTGCGGCGAGGAGCCGGTGGTACAGGCCCCGCTCGGGTCGCACGTCGGACCACTGGATGTCCATCGCCGCCAGCCGCGGGTTGTCCCAGCCGATGTGGTCCCGGCTGCGCATCGCCTCGAGGAGGCGCAGCTTCGCCACCCACTCGACCTCCCTGGCGCACGACGTCGGGTCGTCCGCCAGGCGCTCGAGCACCGAGTCCCACCGGGCGAGCACCTCGGCCGTGTCGGCGTCGGCGCGCCCCACCGCGGTCCGCACCGCGGTCAGGTACGTCCGCTGGATGTCGAGCGCGGTCGCCGTGCGCCCGCTCGCGAGCTCCAGCGGCTCGCTCAGGGTCAGGTCGCGGCTCACCCGTCGCACCGCGTCGACGGGGTCGGCGAGCCGCACCCCCGGGACGAAGTCCAGCAGCGCGGGACGCTCCTGGGCCTGCTCGACGAGCCACAGCACGAGCGACGTCGTGCCCAGCCGCAGGTACGTGGCGACCTCGAGGAGCGTCGCGTCCCCCAGGATGAGGTGCAGGCGGCGCCAGCGCTTGCGGTCGGCGTGCGGCTCGTCGCGGGTGTTGACGATGGGGCGGCGCAGCGTCGTCTCCAGGCCGACCTCGGCCTCGATGTAGTCCGCGCGCTGGGAGAGCTGGAAGCCGGGCACCTCGCCCGTGGGCCCGATGCCGACGCGCCCGGCACCCGCGAACACCTGGCGGGTGACGAGGAACGGCGTCAGGGCGTCGACGAGGTCCTCGAAGGGGACGGAGCGCTCGACGAGGTAGTTCTCGTGCGTCCCGTAGGACGCGCCCTTGCCGTCCACGTTGTTCTTGTAGAGCACGACGTCGGGCATGGCCGGGTTGGCCGCGAGCGTGCGCACCGACGCGAGCATCACCCGCTCCCCCGCCTTGTCCCACAGCACGGCGTCGCGGGGGTTGGTCACCTCCGGCGAGGAGTACTCCGGGTGCGCGTGGTCCACGTAGAGCCGCGCGCCGTTCGTGAGCACCGTCGTCGCCGCCCCCGGGTCCTCGTACTCCTCGACGTCCGGCCGGTCCAGCGAAGCGGTCCCCCAGGACCGGCCGTCGGCCGGCGTCACGCCCTCGTCCGGGCCCGGTGGCGCGGCGTGCGCGGGGTCGTCCGTGAGCAGCGACGGGTGGGCCGCGCCGCGGTCGAGGCGGAAGCCCCGCGCGTCGGCGAGCGGGTCCTCGTCCGCGTAGTCCCACCGCGCGTGGCCGGCGGCCGCCGACGTCAGCGCGGTGTACGCGGCCACGACGTGGCTCGACAGCAGCATCGGGTTGCCGCCCGCGCGGCCGGCGGCGAGGACGCCGTACTCGGTCTCGATCCCCATCACGCGGCGCACGGTCACGCCGGTCAGCCTAACCAGCGCACGTGAGCGGGACGTCCCGCTCGACGAGCGCTCCCTTCCGGGCTGGTCTGGTGCGTGGTCCCACCCGGGTGGGGCGACGTCACAGGTACTGGCCGGTCGGCGTCACCGTCTCGATCGTCCGCCCGCTCTCCTTGCCGCCCTTGCCCTGGACGATCGTCCGGATGAAGACGATGCGCTCGCCCTTCTTGCCGGAGATGCGGGCCCAGTCGTCGGGGTTGGTGGTGTTGGGCAGGTCCTCGTTCTCCTTGAACTCGTCCACGCAGGCGGCGAGGAGGTGGTCGACCCGGATCCCCTTGTGGCCGGTCGCCAGCAGCTCCTTGATGGCGGTCTTCTTCGCGCGGTCGACGACGTTCTGGATCATCGCGCCGGACGAGAAGTCCTTGAAGTACAGGACCTCCTTGTCGCCCGAGGCGTAGGTGACCTCGAGGAACTCGTTCTCGTCGGTCTCGGCGTACATTCGCTCGACGGCACGCGCGATCATCGCCTCGACCGTCGCGACGGCGTCGCCCCCGTGCTCGTCGAGGTCGTCGCCGTGCAGCGGCAGGTCGGGCGTCAGGTACTTGGCGAAGATCTCCCGCGCCGCCTCGGCGTCGGGCCGCTCGATCTTGATCTTCACGTCGAGCCGGCCGGGCCGCAGGATCGCCGGGTCGATCATGTCCTCGCGGTTCGAGGCGCCGATGACGATGACGTTGTCCAGGCGCTCGACGCCGTCGATCTCGCTGAGCAGCTGCGGCACGATCGTCGTCTCGACGTCGCTCGAGATGCCCGTGCCGCGCGTGCGGAACAGGGACTCCATCTCGTCGAAGAACACGACGACCGGGTGGCCGGCGGCCGCCTTCTCGCGCGCACGGGCGAAGATCAGCCGGATGTGCCGCTCGGTCTCGCCGACGTACTTGTTGAGGAGCTCCGGACCCTTCACGTTGAGGAAGAAGCTCTTGGCCGGCCGCCCGTCGGTCCCGGTCCCGCGCATCTCCGCGAGCGAGTTCGCGACGGCCTTGGCGATGAGGGTCTTGCCGCAGCCCGGCGGCCCGTACAGCAGGACGCCCTTGGGCGGGCGCAGCCCGTGCTCGCGGAACAGCTCCGGGTGCGCGAACGGCAGCTCGACCGCGTCGCGGATCTGCTCGATCTGCGGCCCCAGCCCGCCGATGTCGGAGTACCCGATGTCGGGCACCTCCTCGAGGATGAGCTCCTCGACCTCCGAGCGCGGCACGCGTTCGAAGACGAACCCGCTGCGCGTCTCGACCGTGAGGGCGTCCCCGACGCGGAGCGGCTCCTCCCGCAGCGGTCCGGCGAGCCGCACGACACGCTCCTCGTCGGCGCGGCCGATGACGAGGGCGCGGTCGTCCCCGATGAGCTCCTTGACGGTGACGATCTCCCCGACGGACTCGTACCTGCCCGCCTCGACGAGCGCCAGCGCCTCGTTGAGCTTGACCTCCTGGCCCGGTCGCAGGGCCTCGAGCTCGACGGTGGGCGCGACCTGGACGTGCATCTTGCGCCCTTGGGAGATGATCTCCGCGCTGCCGTCGGCGCGCGCGGCCAGGAACGTCGCGAACGTCGCGGGCGGTCGCCCCAGGTCCTCGAGCCTGCGCTGGAGCTCGACGATCTGGTCCCGCGCCTGGCGCAGGGCGTCGGCGAGGCGCTCGTTCTTCGCCGCGAGCACGGCCGCCTGCCGGGCCGCGTCCGTGCGCGCCTCGACCCCGCGTGCCGGGTCCGTCTCGGGGTGCTGGCTCATGACCGCCTCCGCTCTCGTGGGACCAGGACTGACCACGACCCTATGCAGAAGCGTCAAGCCGAAAAGGCCGCCGCGCTGTTCCCGACGGCCGACGTCTCAGTCCTCGGCCTCCGCCGACGGCACCTCGTCGTCCGCGTCCGCCTCGGGCCGGCCGGCGGCCGCCCCGGCGGGACGCGCCCGGCCGAGCTCGCGCCGCACCCGCCGCAGCTTCTTGTCGGAGACGGTCCGCTCCCCCAGGTCCTCCTCCGTCCAGTCCTCGCCGTACGCCCCCTTGGCGGGCCGACGACGGCGCAACGGAACCGGGACGCCGTCAGCCATCCGCCGGGTCGTCAGGAGGAAGCCGGTGTGGCCGATCATGCGGTGCTCGGGGCGGACCGCCAGCCCCTCGAGGTGCCACCCGCGCACCATGGACTCCCAGGCGGACGGCTCGGTGAACCGGCCGTCGTCGCGCACGTCCTCGGCCAGCCGCGAGAGCTGCGTCGCCGTGGCGACGTACGCGATGAGGACGCCCCCCGGGGCCAGGGCGTCGGCCACGACGTCGAGGTTCTCCCACGGCGCGAGCATGTCGAGCACGACGCGGTCGACGCTGCCGCGCGGGGCCGCCGTCGGCAGGACGTCGGCGAGGTCGCCGATGCGCAGCTCCCAGGCCGGGTGCGGGCCGCCGAAGAACCCCTCGACGTTGCCCTGGGCGATGTCGGCGAAGTCCTCGCGACGCTCGATCGACAGCAGGGAGCCGCCGTCCCCGACGGCGCGCAGCAGGGACATCGTCAGCGCGCCGGAACCCACGCCCGCCTCGACGACCCGGGCGCCCGGGTAGATGTCGGCCATCGCGACGATCTGACCTGCGTCCTTCGGGTACACGACGGCGGCGCCGCGCGGCATCGAGAGCACGTAGTCCGCCAGCAGCGGCCGCAGGGCGAGGTAGGCGACGTCGCCGGTGCTCACGACGACCGAGCCCTCCGGCGCCCCGATGAGGTCGTCGTGGCGGAAGTACCCGCGGTGCGTGTGGAAGGTCGCACCGGGGCTCAGCGTGATCGTGTGCAGGCGGCCCCGGGGGTCGGTGAGCTGGACGCGGTCACCGACCCGGAACGGCCCACGCCGCTGGCTCGCTCCGGTGGGGCCGTGCTCGGGAACCTCGGGCGTCGTCACGGTGCCCGAGTCTAGGAGTGCGCGGGGATCGCGCGTGCCCGGGAGCGGGAGCGCCGCGGCGCGGCTAGTTACGTGCCCGCAGCGCCGTGACGACGTCCGCGTGCCGCAGCAGGCCGCACAGGCTCCCGTCGGTCCCGCGGACCGCCATCACCGGGGACAGCCGTGAGGCGCGCGCGATGGCCCCCGCGGCCGCCTCGCCCACCGGGCCCGCGTCGACGACGGCGTCCGGGTGCATCGGGACCAGGACCGCCGGCAACGGGGTCGACGCGTGCAGCGCGACCGGCACCGTCGCCACGGCGTCCAGGTCGGCGTAGCCCAGCGGGCGCCCGTCCGGTCCGACGGCGATGACGTCGTCCGCGCCGTCCACGAGGGCGCGCGCGGCCAGGGCGTCCGCGAGCGTCCCG
>AXCX01000623.1 GCA_000767215.1 Actinotalea fermentans ATCC 43279 = JCM 9966 = DSM 3133
GAACCACGTAGACCAGGGCGCGGAGCATCCACCCAGGGTAAGCCGCGCAGGCGCCTAGGCTGGCCTGGTGCCGGTCGTCACCTACTCCCTGCTGCGGCTCGGGGTCTTCGTCCTCGCGCTCGGTGGGCTGTGGCTCGCGGGCATGGGCAGCTGGCTCCTCGTCATCGTCGCGACGGTCGTCGCCGCAGCGCTGAGCTACGTGCTCTTCGGCAAGCAGCGGGTCGCCGCCGCCCAGTGGATCGCGGACCGGCGCGCGGAAGGGACCGGCCCGCGCTTCTCCCGCGCGGTCGAGGACGACGCCGCCGCCGAGGACGCGATCGCCGACCGGCTGCGCGAGGAGCCCCCGGACGGTCAGATCGCGAGCCCGAGCCCCAGCAGCACCCCGTAGCCCAGCTCGAGCAGGCCGGTGCCCGCCAGCACGGGCTTGAGCAGGACGCCACGGGCGCCAGCGAGCACCGTGATCGAGAGCACGACCGCCCCCGGCGCCGCGAGGAGCACGAGCAGCGCCCCCGTCGCCTCGACCGCGCAGGCCGCACCCGCGACGAACGCGAGCCCGAGGAGCCACGCGTACGTGCGCCGCGCCCGGCGTTCGCCGAAGCGCACCGCGAGCGTGCGCTTGCCGGACAGCGCGTCGCCGGGCACGTCCCGGATGTTGTTCACGGTCAGCAGGGCGCACGCGAGCAGCCCGACGCCCGTCGCGCCGAGCACCGCCGGCCAGGTGACGACCCCCGCCTGGGTGTACGTCGTGCCGAGCACCGCGACGAGCCCGAAGAACAGGAACACCCCCACCTCGCCGAGGCCGAGGTAGCCGTACGGGTGCCGCCCGCCGGTGTAGTACCAGGCGGCCGCGATCGCCGCCGCGCCCACCGCGAGCAGCCACCACTGCCCGCTCAGCGCGACGAGCGCGAGCCCCAGCACGGCCGCCACCGCGAACGACGCGAACGCCGCCGCCTTGACCTGCCCGGGCCGCGCCGCACCGGATGCGGTGAGTCGCAGCGGCCCGACCCGCTGCGCGTCGGTGCCGCGCACGCCGTCGGAGTAGTCGTTCGCGAAGTTCACCGCCACCTGCAGCGCGAGCGCGACGCCCGCGGCG
>AXCX01000624.1 GCA_000767215.1 Actinotalea fermentans ATCC 43279 = JCM 9966 = DSM 3133
CCCGCTCCGCCACGTCCGCCACGCCCGCGTCCAGCCAGCGCGCCAGCCGCCGCTCCGCGTGCCCGACGGCCGTCGCCGAGCGGTCGAGCGCCGTCACGTGGCCCTCGGGCACGCGCTGGCACAGCAGCTCCGCGGCGACGCCGGTGCCGCAGCCGACCTCGAGCACCCGCGCGTCGGGCCGCAGGTCCAGGGCGTCGACGGCGAGCCGGATGCGGCGGGGCACGGGTGGCATGCCGCGACGCTACCCACGCCCTCCGACACACGACCCCCGCGGTGTCCGGCCTGCGGTTTCACCCGGGCGAACGTGTCCGCGACGGGCTGCGACGCACCCCACCTGCTCTGCCACAGTAACCACCGTGCCCGTGACACCCTCCCGAACCCGCGCGCTCGGCGTGGACGCCTGCAAGGCAGGCTGGGTCGGCATCCTGCTCGCCGACGAGCGGCTGCGCTGCTTCTTCGCGGCGACGATCGCCGCGGTCGTCGCGCAGGCCGAGGCGGACGGGCCGCTGGCCGCCGTCGGCGTGGACATGCCCATCGGCCTGCCCGACGCCGGGCGGCGCACGGCCGACGTGCTCGCCAAGCAGGCCATCGGGCCGCTCCGCGCGTCGGTCTTCATGACGCCGGTGCGCGCGGCCCTGCGGGCCAGCGACCACGCGACCGCCTCCGCGCTGAACTCCGAGCTCGCGGGCGAGGGCGTCTCCCAGCAGGCCTTCGCCCTGCGGCACAAGGTCTTCGAGGTCGAGGAGCTGCTCGCGAGCACGTCGGCGCGGGTCGTCGAGGTGCACCCCGAGGCGTCGTTCGCGCGGATGAACGGCGGCCCGCTGCGCGAGCGCAAGTCGACGTGGGCAGGCGCCGAGGTCCGTCGCCTGCTGCTCGCCGACCAGGGGATCCCCCTGTTCGGCGACCTCGGCACGGCCGGGCGCAGCGCGGGTGTCGACGACGTCCTCGACGCCGCGGCCGCCGCCTGGTCGGCGCGGCGCGTCGCCACCGGCCAGGCCGTCTCGCTGCCCGACCCGCCCGAGGCCTTCTCCGACGGCCGTCCTGCCGCGATCTGGGTCTAGACCTCGGCGACGCGCGGCTCGGGCGGCAGCAGCCACGCCCGCACGACGCGCGCGAACGTCTCG
>AXCX01000625.1 GCA_000767215.1 Actinotalea fermentans ATCC 43279 = JCM 9966 = DSM 3133
GCCGGTCCGCGACGCGCCGCGGACCCCTGCCAGGGCGAGCGCGCCGCGGCGGCGCTCCGTCGCGAGCACGGCGGCCAGCCAGAGCACCGCGAGCGCGACGCCGATCGGCCCGACCGCGAGCACCTGCAGCAGGCCGGTGAACGTGGCGTGGCGCGCGGTCACGTCCTCGAGCCGGGCGGTGAGCTCGCTCGTCATCCCGGCCTCGGCCAGGAAGGCGCGCAGCTCGCGCAGCAGGTCGGCGTGGTCGGCCGTCGCGGTCTGCGCGGTCAGCGTCGGGTACCAGAAGTCGACCGCGACGCCGTCGGCGAGCACCAGCGCAGGCAGCGCGCTCGGGTCCGCGTACGCGGTGCCGTTGACCGTGGTGCCGACGTTGCCGTCCTCGTCGATGAACGGGAAGAGCGTGGACTCCAGGTGCGACCAGTACCCGGCGTCCGGGTCGACCGCCTCGAACGTCCCGACGAGCGTCACGCGGAACGGCACGACGCCGGTCATCAGGCGGGTCTCGCCGACCGCCCAGCGCATCCGGTCCGCGGTGTCGACGCTGGCCATGAGCTCGAGCGGCCGGTCGCGGACGACGTCGAGCGGCGAGCCGGCGTCGTACAGGCCGCCGGTGTCGTAGGCGGCCGGGGCGCGCCCCTCGACGACGCGGACGCGGTCGCCGATGCGCAGGTCGGTCCGGATGGCGAGGGTCTCCGCGACGACGCCGGCCGCGCGCGGGCCCTTGTCGATCGGGTCGGACGGGCGGGTTGCCACCGCCTCAGGCGGGCCGAGCACGTGCCAGAGCTGGTCGCCGGCCGCCGCCCGGTTGCCCTCGAGCTGCTCCAGCCAGCCGGCCAGGTGCGCGCTCCCGTCGAGCTCGTCGCCCTCGAGGCTGGGGTCGGCGTCGCCGGGCGCGCCCGGCCCGGGCTCGTACGTGAACCACGCGGCGATCCGGCCGGTCACGTCCCGCTGAGCCGGAGTCAGGGAGGTGACCTGCTCGTGGAGGTCGTCGCCCAGCAGCGCGTCGACGGCGCGCGGCCACAGCGAGAGGACGAGCGACACGACGAGGACCGTCGCCGCCACCAGGGCGCCCGTCGCGGGCTCGGCGGCCAGCTGGCGGCGGACCAGGCGCGCGGCCGTGAAGCGGGGAGCCGTGAACCGGGGGGCGCTCATCGTTCGTCCTCCACGCGCGTCGCGGACCGCACCTGCCGGGCGACGGCGGCCCCGAACCCGGTGACGACCAGGGCGAGCAGCACGACGGCGGCGGCGAGCGCCCCGGCGGTGCCCAGCACGTGCGGG
>AXCX01000626.1 GCA_000767215.1 Actinotalea fermentans ATCC 43279 = JCM 9966 = DSM 3133
GCCGCCGGCCGCGCCCTGCGCCTCGCCCGCGGCCGGAGGGCGGGCGCGGCGTCCTGAGCCCGACCGGGTGCTGAGCCCGACCGGGCCTGAGCCCGACCGGGGCCCGAGCCCGACCGGGGCCTGAGCCCGCCATCGTTTCCCCGACCATCGTGTCCCCAACCATCGAAGGAGAGCCGTGGAGCACTACACGATCGCTACCGTCGCCGAGGAGAGCCCCGACTTCCGCCGGGTGCTCTGGACGGGCGAGCACACGCAGCTGGTGGTCATGACCATCCCGCCGGGCGGCGAGATCGGCGAGGAGATCCACGAGGGGGTGGACCAGATCCTCACGTTCGTCAGCGGCGTCGGCGAGGCGGTGGTCAGCGGGCAGAAGCGCAAGGTGGCGGCGGGTGACCTCGTCGTCGTCCCCGCCGGGCGCAAGCACAACTTCCTCAACACGGGGGAGAACCCCCTGATCCTCTACACGGTGTACGGCCCGCCGGAGCACGCCGACCAGGCCGTGCACGCGACCAAGGAGCAGGCGGACGAGCTGGAGGAGGCGGGCAAGGACGAGCCGCCGGCGTCGTCGGACGCCTCCTGACCCCGCCGCCGACGCCCGGCCCATGCACCCGCGGCCGACGCCCGCCTCCGTGCACCCGCCGCCGACGCCCGCCTCCGCGCACCCGCCGCCGCTCTTGTGACTGATGTGACCAGTGCGCACCGTGGGGCGTCCCATCAGCCTCACCAGCACCAGCAGTCCCAAGCGCGGCGGTCTGTGCCCGCGGGAGCTGGTGCGACGGTGCGTGGAGGGCGTGCAGGCGCGCGGCGGTCTGTGCCCGCGGGAGCTGGTGCGACGGTGCGTGGAGGGCGTGCAGGCGCGCGGCGGTCTGTGTCCGCGGGAGCTGGTGGGTGCGGCGGTCCGTGTACGCGGGAGCCGGTGGGTGCGGCGTCAGCGGGGCAGGCCGAGGAAGCGGGGCGTCCGCGCGCGGTAGGCCTCGAAGGTCGGCCCGTAACGGGCGGCGAGGCGACGCTCCTCGCGCACGGCCTTCCTGGTCAGGACGGCGAGCAGCGCACCCCAGGCGAGCAGCGGCTCGGGCCGTCGGCGCAGCACGGCCCACCCGGACGTGCCGAGGAGCAGCCCGCCGTAGATCGGGTTCCTGCTGACGGCGTAGGGCCCGGTCGTGAGAAGCGGCGCGTCGTCGGGCGGCTCGACCCGCGGCGTCAGGCGGGTGCCGTGGGCGGACCCGGCCGCGACCGCGAACGTCGCGCCGGCCACCATGGCGGTGCCCGCGGCCGCCG
>AXCX01000627.1 GCA_000767215.1 Actinotalea fermentans ATCC 43279 = JCM 9966 = DSM 3133
CGGCGGCCGCGGCCGCTGCGGCCACGCGCTCCTCCAGCCGCGCCTTGGCCGCGACCGCGAGCATGCCGTACTGCGTCGGCACGTCGCACTCGACGTAGTACTCGCCGAGCAGCAGCGCGGCCATCGCCGCCTGCAGCACCAGCGCGAGCCGGGTGAGGTCGAGCTCACCGCTGGCGCCGGCCCGCGCGGCGGCGACCAGCACGAGCGCCGCCAGCGCCAGGCCGAGGGCGGTGTAGCCGACGTAGGGCCGCAGGTACACCTCGCGCCGTCGCCGGGCGACCCGCGCGTACATCTCGGTGTGGTTCGCCAGGTACCGCTCGGCCAGCCAGTCGCTCAGGCCGAACACACGGCCCTCCTTCGCGGCGCCCGGGCCGACCGCGGTCTCGTGGAGGTACGTGGAGCGCCGGATGGTCGGCACCAGCTCGCGCCACACCTGGGAGTAGCGGCGCAGGCCGCCGCGCTGCCCGTACCGGAAGACCAGGGTCGCCACGACGACGGCCGCCCCCGCCCACCAGTGCAGCAGCGCGCCCACGATGACA
>AXCX01000628.1 GCA_000767215.1 Actinotalea fermentans ATCC 43279 = JCM 9966 = DSM 3133
GTGCGATGAGCGCGAGCGAGGCGCCGCACGCCTCGCCCGGGGGGGCGAAGTCCCGCTGGTACGGGCGTAGCACGTCCTGGAGCTCGTCGAGCACGCCCGCGTCCTCCATCGGCGCGATGCTGACGGACCCGAGCGTGGTGCCCAGCACCGAGTCGAGCACGTGCCCGTCGACCACCCGCTTCATCCGGACGTTCAGGGCGGCCTGGAGCGGGGCGAGCGCCTGCTGGGCGACGAAGGCGGCGGTGGCGAGCAGGAAGGTCACGACGAGCCGGTCCCACTCCACCGAGCCGACCCCGCCGGTGACGGCCGTGGGCACCTGGCCGACGACGGCCGACGTCGCGACGAGGAACGCGACGGGCAGCACCCCCAGCGCCACGTTCACGACCAGCACCGCGAGGACCAGCCCCCGACCCGCCAGCGGCAGCAGCCGGAACACGAGCAGCCGCGGCCGGACGGCCGTGTCACGCCAGGTGCGCCACCGCGCGGCGAGCCCGACCGCCAGGGCGGCCGAGGAGGCGGTGCTCGGTGCGCGGACCACGGCCGGACCGTACGGCGGGCGCTCGGGCGCTGTCACCGGGTTATTGGGCACGCTCCCAGCCAAGCGCCGACCACCGACACGGATCGATCATGGACGGTGCCCGCTCGGGCGGCCCGTCGTCAGGCGCGGCCGCTCCAGCGCCACGCGTCGCCGCCGCGGGCGAGCGTCCCGCGCAGCTGCTGGGCGCCGTCGACCCAG
>AXCX01000629.1 GCA_000767215.1 Actinotalea fermentans ATCC 43279 = JCM 9966 = DSM 3133
CGCATCGTGAGTGGACGCCGCAACGCCTGCTCGACTGGGGCGAGCGGATCGGCCCCTACACGCGCCAACTGATCGATCACCAACTGACCCACAAGCCGCACCCGGAGATGGGCTACCGCGCCTGCCTCGGCCTGCTCTCGCTGGCCCGGCGCTATGGCAATGCACGCCTGGAAGCCGCTGCCGAACGTGCCGTACACCTGCGCGCCTTCACCGGGCGCAGCGTGCGCAACCTGCTCCAGCAAGGCCTGGATCAACAGCCGCTGCCCCAGCGTGCCGCCGAAACGACCTTACCCGGCGACCACGAGAACGTCCGTGGCGCCGACTACTACCAACCCCCGCAACAGGAGCTGTTCGATGATGCCGCAACACACCCTGAATCA
>AXCX01000630.1 GCA_000767215.1 Actinotalea fermentans ATCC 43279 = JCM 9966 = DSM 3133
GCCCTGGAAGAGCAATGGACGCTGCCGGCCAGCCACAGCCTGAGCTTCGATGAACGCCTCGGCCTACTGCTCGACCGCGAACTGGCCTGGCGTGACAACCAGCGCCTGGTACGGCTGCGCAAGAAGGCCAAGCTCAAGTACGCCAACGCCTGCCTGGAAGATCTCGACCGCCGCTCCGGACGCGCCCTGGACGAGCGTCTGATCGCCACCCTGGCCAGTGGCGACTGGATCCGCCAGCAGCACAACCTGCTGCTGACCGGCCCGACCGGTGCCGGCAAAACCTGGCTGGCCTGCGCCCTG
>AXCX01000007.1 GCA_000767215.1 Actinotalea fermentans ATCC 43279 = JCM 9966 = DSM 3133
GCCTGCCACCACCAGCGCGGCGGCCGCGCGCGCGCCGCGGACGAACGCCCGCTTGCGCCGGCTGGACGCCAGCACGACGCGCGGGTCCAGGCCGGACGGCGGGACGGCGTCGAGCGCGTGCCCGCGGAGGAAGGCGACGAGGACGTCGTCGTCGGTGTGCGTCACAGCGGCCTCCCGTCGATCGCCGGGGCGAGGAGGGCGCGGAGGCTCGCGAGCCCACGCGCGGCCGTCGACTTCACAGTCCCGAGGGGCAGGTCGAGCTCGGCGGCGACCTGCGCCTCGCTGAGGTCGAGCAGGTACCGGAGCACGACGACGCGGCGCTGCTTCAGCGGGAGCGCCTGGAGGGCGCGCAGCACCTCGTCGCGGTCACCGAGGTCCGGGTCGGTCCACGTTGCCTCGCGGCCGGCGATCGTGTGCGGATCGGCGAGCACCTCGCGCCGCGTCCGACGCCAGCCGTCGACGCGGAGGTTCATGAGCACCCGCCGGGCGTAGGCGAGCGGGTCGCCCTCCCGGGCGCGCGGCCAGGCCCGGTAGGTCCGCTCGAGCGCGTGCTGGGTGAGCTCGTCGGCGCGGTGCGCGTCCCCGCACAGCAGGAACGCCGACCGGTGAAGGGCCGGGATCGCGGCCGCCATGAAGGCGGTGAACTCCGCGTCGCGGTCCTCGGCGGAGCGGGCGGCGAGCAGCTCCAGCTCACCGCTCTCGTCGCTCACGACGTCGCTCCCCTCGGCCCCCACCACCCGTACACGCACGACGCGCGGCACAGGTTCCATCCGGACGGCAGGGTCCCACGGACGGAGTAGTCCGGGCCCGCGAGCGCGCCCGGTGGTGACCACGTCCCACCGGGACGTGTCGCCGCTCCCTACGGTGTGCATGGACTCCCCGGTCCACCCGCCCGGCGCCGACCCCGCCCTACGGCTCGACCCGAGCGGGTACTCCATCGGCGCCGGGACGCACTCGTGGACCCAGACGCCGTTCGAGGTCGCGCATATCGAGGTGACCGACGACGGCGTCGTCGCCCAGGCGCGGTTCACCGACGCAGACGGGCGGCTGATCGAGATCGACGTCGACGACCGTGACGGCCGTCCGCGTCGGCGCGGCGGGTTCCTCGCACCGGTCAGCGCCGCCGTCACCGAGCCGCGGGCGATGCTCGTGGTCTGGATGCCGATCTTCGACCTGGTCCACGAGGTGCCCGGCCGGTCGCCGGTCATCCGGATCGACGGGGAGGACGCCCGCATCGGCGCCCTGCCCGGGCGTCGCCTGCACCGCCGTCACCTGATCAAGTACGCGGGCCCCATCTGCTCGGCCCGCCTCAACGCGGACGACGACGTCGCGGCGGGCAGCCCGGGCGATGGCGTGGTTGAGCCTGGGCCCGACGGCGGCGTGCGGGCCGTGACGGCCGCCGCGGCCGGCCACGGGGTCGCCGTGCGGTTCACGCCGCCGCTGCCCGACCTGGGCCGCGAGGGCGCGGTCGCCGACGGCACGTGGGTGCTCGAGATGGACGACGCGCGGGTCACCGGCGGCGTGTGGTCGGTGCGCCCGGCCGGCGACGACCGCGAGGTGTCGCTGCAGGCGACCCGGCGCTGGCGCCCGCGCCGGCTCCCGCTGCTGATGCGCGTGGTCACGACGGTGGTCCCGGTGTTCCGCCGCTGGCCGACCACGTACGCGTGGCGGGCCGTGGTGACCGCCGACGGTGTCGTGACGGACGCGGGCTGGTCCCGGACGGGCACGGAGGACGGGAAGGGTTACCGGCGCGCGACCGGGAGTTGACGCGTCGGCAGTCCCGCCGCACACCCGGCTCGGTCCGACGAGTCGTCACGACGCCCGCGCGTCCCGCACCGGTGACAGCGCCGCGATGGCGGCAGCCCCGGCGAAGACGACCGCCACCGCGACGAGCGTCGGCCGGTCGCCGAGCTGCCCGACGGCGAAGCCCCCACCGAGCGCCCCGACGGCCGCCGCCGTCCGGTTGGCGGACCGCCTGGTGGCATTGGCCCGTCCGAGCACCCCGTCCGGGGTGAGCGACTGCCAGAGGGCCATCTCGTTCGCGTTCTCCGCACCGGCGGCGAGGCCCTGGATGATCAGCGCGAGGAGCAGCAGCAGGGTGCCGGCCGTGCTCTGCGGGGCGAGCGCGACGAGCGCCCAGGCGAGCGGGTACGCCGCGCGCGTCAGCACGACGACGCGGCCCGGCCCCTGCCACGTGCCGAGCCGAGGCGCCAGCGAGGCGCCGAGCGGCGTTGACGACGCCGACCTCGAACGGCGTCGCGCCGAGCTGCTGGACCACCAGCACCGGGAGGGCGACGCCGGTCACCGCGGTTCCGAACGCGCTGATGGCGTCGGCGGCCCAGTAGCGGGCGAAGGGTCGCGGGAGCCTGCGCGCGTCGTCTCCCTGGGCCCTCCCGCTCGCGCCTCCCGTCACCTCACGCGGCCGCCGCGCCCCGCTCGAAGGACGCCGTCAGCGCGTCCATGGTGGTGGTGCGCTCCTTGCGGGCCATCCGCCGCAGGATCGGCGTCGCGAGGCGCCACATGCCGTACGGGACGAGCCTGGCGTGATGGCGGACCACCGTCGCGCCGTCGTCGGCGGGCTGAAGGTGGTAGCCCGGCCAGCCCTCGAACTTGGGCCGGCCCGACCGGGACGTGCTCCACCAGTGGAAGACGATCGTGTGCGGTGGCTCCAGCTCGGTGACCTCACCGGGGATCTTTCCCTGGCTCGTCTCGTCGACGAACGTCGTCCCGACGGCGGGCGCCCCGGGTGACGTCTGCCGAGTTCGGCGCAGCATCGTCCCGCTGCCCGCCATCCAGGCGTTGTACCCCTCGATGTCGACGAGCCGGGCGAACACCTGGTCGATCGGGGCACGGACGGTGCGCTCGATCTCGAACTCGATCGGAGCCATCCGCCGATCATCCACGCCCGGCGGGTGCAGCACCAGACACCGGTACAAAGTCCGCGCCGCGGGGCGACCGGCTCACCGCCCGCTCAGTTCCCGCGTCGAGCACGGTCTGCCCAGCATGACGACGACGAGAGTGCTCAGCGTGTCCCTGCCCGTGACCGACCAGGACGCGGCCCTGGCCTTCTACACCCAGGTGCTGGGGTGCGAGCTGCGCTTTGACGCCGTGGTGCCGCCCGGCGTGCGGATGATCGAGGTGGTCCCGCCCGGATCCGAGGTTGGCCTGCTGCTCCTCCCCCCGGACAGCCCCATCCCCGTCGCCCTCCGCCTGGGCACCGACGACGCCGACGCGGCCTACGCGCGCCTCGCGGCCGTCGACGGCGTGGTGCACCACAACGACGAGGTGCTCCGGTGGGACGGCGTGCCGCCGATGTTCCACTTCAGCGATCCCGAGGGAAACAGCCTGGTCTACCTGGAGGACGCCGCCGCCGGGTGACCCGTGGCTAGGCCGGCTGCTCCGCGGGCGCCGCGCGCCGGCCGAGCGCCTCGCGCAGGATGAGCCCGGCCACCGCCACGGCCACGGCGAGCGCGAGGGTCTCGCCCACCAGCGCGGTGTCCGTGGCCGCGAGCCTGAAGACGCCCGCGCCGTACTCGAGCATCCCGGGCAGGTCCCGCGCGAGGATGCGCGTGCCGAGGGCGGCGGAGATCGCGGTCGTCAGCGGCGGCGCCAGCCAGACGAGGACGAGGCTCACCAGCGCGGAGAAGACCCGGCCGACCGTCCGCACGCCGGCCCACGCGATCGCCGCCCCGACGAGGACGGGCATGACGTAGGTGAACGCGCGGAGCAGCCCCATCGGGGCCGAACCGGGGCCGCTCGTCTCGACGACGACGATCGGCAGCCACACGCCCACGGCGACGGCGCCCGTCGTCAGGCCGAGCAGCGCGCCGGCAGGCGGGGCCAGCGCGACCAGGGCGAACACCCCGGCGCTGATCAGCAGGCAGGCGACCATGCCGCCCCCGATGCCGACGAGGTACACGGACGAGTCCCGCCCGTCCCGCAGGCCGGGCGCCACGGCCGCGATGGTCTGCACGACGGCGACCACCTGCCCGACGAGCAGCCCGCCGCCCATCCACAGCGCCGGTCCCCGGCCGCCGGCCAGGGCGACGAGCGCGCGGGCCGCGACGCCCGCCACCGCCCCGCCCACGACGAGCAGCGCGAAGATCGACGTCACGTGGTACTGGCTGAACGGCAGCAGCACGACGGGCGCCTCGGCCGGGATCCCGCCGTCCCAGAGGTTCTGCAGGGGCAGGCGCGCCCCGCCGGCGAGCCACGGCGCCAGCCCGACGACGGCGGCGACCATTCCCGCGAGGAACGTCGCCCAGGGCGGGACCGGCCCCGTACGCCCGGCAGCCCGCGCGTCGGCGGGCGGCGCGCCCTCCTGCGAGACGGCGTCGTCCACGAGCTCTGCCATCGGTCCCCCTGCGTGTGCGGCTGCGGCGCACGGCGTGCGCCATCGACCGGCCACGCTAGTCGAGGCAGAACTCGTTCCCCTCGACGTCCTGCATCACGAGGCACGATTCGTCGAACCCGTCGGCCTCCATCAGCCGCACGCGCGTCGCGCCGAGCGCGAGCAGTCGGGCGCACTCCGCCTCGAGGGCGGCGACGCGCTCCTCACCCACCAGCCCCGTGCCGACCCGCACGTCCAGGTGCACCCGGTTCTTGACGACCTTGCCCTCCGGCACGCGCTGGAAGAACAGCCGCGGCCCGACCCCCGTCGGGTCCTGGCAGGCAAAAGCCGAGCCCTGGCGCTCGGCCGGGAGGGACCGGTCGAACTCCTCCCACGAGGTGACCCCCGCGGGCGGCGGCGGGACCACGTACCCGAGCACCTCGCACCAGAACCGGCCGACCCGCTCCGGCTCGGCGCAGTCGAACGTGACCTGAACCGTCCTGACCTGTGGCATGGCACCCACGTTAGGGCGCTCGTCCGACCGCGACGAGCCGATTCCCGACACCGGGCGGCGCGCCTCAGCGGTAGCCGAAGACCTCGGAGGCCGTGGTCACCAGCAGGGTGCCGTCCCGCGCGAGGTGCAGCCCGACGGCGTCGGCGGGCAGCGCCATCCGCCAGCGCTCCTCCCCCGTCCGCAGGCCCAGGGCGGCGAGCGCAGGGCCGTCGGACTCGGGGACGAGAACGACGTCGCCGTCGGTCAGCGGGTCGAACGCCAGGTCGGTGGCGGCCGGGTGCACCCACAGCCACGCGCCCGTCTCCGCGTCGAGGGCCGCCACGGACGACCCGATGGCCACGATCGCGGTGCCCTCCAGCAGGAAGAACGGCCGGGCATCGCCGTCCGGGCCCAGGCCCGCGATGCGCTCGCCGCCGGTCGCGACGTCGCGCAGGGCCGTGCCGACCCGCCCCAACGCCGCGTGGACCTGGCCCGCCCACGTGCGCCTCGCGAGGCCGGGCTCGGGGTCCGCCTCGGCGCCGTCGTCCACGGAGACCGCCACCGTCCGGGCGCCGTCGAGCTGGAGGACCTCGCCGTCCTCGACCAGGTGCCAGCTCAGGTCGGCGAGAGCCTGGCGGGGCCGGACGCCGGAGCCGCTCGTCCAGTCCCAGGCGACGCGCCCGGACCGCGGGTCCACCCGCACGACGCCGACCGCTCCCCCGGCGCGGGTGGTCAGCAGGAGCAGCCCCCCGCCCACCTCGGCGTGGCCGAGGAGCTGACCGGCGACCGTCACCCGCCCCTGCACCGCGCCCGTCTCCAGGTCCACGAACGCGATGGGCACCGACGCGGCCTCGGCCGGCGGAGTGCCGTCGCTGCCGGGTGCGTCGTAGGCGAGGCACATGAGCATCTGCGGCCGGCCGACGGCGGACGGGGCGCTCGCGCCCTGCGTCGCCTCGTCGAGGACCGGGCTGCACTGCTCGTTCGTGTCCGGGCGTTCCCACAGCACCTGGCCGGTGGCGGTCGCGACCGCGCGCAGGGTGAGGTCGGCGCCGTCGGACTGGGTGACGACCGTCCCGTCCGTCTGGGTCAGCACCGCACCGCCGGGCGCCCGCCAGGCCTCCTTGGGCGGCCCGGTCATCGCGGGCATCACCCACCCGAGGTCGGCGAGCGCCTCCCGACGAGCGGCGTCGCGGCGCGCGTCGGCGACGCCCACGGCGACCGCGCCGAGCAGCAGGGCCGCGACCAGCGCGATCCCCAGCCGACGCAGCACGCGCCGGCGTGCCGAGTGGGGAGCGGCGCCATCGGGCCCGGCGGGGGCGGTGCGCTCCGCGGGCACGCCGCCGGCGTCGGTGACCTCCACCATCTCCACCCCGACGCGCGCGTCGGGCCGGCCGGGCCGGCGCATAGCGCCGACCCTAGCCGCGAGGGGTCGAGGGTCGCCGCCCACCGGAAACATGTCCGTGATCAGCGGCGAACACGCCGTTCACGCCGTCAGGGGACCGTGGAGGGGCCTCGCCGAAGGGACCCCCACCATGACCCTCGACATCGATCCGAACCCGGCTGGTCCGGCCGCCCTCGACCGCTCGCCCGCCGCCCGCGAGAACACCCGCGTCACCGCGCTGCTCGAGATGATGTCCCATGCGATCGAGCAACGCTCGGCGCAAGGCATCGCCGTCGGGGTGAGTGCGCTGATCCGCGACGGCGTCCTGCCGCCCGGCACGCGGCTGCCGACCGTGCGGCACACCGCGGCCGCGCTGCACGTGAGCGCGACGACGGTGACCGACGCGTGGCGCCGGCTCGCCCGCGAGGGGCTCGTCCGGTCGGCCCGGCGCAGCGGGACGATCGTGCTCCGCCCGCGGGCGGTGGCCATGCAGGACCGCTCGCGCGACGCCTCGTGGGCCGTCGGCCTGCGCCGCTACGACTTCAGCAACGGCACACCGGACCACGAGCTCCTGCCGAGCATCCAGGCGGCGATGCGGTCGGTCGCGGAGACCGCGGGGGTGACCAGCTACAGCGAGCCGCACACGATGCCCGAGCTCGCCGACCTCGTGCGCGCACGATGGCGGACGGCGCTCGCGCCGGAGGAGATCATCGTCACGAACGGCGCCTTCGACGCCATCGACCGGCTGCTGCGCGACCGGGTGCACCTCGGCGACCGCGTCCTGGTCGAGGACCCGACGCAGCCGACCCTCATCGACACGATCGAGAGCTTCGGCGGCATCCCCGTCCCGGTGCACATGGACCACGAGGGCATGGTCCCCGAGGCCCTGCGAGCACGGCTCGCGCTCCGACCGGTCGCGCTCGTGCTGCAACCCAGGGCCCAGAACCCGACGGGGATCTCGACGACGCCCGCCCGCGCCGGCGAGCTCGGCCGCGTCCTCGCCGGCTCGTCGGTGCTGGTCATCGAGGACGACCACACCTCGGACGTCGCGACCGCCCCGCTCGTCAGCGTCGCGCCATGGCACCCCGACCTGACCGTCCACGTCGAGAGCTTCTCCAAGGCCTACGGACCCGACCTGCGGCTGGCCGCCGTCGGCGGCCCACGCGACGTGCTCGACTCCATCCAGCGCCGCCGGAGCATGGGACCCGGCTGGTCGGCGCGGATCCTCCAGCAGCTGCTGGTCTTCATGCTCTCCGACCCGGCGACGCAGGAGACCGTGACCCGGGCCCGGACGGTCTACCAGCAGCGCCGTCGCGCCCTCATGGAGGCGCTCGGCGCGATCGGCCTCCCGTCGACGGGCACCGACGGCCTCAACCTCTGGGTCGAGGTGCCGTCGGAGCGCGAGGCCCTGCGGCGCGCGGCCGCGGCGGACATCTCGATCAACCCGGGGACGCCGTTCACGCTCGAGGCCGACGGTCGCCAGTTCATCCGCATCACGATCGCGCGGATCGACGACCCGCAGCGGCTCGCCGAGGTCCTGACGGGACTGGGTGCACCGACCTCCCCCGCCTGAGGCGCCGCTACAACGCGCGGAGCGCGGGCAGGACGTCGTTGCCGAAGGACTCGAGGAACGCCGCCTGGTCGTGACCCGGGGCGTGGAAGACCAGGTGGTCGAAGCCCAGGTCCCGGTAGAACCGCACCTGCTCGACGACCTCCTCCGCCGTCGTGGCGACGATCCACCGCTGCGCGACCTCCTCGATCGGCAGGCGGTCGGCCAGGCGCGCCATCTCCGTGGGGTCGTCGACGCCGTGCTTCTGCTCGGCGGTCAGGGACAGCGGGGCCCAGAAGCGGCAGGCCTCCAGCGCCGTCGCGCGGTCGGCGGCGTAGGACAGCTTGATCTCGATCATCTTGTCGATGCCGGACGGGTCCCGCCCCGCGGCGGCTGCGCCCTCGGCCACCGCGGGCATGAGCTTGTCCCGGTACAGCTCGACGCCCTTGCCGGAGGTGCAGATGAACCCGTCCCCGACCCGTCCCGCGTACCGGGCCACGACCGGCCCGCCGGCCGCGACGTACACGGGAAGGCCGCTGGAGGGCCGGTCGTAGACGGTTGCGTCGGACGTCGCGTAGAAGGCCCCGTCGAACGAGACGCGGTCCCCGGCCCAGAGCGCGCGCATGAGCTCGACCGACTCGCGCAGGCGCGCGAACCGCTCCTTGAACTCGGGCCACTCCAGGGCCGGGTCGACGGCACGCTCGTTGAGGGCCTCCCCCGATCCGACGCCCAGCGCCACGCGTCCGGGAAACAGGACGCCGAGGGTGCCGAACGCCTGGGCCAGGACCGCCGGGTTGTACCGGAACGTCGGCGTGAGCACGCTCGTCCCGAGGAGCACCCGGGACGTACGCTCGCCGGCCGCGGCGAGGACCGCCAGCGCGAACGGCGCGTGCCCGCCCTCGTGCCGCCACGGCTGGAAGTGGTCCGAGACCCACACGCTGTCGAGCCCGGCCTGCTCCGCCAGCACCGCCAGGTCCACGAGCTCTCGCGGCCCGAACTGCTCCGCCGACGCCTTGTAGCCGATGCGCATGACCCTCAGCTCCCGACGGAACGCTTGAGGAACGCGCCACCCGAGCGGGTGCCGCAGAACTGCCCGTCGTCGACGATCTTCTTCCCCCGCAGGAACGTCGTGACGACGCTGCCGGGCAGCGTCTGACCCTCGTAGGCCGAGTAGTCGACGTTCATGTGGTGGGTCTGGGCCGAGATGGTGCGGGGCCGGTTCGGGTCGAAGACGACGACGTCGGCGTCGGCCCCCGCCGCGAGCAGCCCCTTGCGCGGGTGCAGCCCGAAGGTCTTGGCGACCTGGGTCGAGCACACCTCGACCCAGCGGTTGAGCGTCAGGTGGCCCTGGACCACGCCCTCGTAGATCTGCTCGACGCGGTGCTCCACCCCCGGCACCCCGTTCGGGATCGCCCGGAAGTCGGCCAGGCCCAGCTCCTTCTGGTGCATGCAGAAGGGGCAGTGGTCGGTCGCGACGGTCGCCAGGCCACCGGTGGCGAGCCCGCGCCAGAGCGCGTGGTGGTTGTGCGCCTCGTGCCGCACCGGCGGCGAGCACACGAACTGGCTGCCGACGAAGTCCGGCTTCCGCAGGTCCTCGAGCCCGAGGAAGAGGTACTGGGGACAGGTCTCGGCGGAGATCCGCACCCCGCGCCGGCGTGCGCGCTCGACCTCCTCCAGGGCGGGCGCGGACGACAGGTGGACGATGTAGACGGGCGCGCCGGCGACCTCCGCGAGCCGTGCCACGCGGTGGACGGCCTCCGCCTCGAGGGCCTCGGGCCGGGTGAGCGAGTGCCACACGGGGGCGGTGTCGCCGCGCAGCGCCGCCTCGTCGCGCAGGACGTCGATCACGAGGCCGTTCTCCGCGTGCATCATCACGAGGGCGCCGATCTCGCCGGCGTGCCGCATCACCCGGAAGATCGTGTCGTCCGTGGAGTACCACTGGCCCGGGTAGGCGGTGAACATCTTGAAGCTCGTGACCCCCTGGTCGACGAGCATGCTCATCTCCGCGAAGGTGGTCGCGTCCACGTCGCGGGTCATCACGTGGAAGCCGTAGTCGACGGCGCAGCTCCCGTTCGCCTTGTCGTGGTACCGCTCGACCGCACCCAACACGCTGCCGCCCACGAGCGGGGCCGCGAAGTCGAGGATCGTCGTCGTCCCGCCGTGCGCGGCGGCGATGGTCCCCGTCTCGAAGGTGTCCGACGACGTCGTGGGGTCCTGGCCCGCCTCCATGTGCGTGTGGGCGTCGATCCCGCCGGGGATGACGTACTTCCCTGTCGCGTCGACGACCTCGGCGTCCTCGCAGAAGCGCCGCACCAGGTCGGAGTCCTCGTGCGCGACGGCGACGATCGTCTCGCCGTCGATCAGCACCGCCGCCCGCAGCGAGTCGGAGGCGTTGACGACGAGGCCACCGGTGATGGCGGTGCGCGTCACGGCTGCACCGCCGCCTCCGCCGCTGCCGTCTCCGCTGCTGCCGTCTCCGCGTCGAACTCGGCGAACGCGTTCCGCGCCACCTCGACGGACGACAGCGCCGTCGGGAAGCCCGCGTACGCGATCAGCTGACGGAAGATCTCGAGGATCTCCCGCTTGGTGAAGCCCTGCTGGAGCGCGCTCTTCACGTGGCCGTGCAGCTGCACCATCCGGTTCTGGTTGGCCAGCGTCGTGATGACGATGATCCGACGGGTCCGCTTGTCGAGGCCGTCGCCCGCCCAGATGTCACCGAAGCAGTGCTCCCCGAGCAGCCGGTCCAGCTCCGGGCCGACGTCGGGGTCGACATCGCGCCAGAAGGCGAGGCCGTCCGGGTCGTTGTTCATCGACGCGAGGACCTCTCGCCCACGCAGGTAGCGCTCGCCGGTCTCGTAGCTGGCAGTCATCGCAAGGCCTCCAGTGCTGCGGGGTAGGTGTGCCGGGTGTGCGGAGGGGGCGGCGCGCCGGCCGCGGACGTGATGCGGTCGGCGACCTCGAGGCCCTTGTCCAGCGCGGCGAGGGCGTCGTCGATCGTCGTGGGGGTGACGCAGAGCGGGGGGCACGCCATGAGCCACGGGCCGCGCAGCGCCGCGAGCAGGCCGTTGTTCACCATGGTCCTGGTGACCTCGCGGACGATCGGGTCCTGCGGGCCGGTGAGCGGGAACAGCTCCACCTTCGTCTCGCGGTCGTGGACCAGCTCGATGGCGTTGAAGAGGCCCGCGCCCCTGACGTCCCCGACGCACGGGTGGCGCGCGGCGAGCTCGCGCAGCCCGGCGCGCAGGTAGTCGCCCATCACCGCGGAGTTCTCGATGAGGCCGTCGCTCTCGTAGATCTCGAGCGTCGCCTTCGCGGCGGCGAGCCCCACCGGGTGGGACTGGTACGTCAGCCCGGAACCGAGGGGGACCCCCTGGACCGCTGCGGCGATCGGTCCGCTGAACATCGCCGCGCCGAGCGGCACGTAGCTGCTGGTCAGGCCCTTGGCGAGCGTCATGATGTCCGGACTGACCTGCTCGTGGTCGACGGCGAACCACGCGCCCGTGCGGCCGACGCCGCTCATCACCTCGTCGCAGATGAGCAGGATCCCGTACCTGGTGCACAGCTCCCGCAGGCCGGTCAGCCAGCCGCGCGGGGGGACGATCAGGCCGTTCGAGCCCGTGATCGGCTCCACCATCACCGCCGCGATCGTGTGCGGGCCCTCGAGCTGGATGATCTCCTCGGTCTCGGCCAGCACGTGCTCGCAGAACTCCTGCTCGGACTGGCCGTCCACGAGGCGGCGGTAGTAGTACGGGTCGGGGATCCGCGCGATGTCCCCGACCCCGCCCTCCACCGCGTACCGGCGCGGGTCCCCCGCGAGCGGGAGCACCCCCATCGTCGCGCCGTGGTACGAGCGCCGTCGGACGAGGATCTTCCGGCGACCGGTGACCAGTCGCGCCGTCCGGATCGCCGCCTCGTTCGCGTCCGCCCCGGCAAGCGTGAAGAACGCCTTCTCCAGCCCGTCCGGGGTGAGCGCGTTGAGCTTCTCCCCGACCTCCGCGCGGACCTCGGTGGCCCAGTACGGCGAGGCGAACTCGATCTTCCTGAGCTGGGCGGCGATCGCGTCCGCGACCCGGGGGTCGCCGTGGCCGATGTTCACCGAGACGGACACCGAGTTGAAGTCGATGTACCGGGTCCCGTCCGCGCCGAAGACGTGGGCGCCCTCACCCCGCTCGACGACGAAGGGGTCGACGTCCTGCGTACCCCACTCGAACAGGGTGTACCTCTTGGTCCGCTCGGCGATCGAGGCGATCTGCTCGGCGGTCATGGTCGTGCTCACGGCTCTCCTCGGGGACGGTGCTGCTCGGACGGCGTCGCTGCTCGGACGGCGTCGCGCCGGGGTCAGGGGGCGACGAGCGCGTCGTACGTGTCCGGACGGCGGTCGCGCCAGAACGTGTTCGGCATGACCGACCGGTCGGGTTCCGTGAGGTCCAGGTCGGCCAGGAGGATCTCCTCCTCGCTGCCGGCCTGCGCGATGATCGTGCCGTTGGGGTCCGCGACGTAGGACAGCCCGTAGAAGTCGTTCGGGCCGACGTCCTCCAGGCCCACGCGGTTGTTCGTCGCCACGTAGTAGCCGTTGGCCTTGGCGTGCGCGCGCTGCTCCAGGAGCCACCACTCGCGCGACTCGCCGGCGGTGGCCGACGGGATGAAGACGATCTGGGCACCGGCGATCCCCAGCGCCCGGGCGCCCTCCGGGAAGTGGCGGTCGTAGCAGATGTAGACGCCGATCCGGCCGACCGCCGTGTCGAACACCGGGTACCCGAGGTTGCCGGGCTTGAAGTAGTACTTCTCGTAGAAGAAGTTCCCGTGCGGGATGTGGTTCTTCCGGTACATGCCGAGGTACGTCCCGTCGGCGTCGATGACGACGGCGGTGTTGTAGTAGAAGTTGTCGGCCTTCTCGTACAGCGGCACGACCAGCACGACGCCGAGGCGCCGCGCGGTCTCCATCATCAGCTGCGTCGTCGGGCCGTCGGGGACGGACTCGGCCAGGTCGAACCACTCCGGGTCCTCCACCTGGCAGAAGTAGGGCCCCGTGGAGAGCTCCTGCAGGCAGACGACCTGCGCGCCCTGCTCGACCGCCTTCTCGATCAGGGCGACGTTGTGCTTGTTCTGGGCCTCCATCGGGCTGAGCCCGACGGTCTGGATGAGTGCTGCGCGTACGACGGTCACGATGGCCTTCCTCGGTTGTGCGTGCGTGGGGTCCCGGTCCGGTCGCGCGAGGGACTGCGCGACCGGACCGCGACTGGGGCGTGGTGGGGCGGGCGCCCGCCCGCCTAGTCCTGGAAGTACGTGTACGGGTCGATCACCATGGGCTCGAAGTCGGCGCCGATCAGGTCGGCACCCTCGGCCTCGAGCTCGGCGGCGACCTTGTCGCGGAACGACATGTCGACCACGTCCTCGCGCACCGGCTTCCCTGCGATGACCTCGAACTGCACGAGCAGGTCCTCGTTGCGGTCCCACTCCTCCTCGGGCACCGTGAACAGGCCCGCGCTCGACGGCCAGATGAGCTTGTTGATCTCGTTCATCTGCCACGTCTGGAACTTCTCGGGCAGGGCCGGTCCGAGCTCGAGGGTGGTGTCGACGCCCAGCTGCGGGTCGTCCCGGACGTCGAGCCAGCCCCGCATCGAGGCCCGCAGGAAGCCCTCGACGAGCTCGGGGTTCTCCTCCAGCCAGGCGCCGTCGACGACGAGGTTCTGCTCCATGACGGCGGTGCCGAGCTCGTTGTAGTCGATGAGCGCGAGCTCTCGGCCGCCGCAGCCGGCGATCGCCTGGGCCCACTCGTTGTAGACCATGGCGTCGGCGAGGTCGACGCCCTCCTGGCAGAAGTTGGTCATGTCGAACGACTGGTTGGAGATCTCGATGTCCGCCAGGTCGACGTCGTACTTCGAGGCCGTCGCGGCGAAGGTCGCCTGCCAGCCGCCCCACAGGCTCACCTTGGTGCCCGCCCAGTTGGCGGGGTCGGCGAGCTCGGGTCGGTCGGCGAAGTAGACGAGACGTCCGGCGCCGCGCTCGAACGCCGGCGCGATCGTCACGAGGTCGGCTCCCGCCTCGACCGCGGCCAGCTGCTGGCCGTACCCGCCCAGGGCGATGTCGGTCTGTCCGGCGGCGAGGAGCTGGAACGGGCTGACGTCCGGCCCGCCGGGCCGGATCTCGATGTCGATGCCCTCCTCCTCGTAGTACCCCTTCTTGTCGGCGACGTAGAAGCCGGCGTACTCGGCCTGGGTCACCCAGCTCAGCGTGAGGCTGAGGGGCGTCAGGCCCTCGGCGGTGTCGGCGGGCTCCTCGGCCTCGGCCGACGAGCAGGCCGTGAGCGCGGTGGCCGCGATGGCGAGGACCGCGGTGGTGGCGAGCGGTCGGCGCAGTGACGTGTTCATCGTGTGCTCCTCGGGGGTCAGGGGTTGGGGTCCGGGTCGAGGGATGCGGGGCAGGAGGGATGCGGGGGCAGGGGATGCGGGCAGGGGGAAGGGAAGGGCGGGTTCAGGTGGTGGCCGGGACGCCGGAGCGGGCGGCGAGCGTGCGCTCGAGCAGGGCGCCGAGCACGAACGCGAGGACCCCGAGGAGGCAGGCGAAGACGATGGCCGCCCAGAGGTCGATGGTGTGGAGCTGCTGGGCCATCAGCCGGATGTGCGCGCCCAGGGTCGAGGTCGAGCCGCCGAAGTACTCCCCGACGATGGCCGTGATGACGCTCAGCGGCAGGGCCGTACGGATGCCGGTGAGCAGGTGCGGCGTGGCCAGCGGCACGCGGACCTTCCAGAACGTCTGGGACCGGTCGGCGCCGACGACGTGCATGAGCTCGTCGAGGTCGGACTTCTGCGTGAGGCCCTCGAGGACGTAGCTGAAGACCAGCGGGGCGAGCGCGATCGCGATGATCGTCTGGACGGCGAGCGACGTCGTGCCGAGGAAGACCGTGACGATCGGGTAGAGCACCACGGTCGGCATCGCGCGCCCGGCGCCGGCGATCGACGCCGAGAGCTGCGCCGCCGTCCGGCTGCGGTGCACGAGCACGGCCGCGAACGTGGCGACCGCCGTCGCCGCCAGGAGCCCGAGGATGGCCTCCTTGCCGGTGAGCCAGAAGAAGCCGCCCAGCTGGGACCGGTTGGTCCACGCCTGCGCCGCGATGCCCGACGGGGCCGGCAGGAAGAGCGGCTTCACGGCGAAGGCCTTGACCGCGAGCTCCCAGAGGGCGAACGCGACAGCCAGCGCGACGGCGGGGCTGCCCACGGAGACCAGGCGCTCCTTGACGGTGGCCGGCACGTCAGTGCCCTCCGGCCGTCGCGAGCAGCGCGCGGATCCGGGACTCCGCCGCGTGGAACGCCGGGTCCGTCCGCGCACCCGGGTCCCGCGGGTACGGCAGGTCGACGTCGACGACGTCGACGATCCGTCCGGGACGCGCGCCCATCACCACGACGCGGCTCGAGAGGAACACCGCCTCGGGGATCGAGTGGGTGATGAAGAGCACGGTCGGGCGGAGCCGTCCCCAGATGGACAGGAGCTCCTGGTTGAGCCGCTCGCGTGTGATCTCGTCGAGCGCGCCGAACGGCTCGTCCATGAGGAGGACGTCCGGCTCCGTCGAGAGCGCGCGGGCGATGGCGACGCGCTGCTGCATGCCGCCCGACAGCTGCCGTGGCAGGTGCTTCTCGTACCCCGCGAGCCCGACGAGCTCGAGCAGCTCGCGCGACGTGGCGTCGCGGGCGACCTTGCCGCGCCCCTCGACCTCGAGCGGGAGGCCGACGTTGCGCAGGACGCTCCGCCAAGGCATCAGGTTCGCCTGCTGGAACACGACGCCGAGCCGGCGGTCGGCCCGCGCCAGCTGCGGCGAGATGCCGTCGACCACCGCGGTGCCGCTCGTGACCGGGATGAGGTCGGCGAAGATCCTCAGCAGCGTCGACTTGCCGCAGCCCGAGGGCCCGATGACGGAGACGAACTCGCCCTTGGGGATCTCGAGGTTGATGGTGTCGAGGACGAGGTTCTCCTTGCCCTTGACGGAGAACGTCTTGACGACGTCGCGGGCGGCGAGCCCGACGAGTCGGGTCTGCCTCTCGGTCGCCTCGGTGGTGTCGGTGCTCACGTCAGGCCCCCTTCGGGTCGGCCGCTGCGGGAACGAGCGTGCGGATGGCGCGGACGGCGAAGACCACGAAGGCGCCGAGGGCGCACGAGGCGATGGCCGCGAGGTAGAGGGAGGTCGGCTGGATCGTGTAGTACTGCCAGCTGGTCAGGATGACCATGCCGAGCCCCTCGGTGGCCCCGAACGGCAGCTCCGCCACGATCGCGCCGATGACGGCGACGCCGGCCGCCGTCTCCAGCCCGACGAAGATGAGCGGGAGGGCGGAGGGCAGCCGCACCTTGACGAGCGTCTGCCAGCGGCTGGCTGCGCAGACCCGCATCAGCTCGAGGCTCTCGGCGCTGGTCGACGCGATGCCCTTGGCCGTGGCGACCGTGACCGGGAAGAAGGTCAGGAAGGCCGCGATGGCCGCCTTGATCTCCCAGCCCGTGCCGAGGAACAGCACCATGGCCGGGGCGATGGCGACGATCGGGATGGTCTGCATGAGCGCGGTGATCGGGAGCAGCGCGGCGCCGACCACCCGGTTGCTGGCGATCCACACCCCGAGCGCGACCCCGAGCAGCGAGCCGGCGAGGAAGCCGGCGACGGCGTTGCGCAGCGTCACGACCCAGTTCTCGGCGATGTACGTCAGCCACGTCCCGTCGGGGCCGGCGGGCTCGCCGAGCTGGGCGAAGACCGCCCACGAGTGGGGCATGAGGCTGTCGTCCGTGCCGGTCACGAGCTTCGCCAGCTCCCAGAGCAGGCAGAGCCCGACGACGAACGCGACGCCCATCACGGCCGCGACGCCCCAGCGCGCGGCGACGCGTCGGACCCGCACCCAACCCGAGCCCCACGCCGGTGACGCGACCGCCGGGCGCGCACCCACCACCTGAGCTGCTGTCATGTCCGCGTCCCTCCTCGTCGTCCGCCGTCAGACGCCGGCGGTGGCGGAGTGCTTCCCGATGCGGCGGATCGTGTCGAGGCCGCCGAGCCCGGGGCTCTGGGGCGTCAGCACGGCCTCGGTGACGCCCGCCTCGACGAACTCGTCGATCTTGTCGACGGCGTCGGAGGTGCTGCCGCACGCGCAGACGGACTGCACGAACTCGTTCGAGAGCAGCGACATCGCGTCCTTGATCTGCGCCGACGTCGCGGGCCAGCCGACCTTGGCCTTGACCGCCGCGATGAGCTCGGGGTCGGCGCCGGAGAACTCGGTGATGTGCGACTGCTGGGCGACGTACTGCGTGAGGAAGTACTTGCACTCGTCGATGGCCTTCTGCGGGTCGTCGTCGTCGACCGAGCAGGCGATGAGCTGCGGGACGCCGAAGCCCTCGAGCGAGCGGCCGGACTTCGCGGCGCCCTTGCGGATCGCCTCCCACGCCTCGACCGTGTACGACGGCGGCAGCAGGAAGTCCAGCAGGACGCCGTCGGCGATCTCACCGGACAGCGCGACCATGCCGAAGCGGACGGCGCCGATGTAGATCGGGACGTCGTACGTCCGGCCGAAGTCGTCGTGCGGGCTGTCGAACCGGATGTCCGTCACGTCCACGAACTCACCGTGGAAGGTGACGGTGCGGCCGGCGAGCAGCTCCTTGGAGACCGTGATGACCTCACGCATCGCCGTGAGCGGCTTGGTGTTCGGCAGGCCCAGGCGCGTGGCGAGCGGCTCCCACCAGGGGCCGAGGCCCATGATCGACCGGCCGGGCGCGAACTCGTCGAACGTCTTGAACGTCCCGGCCAGGATGCCGACGTTGCGCGTCCGGTAGGGGAGGATCCCGCTGCCGACCTTGATCGTGCTCGTCTCCCGCAGCACGGCGGTCATGTGCGGGATGACGCTCCCGGTGAGGCGTCCCTCGCCCAGCCACACCGTCCCGAAGCCGAGAGCCTCGGCCTCCTTCGACAGTGCGACGTGCTCGTCGATCGGCTTCCCGCCCATCATCAGACCGAACTGCGCCATCCGACCTTCTCCGATCCGTGGTTCGTGGTGGCGGCGCCGTTGCCGTGGTCTTTCGCGATGACCGGGACGCTACGGAGCCGATGTCGCGGCGACGTGGCACCGCGATGTCCGAGGCGTCACCGTCAGATACCGCTCAATGGCGGGACGCGGGCCGTCAGGGCTTGAAGGCCGGATCCGCGAGCATGTCCATCAGCTCGGGCACGGTGACGCCGATGTCCTCCGCCCAGACGTCCGGCTTCTCGTGGGCGAAGCGCTCGAGGATCTCGTAGCAGGCGAGGTCGTCGTGGACCGTGACCTCCATGCCGATCGACCGGAGGAACTCCGACGGCAGCTTGCCGGACCCCAGGTAGTTGGTGTTCCGGCGGCTGTGGATCTCCTCGCCGATGACGAGCCGCGGCACGCCGAACAGCAGGGTGGTGCCGGCGCACATCGTGCACGGCGAGTGGGTCGTGTACAGCGTCGACTCCCGGTACACCTCGGCCGGCTGGCGACCCGCGTTCTCGAACGCCGTCATCTCGCCGTGCAGGATCGGGTTGCTGCGCTGGAACCGGGAGTTGTGGCCCCGGCCGATGATCTCGCCGCGGTACACGATCACCGCGCCGATCGGGATGCCCCCCGACCGGTAGCCCTCGAGGGCGACGTCGTAGGCGGCGCGCATGAACGGGTCGTCGACGGTGCAGACGGGCAGGTCGTCGGTCACGGGTGGCTCCTTGGCGGGTCGTGGGGTCCGGCGGCCCGGCGCGGTGCGCGCCGGCCGCTCATGGATGCCGACCGTAGGGAGCGGGTGTTGCGCCCCTCGTCGGGCGGGGTGTCACCCGTGTCACGAAGAAATACCGCGCAACCAGGGCGGTCGCGGACGCCCTTCTCGCGGCTAGCGTCCCGACCCGATGACCACCTCCCCGAGCCGACCCGACACCCGCGTGCACGTCGGGCTCGCCACCGCTGCCCTCGCCCTCGGCACGTTCGTGATCGGCATGACCGAGTTCGTGACGATGGGCCTGCTGCCCGAGATCGGCCACGCCGTGGGGACCGATCCGGCCGAGACCGGCCGCGTCATCGCGACGTACGCCGTCGGCGTCGTGATCGGCACCCCTGTGATCGTCGGGCTCGTCACGCACCTGCCCCGGCGGACGCTGGCGGTGGCCCTCGTCCTCGCCCTCGGCCTCGGCAACCTGCTCACAGCACTGGCGGTCAGCATCGAGTCCCTGCACGCGGTGCGGTTCCTCGCGGGTATCCCGCACGCGGCGTACTTCGGGACGGCGCAGGTGCTCGCGGCGTCGCTGGTCCCGGCGCACCGTCAGGGGCGGGCCGTCGGCTACGTCGCCCTCGGGCTCAACCTCTCGACGCTGACCGGCGTCCCGCTCGGCACGTGGCTCGGCCAGGTGGCCGGGTGGCGCTGGGCGTTCGTGCTGATCGCCGCGCTGGCCGTCCTGGCCGCCGCGCTCATCGTGCGGTTCGTCCCGCGGGCACCCGGGGACCGGTCCCTCGACATGCGCGCCGAGCTGTCGGGCCTGCGGCAGTCGCAGGTGGTCTTCGGCGCCGTCGGCGTCCTGGTGACGGCGAGCGGCGTCTTCGCGACCTACGTCTACGTCGCCCCGCTGGTCACCGACGCGGCGGGCGCGCCGCAGGCCCTCGTCCCCTGGGCGATGCTCGCGTGGGGTGTGGGCGGGTCGATCGGTGGGGTGCTGGGCGGCCGCGTCGTCGACGCGGGGCCGCTGCGCGCCGTCGTCGTGAGCAGCGCGCTGACGGTGCTGACTCTCGTCGGGCTGTGGCTCACGGCGTCGTCCGTCGTCGCCCTGGTCGTCTGCCTGTTCCTGATCGGCCTGCTCGGGCCACCCGCAGCGATCGGGTTCACCCTGCGCATCATGCGGTACGCGGGGCGTGCGCAGCTGTTGGGCGCCGCGCTGACGAGCCTGGCCTTCAACGCGTCCAACGGCGTGGGTGCGCTGGTCGGCTCGTTCGCCATCCTGCGCGGCTGGGGCTACGCGTCCACGGGCCTGGTCGGTGCCGTCGTCACGGTGACCGGGCTCGCGGCGTTCTGCCTCGGCCTGCGGTTCAGCCCGCCGGAGCCCGCGGATCCACTCCACCCCATCCTCGAGAGGACCTGACCATGCACGACATCTTCGTGATCTACCGGCGCCCGGCAGACCCGGACGCCTTCGACGCCTACTACCGCGACGTCCACGTCCCCCTGGTCCACGCGATCCCTGAGCTCGTCGAGTTCGTCTGGAGCAAGGTCGACAGCACTGACCCCGAGGCGCCGTACGTGATCGCCCGGCTGACCTACCCCGACGCCGAGACGGCCGATCGCGCCACGGCGTCGCCGCAGGGGCAGGCCTCGCGCGCGGACGTGGCCAACTTCGGCCAGGCCGGGAGCGTGACGTGGAGGGCCGACAGGCAGTAGGGCGCGGGCGATGCGCCTCCGCGCGGTGTACCGTCTGCCGCATGCGCAGGCGACAGCTGACGACCACGCCGGATCACTCCGGCGCCCTCGCGTTGTCCTGACACCGCGCAGTCCACAGGCCCCGGAGCGATCCGGGGCCTTCGTCGTTCTCACGACCGGTTCCGGCACGCTCCCGGGGCATCTTCTCCTCGCTGCCGCACACCTGCAGGTAGCGACGGAGTGGCGAGGGGAGGTGGTGCGCGTGATGTCGATGCACAAGCTGACGGCCGGGGAGGGGTACGCCTACCTGTCCCGGCACGTCGCCGCGGGCGACGCCGGGCTCGAGCCGGGTGCGTCGCTGACCGCCTACTACGAGCACACGGGCAACCCGGCCGGCCGCTGGTTCGGCGAGGGGCTCGCCGGGTTCGGCGACACGAGGCGGCGTCTCCGCCCGGGTGACGTCGTCACTGAGGCGGCGATGACGGCCGTGTTCCGCGACGGCGTCGACCCACTGACCGATGACGCACTCGGCCGGCCCTATGGCCGGTTCGATGACGGGAAGCGGCACGCCGTCGTCGGCTACGACCTGACATTCACCGCGCCCAAGTCCGTCTCCGTCCTCTGGGCGCTGGCCGATGACGCAACGCGCGTCATCGTCTATGACGCGCACCGGGCGGCGTTGGCGTCATCGCTGGAGTTCGTCGAGCAGCGCGTCATCCGCACCCGCACCGGTGAGGCAGGGCGTCATCAGGTCCGCACCCGCGGGATGGTCGCTGCGGCGTTCGACCACTGGGACACCCGGGCCGGGGACCCGAACCTGCACACGCACGTCGTCACGTGCTACACGTGCCCTTGGGCGCCCAACTACAACTCCGGCGCACAGGGCCCGTCTCCGAGGTCTGCCAGGCCCGCGAGGCGCCGGCCTCGTGAGCCCGCCGGCACCCGGGGATCGGGGCGTACCCGACGGCGGACGCGGCCCGAGGGCCGGACCCGCGCGTCCGGCGACCAGTCGGGCTCCCCACGGGTATCGAGACGGTAGGGCGGGGCACGAAAGCTCACGATGTCGGCGTCGTCAGTGTCGCGATGATGGCCTCAGCGCGCCGAAGGTCGACGAACGCTTCCTCTGCTGCTTCTCCCTCTTGTGGCTGGAGCCACAGCGCCTTGTCACCGGCCAGCCGGAACACCTGGCCTGCGCCCAGTTCAGTCGGGATGGTAAGGAGCGCACGGTCGGCGGGTCGGAAGAGGTAATGGGTGGCGGCGTTCCCCGGCTCAACCTGGGTGAATGCCAAGTAGTGCTCATTGAGCGCGACGTCCGCCAGCGTCTGCCCTGCTACGGACGTGAACTGCGTAGTCCCATACTCGGTCGTTAGCCACAGCGTTGTCTTCATCGTGCCCGGGCTTGCTGCCAAGCCTTGGTCGTCCGCGTCCGTCTCCGCCGGCTCCTCGCGAGTAACCGCCCAGCCGAGCGCCTGGTCGCACGCCGCGACGTCCTCGAGGAACTCGTCAGCCGCCAGGTCGATCTGGGCCACGACCTCGACCGGGCCCGGCCCCTCCGCGTCTACGGGGACGCGGAGTATGCGCGCCTCGCCGACACCTGGATCGGCGAAGACGAGCGCAGGCACCGGAGAGCAATCGTCGGCCGTCGCCATGAAGCCCCTGCCTGCGACGACAACGGGTGCGCTCGAGCCGTCGAGAGGCGCCGTCACGATCTGGGCTCGGTCCGCTGAGCCGTCCTTTCCGACAGGCACGTCGACCCAGAACGCCCAGTCTCCGACGATCGTTGGGCGGCTGTACCCAGCGACAGTGCGTGACCGACCCTCAGGATCGCGGCTCGTCTCTCCGAGCTTCCTGATCTCACCGGTGTGCCGGTCGGCGGAGTAGATCACGGAGTCCAAGGCCGCGAGCTCGCTCGAGGTGCTGTCCGCCCAGAGCACCCAGTCATCGGTAAGCGCACCGAGCCATGGAGTCACGCTCGGGGCGACAGATCCCGGTTCCCGCAGAATGGTCTCGACGTCACCATCCGCGTCGAAGACTGCGATACCGCTGGCGTACTGAATCTCACCCAGTGGATCCTGCTCGGTCGGCAGGAGGAGGGCGAGGGTCTCGCCATCACTGTCGAGAGCCAGCGCGGCCGGCAGGGACCCTTCTTCACCCCCGACGCGTGCGTCGACCGTGAAGTCACAACCCTCGCGAGCCGGGCCGGGCCGGACCTCTGCCAGGTCGACAAGTGTGGCTTCAGCGATCACGGCGAGCTCGCAGTCGGGCTTCACCTCGTTGGCGCAGGCTGCCGCCCCGGCCATGATCAGGATTCCGGCCAGGGCAGCAGCCGTGCTGCGAGCAGAAGTCACCAGATGATCCCGTGCACCTGCAGGTACTTGTTGGTGAAGTCCGCGGTACCGGTGCTGAACTTCTGGTAACCACCCCAGAGCTGCCACGACGGGTCGGCGATGTAGATCGTGTCGCCGCTCGCTGCGTAGCCGAATCCGGTCACCCAGTGGCCAATGCTCTTCCACAGTGGGTGGTTGTTGTACCGGGCAAGGCTCGTCTGAGACTCGTACGTCTCCAAGGCGAAGGGCCAGCTCTGGTCGATGTCGTAGACGAGGGCACTCTTGACGAGCGTCGCGTTCGGCTTCGCGTTGGCGACGTACCGATAGTTGTCGGCGCCGCCGATCCACCTGTTCAGGCCAGTGCGCATTGCCCCGCTGCCCCAGGTGGTCGCGCCGTTCGCGTCGGTCTTGAGGTACGTGCTCGACGCGAGCGTGGTCTGGCTCAGGCCGTGGTTCTTGTTGTACTTGGAGACGGTCCTACCCTTGTAGGCCAGGATGTTGTACGCCGCTGCGGGGCCGCAGTAGTAGTTGGTCGATTGGGCGACAGAACCGACTGCGAGGACCCGGGAGATTGCGGCCGCCGTCGCGTTGGTTGACGTGCCACCGCCAAGCCGGCTGCTGGCCACCCGGAGTTGCATCGCGTCCGGGTTGAGAGCTGGGTTGCTCGCGGCGGCCTCCTGCACGAGGACGTTGAACTGGGACGGCGCGAGCACGCCCCGGCGAACGTCCATGTACGCCATCGCGATCTGCGCCTTCGCGTTCGCTTCGGACTGCACTTGTGCGGGCAACGGGACCCTGTCTTCGGGACGAGCACCGTCGTCGGTGCGTCCGGTTCCGGCGTCGTCCGTGCCGATGACCCCGTCCTCCGTAGCGAGCGCCGGTGCCGAGAACATCGTGGTTGCCACGATGGCAGCAAGCGCCATCTTGGGCAGGCGAGAGTAATGCATGAAGAAGCCCCCTTGATCAGAGTCATCCACGCTGATGACCGCAGTCAGTGTCTACCGCAGTCAGGCGCCGATTGTGGCCCGCTTTCGCAGGCAATCCGCCGATGGACCGGTGCTCGGTCGCTGACGAAGGCCACACCCAACCCATCAGAGGGACGCGGCGCGGGTGCTCGGGTTGCCGCCCCGGACGGTGTACCACCTGGTCGAGCACGAGCAGATCCCGAGCCGCACTGGCTGCGGCCGGAGCAGCTCGGCCGGCTGGTCATGGCGGTGCCGCTGCTGTGCCAGCCCGTGGTGCTGTTCCTCGGGACCACGGGATGCCGGTTCTCCGAGATGGCCGCGCTGCGGGTCGACGACGTCGTGCAGACCCCGCACGGGCTCGGGGTGCGGGTGCACCGGGCCGCGACGCAGTCGAAGCGGACCAGCGGGGCGGTGTTCGGGCCGGCCAAGACCCACCAGACCCGGACCGTGCCCGTGCCCGCGGCGCTGGACGAGTACGTGCGGACGCGCGTGGCCTTCACCGCGCCTGGCGGGTACTTGTTCCCGAGCCCGGCCGGCGGCGTGTGGACGAACACGAACTTCCGGGCGCGGTCGGGGTGGATGGACGCCACGCGCCGGGCAGGCGTCGAGGGAATGACGATCCACGACCTGCGGCACACGGCGGCGTCGCTGCTCATCGCGGCCGGGGCGGACGTGAAGGCGGTGCAGGTGATCCTCGGACACTCGACCGCGACGATGACGATGGACCTGTACGGGCACCTGTTCAGCGAGGCGACGTGGCAGGCGATGGAACGGCTGCCGGTGATCCCACTGATGCAGACGCCACGGACGATCGAGCCGCCGCCGGCTCCGGTGCAGCCGGTCTGAACAGGGCGGTGCCCGTAGGCCGCCTGCGGTCCGGGCGCCACCTTCACTCCCGCCACGGCGTCTGCCTGGTGGCCGCGCGGCGGCGCCGTGGTACAGTTGTTCGAAGTTGGTTTCTCGGCAACCGAACTGGTGAAGCCCGGTTGACGGCCGGTCCGCAAGGTCCGCGCGAATCGAAGGCCGCCGCTCCGCGAGGGGTGGCGGCCTTCGTGCGCCCGCCTCCGTGCGTCTACCGCGCGGAGCGGTACTCCGCCGCGAGCGGGCACTGGAACGGGTCGCGCGCGGCCAGCCCGACCGCGTTCAGGTAGCGGATGACGATCGCGTACGACCGAGCAAGGCTCGTCTCCGTGTAGTGCACGCGGTGGGCCGCGCAGAACTCGCGGACGATCGGCTGGGCCCGCCGCAGGTTCGGCCGGGGCATGCTCGGGAACAGGTGGTGCTCGATCTGGTAGTTGAGACCACCCATGGCGACGTCGGTGACGCGCCCGCCGCGGATGTTCCGGCTCATCAGCACCTGCCTGCGCAGGAAGTCGATCCTCGCGTCACGCGGCACGATCGGCATGCCCTTGTGGTTCGGGGCGAACACCGCCCCCATGTAGACGCCGAAGATGCCGAGCTGGACGCCCAGGAACGCGAACGCCATCCCCACCGGCAGCACCCAGAACACGAGGGCCAGGTAGCCGCCGAGCCGGAGCGTGATGAAGGCGATCTCCACCGGGCGTCGCTTCACGGGGCCGCGGCCGAAGATCGTCTTGACCCCCGAGACGTGCAGGTTCAGGCCCTCGAGCAGGAGCAGTGGGAAGAACAACCAGCCCTGCCGCTGGGTGAGCCAGCCGCGCACACCGGTTCGGGGCCGCTCCAGCTCTGTCGTGTGGAAGACGATGACGTCCGGGTCGATGTCCGGGTCCGCGCCCACCTGGTTGGGCTTGGCGTGGTGCCGGCTGTGCTTGTGCTGCCACCAGCCGTAGCTCATCCCGGCGTAGAGGTTCGCGATGACGAGGCTGGACCAGTCGTTCCACCGCCCCGAGGCGAAGATCTGCCTGTGCGCGGCGTCGTGCCCGAGGAACATGACCTGCCCCAGGAGCACCGCCAGGACCGCTGCGATCCCGAGCTGCCACCACGTCGGGCCCATGACGACGAACAGCACGGCCAGGCCGACGAGCCCGGCCGTCAGGCCCACGAACCACGACCAGTAGTAGCCGAGGCGTCGCTCGAGCAGCCCCGCCGCGCGCACCGCCTGTGCGAGGTCCGTGTACTCGCTGACCTGTCGGTCCAGAGGTCGCGTCCCGTCGCCGACCGGCGTCGGTGTCGTCGTCGTCCGGGTGTCGCTCATGTCGCCTCCCCGGCCGCAGGCTCGTCGCCGTCAGCGGCAGCGAAGAAGCTGATCTCCGCAGCGTCCCTGGCGATCGCGGCCAACCGTGCGCGCTCGTGGGACAGCCGGGCCTCGGCCGACGCCGTGACGCGGTCCTGCTCGGCCAGGAGGTCCGTCCCGATCTGCTGCAGCATCCGCCCGATGGCGGACGCGAGGCCGTCCTTGAGCAGACGCAGGCTCGTGTTGTGGATGAGCAGGCGCCGGTCGTCGACGGTGAACGCCAGGCCGGGTTCCGTGCCCGTCGCCTCGACGAGCCGGCGTGCCGTCCCGGGATCCTCGATGGCCTCTCGCTCCGCAGCGGTGACCTGGCGCGAGAAGACCACCGGAACGGTGTAGAGCGCCGGTTCGTCCGGGGTGCCGAGCTCGACGGGCAGGCCGGAGGCGAGGATCGACACGAGCCGCAGGGCACGGGAGTCTCCACGGGGCCGGCCGGGCTCGCCTGGGGACGGCACAGGGCTGTCCTGCGCATAGGTCTTCAGGGTCGTCGACATGGGATGGCCGATCTGTGAGGGGGCGGGGACGCCTGGTGGACGTCCGTCGTGCGTGCTTCAGCGCTTGTGGGCGGTGCGCCCCGCCGGGTCGGATGCGCCACCGATCCGACGGCGGAGCTGACCGATGCGCAGGCTGCCGACGATCAGGGTCACGACGGCGAACCCGACGCCCGCGATGAGCAGCGTCGCCGAGAGGGGCGCCGTCCCCCGAAGGCCGAAGAAGGCGACCTCGACCGGGGCGGTGTTCTGGAGCATGAAGACGATGAGCAGGACCAGCACGGCGACGGCGACGGCGATGCCGACCCAGGCCGCTCCTGCGCGCGTCCGCGCGACGGGCTGCCGGCCCACCCTGCTGTCGTTCGGCGCGGGCCGCGCGTCGGGAAGGTCGTGGGTGCTCGGAAGGTGGTCGAACGGGCTGCCGGACGACGTGGGCGATGAGCTTCGGACGGGCATGACGCCCTCCTCAGAAGTGCCGGGTGGCGGGCCGCGGAAGCCGCTGACCCTTCGTCCCGGGACTGCTTCCAGTGTAGCCCCGGCAGCCTGCGCCGGCCCGGCGGGCACCGGCCGCCGAGACCCCGTATCGTCCGTTCCATGGACGGCGCGCCGGCTGCGGACATCGCCGATGCGATGGCCTCCGTTGCGCGCGCGCTCCAGGCCGAGGACGACCCCCAGCACACGCTTCAGCGCATGGTCGACCTGTCCGTCACGACAGTCGCCGGCTGCGAGTACGCGGCCGTCTCCCTCTTCACCCCGGCCGGGATCTACACACCCGCCGCCTCGGACGCCATCGCACTGCAGCTCGACCAGATCCAGTACGACACCGATCAGGGTCCATGCCTGTCGGCGATCCGTGACCGGGACATGTACGTCACCGGTGACCTGCGGGCGGAGCACCGGTGGACGACCTTCGCCGCCCGCGCCACCACGGAGAGCGGCATCCGGTCGATGCTCTCGCTCCGCCTCTTCGTGGAGGGCGACACCCTGGGCGCCCTGAACATGTACTCCCGGCAGCCGGACGCCTTCGACCAGAGCTCTGTCGCCGTCGGGCGGCTCTTCGTCGCCCACGCGGCGATCGCCCTGTCGGCGGCGACGGAGCACGCACGGTCGGAGAACCGCGCCGACCGTTTCCAGGCACAGGCGGGCATCGCCGTCGTCCTGCAGCGGAGCATGCTCACGACGCTGCCCGACCTGGCCCCGTTCGCCGCGGTCGCACGGTACGTGCCGGCCGCCGCCGAGGCCGAGGTCGGCGGGGACTGGTACGACGCCCTGGTGCTGCCCTCGGGCGACATCCTGCTCGTCGTCGGCGACATCACGGGGCACGACGTCTCGGCCGCCACCGGGATGGCGCAGGTCAGGAGCACCCTGCGGGCCCTCGCCGTGAACCACGACGAGGCGCCGGCCGACCTGCTCACCCGCCTGGACGAGACGCTGGGGCGGCTCGGGCAGGACCTCATCGGCACCTGCCTCGTCGTCCGCCTGTCCCACCGGGACGGGCAGTGGTGGGCACGCGTGGCCACGGCGGGCCACCCGGCACCGCTGCTGATCGACGGCGACGGCGCCGCCTACGTCCCCATGCCGTACGACATCCTGCTCGGCATCGCGCGCTCCGCCGCCCGCACCACCACCGAGGTCGCCTTCCGCCCCGGGTCGACGTTGCTGCTCTACACCGACGGCCTGGTCGAGCACCGCAACCGCGGGATCGCCGACGGCATGGCGGCGCTGAGAGACATGGCGGCCGAGCTGGGCACGGGTGACCTCGATGCGCTGTGCGACACGCTCGTGCGCCGGCTCGCACCCCACCCCACCGACGACGTCTGCCTGCTCGCCGTCCAGCTCGCCGGCGCAGCTCCCTGAGTGTCGAGGGGCGGTGAGGTGGCTGGTCGCAGGGCGCCGCGGGCGTTGACGCCGTCACCGGGCGATGCCGTCTGCCGGCGTCCGACCACGCCCATGACAGGCCGTCCACGTCCTGGGACCCGAGACAGAGGCGGCAGGTTCGGCCCGCCGACACCCGCTTTAGGAGTTCGATCTCGGTCTGTGGATAACGCTCTGACCTGCGGAACTACATGCGAGTAGTTCGCGTCGTGACCCCGTTCCGGGGTGGACGCTGACCACACGCTGACCACCAGACTCGCCAGCACTTCCTAGGACGGCCCGTAAACATGGGCCCAAAGCCGGGGGGACGTATCGATCCGCGGTGGCAGCCTTCGTCGCGGCCTCCCTTGGAGCCGGCGACAGAGGACGTCGCCATCCACCAACTACTTTACGGTGCACATGTCCGCAACAAATCATTCACCTGCGACTCCAGTCGCGCATCAAGAACGGTAGCCAGAGCCTTCAAGAACAGGATGGCCTCGTCCAGCTGGTCTCGCGTGATGCGCCGAACATCAACCGCGTGTGCGACCGCATTCCGGCGCCCCACGATTTCTTCGAGTTTGTCCTTCAGGAACGAACTCGCCTCAGGCCGCCCCCAGAGCGCATCGAAGCCGCCGCGAACGACCGTGAAGATGTCAGCAACACCCACATCCGCGTACATCTCCTGCACGGTTCCGGGACCGGGGTTGGCCTTGGTCTCAGCGAACGCACCCGGCGAGACGATCTCCGCACCGACGACGCGTGCCGCGTAGATCACCTCCGCAAGTCGGTCAACCCGTTCCGTCTTCGAGCCGCGCGGACCTCGCATAGCTAGACCCAGTGACTCCCAGACGCTCTTGAGTCTCATCCGGTCCGGCAGCTTCGAGAACGCGATGACCGGCGGCTGCTGCGTCAGCGATCCCAGGCGCTCCAAGAATAGCGCGTGTAGGAACGCCTCGAAGGAGGACACCATCAAGATGGCTGCTCCGCCTCGAAGCGCGAGGCCCAGCGCCTCGGTCGCGCCAGAGGGAGGATCGGGGAGCGGCCGCTCTGCCACCACGAGTTCCTCCGCCATGGCGAGCGAGTCGAGAAACTCGAGCAGGGATTTCGAGGACGGCACTAGCCCACCTGCTCGCCGATCAAGTCCCGCACTCGCGTAATGCGCCGCTTGAATAGGCTAGGTGTATTCGTTGCCGCGTCGACGCTCGCCAAGAATTCGGCGTCCCTAAAGAGCTCCTGCATCCCCGAAAGTATCGGCTCTCGCTTCTCGAGCAGCACCTCGCGCTCTTGACCCCGACAGGCGAACATCTGTGCATCGAACAGAGCCGCCAGCACCTGCCGACGCCATTGCCCGCTAGACGGGACCCACCTCTGGAAAGCGTGTTCGCCGAACGCCGCCTGCACATTGGATACGGTCGCGAGGAAGTCTTGCCTCATCTCCTCCAGAACCGCAGCGTCGGCGTACTGGCGCCGTGCCATAAACTCGTCCATGTGCCGCTGCATTCCTCCTGAGAAGGTATCCCAGGTGTCCCTGAACGTGAAGTACCTCAGCACGAACTCTGCGTCGCGCATCTCACGCCAGATCAGCGAGCGGTCACGTCGCTGGATATTCAGGAGATCGTGAAACGCGCGCTCCTCCGACAACTCGAGCACCAGGTTATTGAACGGCCCGGCCCAGGTGCTGTTCCGGATCTCCTGGGGATTCAGCCGCACACCGCCCGTGTTGAGACGCTTGAAGACCTCGAACTTCACATCCTTGTCAGACTGCCGGAGGATAATGATCGCCTGCAACGCCGCTCGGGTCTCAATTGCGTTTCGAAGCGGCGTCGGGATCTCCTCAACGGTGCTCCCGTTAAGCTCCGAGAAGACCTTGAGTCCGTTGAGCCTCAGGCGCCCCCTGAGGAAGTTGTGTACTGCAGTGAGCCTCTGCTTGCCGTCAATTACTGAGTACTTCCCGTAGTCGTCCTCATTAAGGAAGACCGATGGAACCGGGACGTTCATTAGGAACGACTCGATCAGCGCGCTTTGCCGCTTCTGGTCCCATCGAGCGCGCCGCTGGTACCTGGGCGACAGGTCGATCTTCGAGCTATGAATCAGGTCGGACAGCGTGCCGAGGTTGTAGTTGAGCACACTGACGACCAGTTCTCGCTGCCGGCTCTCCCAGAACCGAACGGGATCTACCTCCTCCCCCTCTTCGTCGAGGTCAGTCGCACTCTCCTCGAGGTCGACCTCAATGTCGACGGGCTCGCCAGTGCCAGCCTCAGTCAGGTCCTCGCGCTCGTCGGCCACCGTGGGCCTCCTTTCCACTGCTGGACGATATCGGACGAGCACGTCGCGCGATGCCAGGGCTGGCCGATACGACGCTCGCCAAGGGCCCAGGCGCACCCTGGCAGGGACCGCGCCCGCTCAGGCCCGGATGGAGGGCCACACTTGGCGCCGACGCCCACACTCACGCCGGGCGCGACGGCAGACGCGGCCTGCGCCACCTCTCTGATTACGCCTTGTCGTGCACCTTGCGGTCTTCTCCCACACGTAGCCGTCGGCCGTAGAAGTCAAGCCCGTCGAGTTGCGCGATGAGATCGGTTGTGACGCCGGCGCTCTCGACGACGGCAAACCCGAACCCGCGGTTTCTGTCACCCTTCTGCCCAGGCGGGAGGGTGACACTTAGGACCTCTCCGAATCCACTCAGCACAGCAACGATCTCTGCCTCGGATGCAGCAAGCGGCAAGTTGCCCAGGAATAGGTAGTGAGCACCCCGCGGTTCCTCGTCCTCACGCGGCGCACTCGCACTGGCATCCTGGCGCACGCGGTAGCTCTTCACCTTGCGAGTCGCGACTCCACGCCGTCGAGCCTCCGCACGCACCTTGCTGCGATCCTTTGTGCGCTCGATCAATCCGGCATTTCGAAGCGGTGTCAGGATGTCCTGTAGTTGGCCTACATCGACGATGCCGAGCGTGTCAATTGCATCCTGAGCCGAGAATTCACGGCCGTTGTAGCCTAGCGCCATCACCGCACGCTGCGCTTCCGATAAGTGGGCGGCATCAAAACTGCTCAGCCAGAGACTTACGTCTGGCTCGTAGAGTGACTTGTTGTACAGAGCAACTGTGAAGTTGTCGGACCCGTTTCTCAGCTCGGGTTCAGCGAGTCCACTCGAGCGCATCACGTTGAAGATGCGCACCACCCCTTCGCCCATCTCTCGCACGAGACCCACCTCGCGCAGGACCCGCGCGATGAGCGGGTTGCGCGACTCGTGCACACCACGAAGCTGGGTCAGGTCGGAGAGGGCGACGGTTGACAGAAGGGTTCCTGGGCTGACGATCTCCATACGGTCTGAATAGATGCTGACCTCAACACCTCGCCCTTCGATAGCGTAGTCGCGGTGTACTATCGCATTTAGCAGTGCTTCCCGACATGCGAGCTGAGGGTACAGGTAGTTCTGTTCGAATCGCGCGGTCTCGGTGAACGTGGGCTGCTGAGCCATTGCCAGAGTCAGTCGTTCCCATGCCGTGTCGACGAGCGTGAGAATGTTCCCCGCAACAACGTCGTCCTTGACCACGTTGTAGGAGGGCGCCGTCAATCTCTCCTTTCCACGCACCGTGATGATTCTGACCTGGGAGCGTGGGTGCCACCGTCGCACGTCCTTCGCGAACAGCGCGAGCGCCGCATTCTTGAGGCGCAAGCCGTCTGGCGTGAACTCCGCCAAGTCGAAGTATTGCAGGCATTTTTCCACGGATATGCCATACGCAACCTGCGCGGCCACCGAAGTGACGAGATCGAGGTCCAGGTCGCTCAGCCTGGCCGAGTAAACGACTTCTCGATCCCAGATCCGCGATCGGTCTTCCTCTCGGCTGTGGACGATCCGTTCAGCCGTGTCGGGGACGCTCGCGCGGTCTTCGCGCCGAATGCACCGCCCGTCTGACGTTAGGTAAACGAAGTCGAGGCCCTTGCTGATTGCGAAGTAGAGGATCTTGTCGCCGTCTACCTTGACAAGGGTCGCGGTCATGGCCGGGAGAGGCGTATCGCGATGCACGTGGGTGCGCGGCGCGGCCAGCAGCTCTTGGATTTCCGTCGCATCGAACGGGAGGCCAGTAACGGTACCGTCGTCTTCAACGCCCACGAGAAGCTCGCCGCCGTCGGCATTGGCGAACGCGACCAGCGTGCGCGCGATGTCCACGGCCACGTCCTTCGGACTGCGTCCGGTCCTGGCGCCGGGCGGTCCTGCCATCGCGCTCTTGAACTCCCGGAAGTGGCTCTCGCCGATGCGAATCGCCAGCGACGCTCGCTCAGTGAGTTCCAGGGCCTCGGTCATCGCAGCCGCCTTCGGTCGACACCGCCAACGTGCCGAGGCTACTCACCCGGCGTCGTGTCCAGGGGGCGAAGTGCGCGGAGCTCAACGCGGAGCGCAGGTGCAAGAGGAGTCACGGCGCGTCATCGGCCCAGGCCTGGCCGGCCCTCGAGTCAGCGAGGCGGGAACAGAGCCCGGTCGCAATCCCACTCCTCCACTGCGCGTAGGAGCTCGGGGACAGTCGTCGTCACGGTGACGAAGAAGTCGTAGAGGTCCACGTCGTCTCCCGGCGGGGTTGCCCATCGGGGCCTCGCCTCGAGCGAGAAGTGCACCCGGACGGACCTGCAACCCTCAGCGGTCGCGGCGAGGCTGAAACCGAGGTTCGGCTCCGTGAAGACCAAGAGCTGCTCTTCGTCAGCCGGGAAGGGAATCGCCCTGACCTCGCCGGCGGCGGCCGAGCGCAGCCAGCCGGCGAGCTCCGCGGCCTCCCACGTGGTCAGGCACGCGTCCTCAAAGTGCCAGCGCCTCCCATCCGCTAGGCGTACGTCGCCCCGGATGTAGAGCCAGTTGGCATCCCAGTCGCGAGGCCCATCCCCCTCGATGCTCGGGTACTGGTAACCCAACGGTCGGAGCTCGATCTCTGCTCCGTCGGTCGAAGTCAGCCTCACCCCGCCATCTTGCCCGTCTGTGCCTGCGGCGGGATGGCAAGACGACCGCTCCCGCCAGGAGCGGTCCCGAAAGACGTGTGGCCTCAGGTTGGTAGGCCCGCTGGCACACCTCTTCCTGAACGCCGTCGCGGCGGCAGCTGCGCATCTTCTCCCCCGCTGCCGCACACCTGCAGGTAGCGACGGAGTCGCGAGGGAGGTGAGGCGGGTGATGTCGATGCACAAGCTGACGGCTGGGGACGGGTACGCCTACCTCACCCGGCACGTCGCCGCGGGCGACGCCGGCCTCGACGCCGGCGCGTCGCTGACCGCGTACTACGAGCAGACCGGAAACCCTGCCGGTCGCTGGTACGGCGAAGGCCTCCCCGGCCTCGGTGACACGACCCGGCGGCTCCGCCCGGGCGACGTCGTCACCGAGGCGGCGATGACGGCCGTCTTCCGCGACGGTGTCGACCCGCTGACCGATGACGCGCTCGGCCGGCCCTATAGCCGGTTCGATGACGGGAAGCGTCACGCGGTGGTCGGGTTCGACCTGACCTTCACCGCGCCCAAGTCCGTTTCGGTCCTGTGGGCGCTGGCCGATGACGCGACCCGCGTCATCGTCTATGACGCTCACCGGGCGGCGCTCGCGTCATCGCTGGAGTTCGTCGAGCAGCGCGTCATCCGCACGCGCATCGGCGAGGCGGGCTGTCATCAGGTCCGCACCCGCGGGATGGTCGCGGCGGCGTTCGATCACTGGGACACCCGGGCCGGGGACCCGAACCTGCACACCCACGTCGTGGTCGCCAACAAGGTCCAGGGGCCCGACGGCGCTTGGCGCAGCCTCGACGGGCGGACCGTGCACGCCGCGGTCGTCACCGTCTCCGAGCTGTATGACGCGCTGCTTGCCGACGAGCTGGCGCGGCGCCTGCCCGTGGAGTGGTCGATGCGCGACCGCGGCCCGCGCCGGAATCTCGCGTTCGAGGTCGACGGCGTCGGCGAGGACCTGCTGGCCCACTTCTCGACCCGTGCCGAGGCGATCCACTGCGCCGAGCAGGAGTGGCTCGCCCAGTTCGAGAGCACCCACGGCCGGGCGCCGACCCGGGTGGAGACGACGCGGGCGCGCCAGCACCTGACCCGCGCCACGCGGCCACCGAAGACCATCCGACCGCTGGCAGACCTGCTGGTGGACTGGGCGAACCGTGCCCGCGCGCTGACTGGGCTCGAGCCGCGCGACCTCGCCGCCCGGGCGCTGGCCGGCACCTACGGGCGGGCGCTGCACGCGCACGACGTCGGCCCGGAGGTGCGTGCGGCGATGGTCGCCCAGGTCCTCGACGACGTCTCGACCCGGCGGTCGGTGTGGACGACGTGGAACCTCGGCGCCGCCGCCGTGCGGGCCTCGAAGCTGCTGCGGATGGCCTCGCCCGCGGAGCGGCGGGCGCTGCTCAACGACCTCACCACCGAGGCCGCCGCGGCGTGCGTGCACCTGGACGACAACCGCGACCCGATGACGCGGCGCGTCGGGGAGTCGCTGTTCACCTCGACCGCGCTGCTCGGCGCGGAGAAGGCGCTCATCGACGCGGCCGAGACCACCGGCGCACCACACCGGCCGGCGGAGATGCTCGGCGCCATCCCGCTGCGGACCGAGCGCCACCTCGGCGCCCTCGCCCCCGACCAGCGCGCGGCCGCCGAGGCCGTCATCACCTCCGGTCGGCTCCTCGACGTGCTCGTTGGGCCGGCCGGGTCGGGCAAGACGACGACCCTCGCCGCGCTGTCCTCGTTCTGGCGGCACGGCATCGGCTCGGTGGTTGGGCTGGCGCCGTCGGCAACTGCGGCTCGGGCGCTGGCGGAGTCGCTCGGGGTGCCGTGCGAGACGACGGCGAAGTGGCTGCACGAGTCCACCGGCGACGGCGCCACCATCCGCACCCTGCGCTACGCCGACGCACTCGCCCGCATGGCGACCCGGGACTACCGGGAGCAGCGCGCGGCCAACGAGGAGCACTGGCGGCTTCGCGCCGAGCAGGACCAGTGGCGCTTCTCCCCCGGGCAGCTCGTCATCGTCGACGAGGCCTCCCTCGCCGACACTCGCACGCTGGCCGCGATCGTCGAGCAAGCGCGGGCGGCGACGGCGAAGGTGCTGCTGGTCGGGGACCACCTGCAGCGCGGGTCGGTCGACGCCGGAGGCGCGTTCGGCATGCTGGCCCGCCGCGGACCCACCGCCGAGCTCACCAGCCTCTGGCGGTTCGCCCACCCCTGGGAGGCACGCGCCAGCCTCGAGCTCCGACGCGGCCACGCGGCGGCGCTCGACGCCTACGAGGCCCACGGCGCCATCACCTCGGGTGGCCACGACGCGACGCTCGACGCCGCCATCGACGCCATCACCACGGCCAGCGAGCACGTTCGGGTCGCGGTGCTGCAGGCCGTCGACAACCGGACCGTCCGCGAGCTCAACGCCCGCATCCGAGCCGACCGCATCACCACCGGCCACGTCGCCCCCACCGGCGTCGCCCTGCACGAGGGGCTAACGGCCGGCGTCGGCGACCGGATCGTCACCCGCCGCAACCACCGCCGCGTGACCACCGCCGACGGGTTCGTGCGCAACGGCGCCCTGTGGGACGTGACCGCCGTCCTCCCCGACGGGTCTCTCCGCGTCCGCCCCGCCAGCCACCCCGACGCACCGACCGTCCGCCTCGCCGCCGAGTACGTCGCCGAGCACGTCGAGCTCGGCTACGCCACGACCATCGCCCGGACCCAGGGCATGACCGTCGACGAGACCCACACCATCGCCACCCCCGGCATGGGCCGCGAGGACCTCTACGTCGCGATGAGCCGCGGCCGCCACACCAACCGCGCCTACGTCGTCGTCGACCAAGGCGACCCGGAGTGCCTGCCCGGCCACGCGCCGTCGTCGGGCCGCGAGGTGCTCGAGCAGATCCTTGCCACCAGCCACGCCGAGCCCAGCGCTACCGAGACCTGGGACACCTACCACCCCGGCCGCGCCGCGCCCCTCGTGCCGCCCGTGCATCCACAGCAGCCACGGAACCCCTGGCCTCCACAGCCCGCGTCGCACCCCTTGACCGCAGCGCCGCCGTCGTCCGCCGATGGACCGGTGCTCGGTCGCTGACCACCACCACATCCAACCCAACAGAAGGAGAAGGTCATGACCACCACCGCACAGCACACCGCCCCCGCCACCGCGGCCCGGCAGTACTACCGCGTGAAGGACGCCGCCCGGGTGCTCGGCGTGCCGCCCCGGACGCTGTACCACCTGGTCGAGCACGAGCAGATCCCGTACCGGCGGCTCGGCACGGTGATCCTCCTCCCGGCGGCGTGGGTCGAGCGCGAGCCGACGATGCCGGTGAAGCGGCGCTGATGTCCGTCACCAGACGGCAGCATCCGACGGGCAAGGTGACCTGGCGCGCGAAGGTGTTCTTCGAGGGCTGGGTCATCGCGCAGCGGTCGTTCGAGCGCCGGGTCGATGCCAAGCGCTGGGAGGCGGACCAGCTCGCGAAGCTGGACGCCGGCTCGTGGATCGACCCGGCGCGCGGGCGGATGATGTTCGCGGCGCTGGCCGAGGAGTGGCAGGCCTCGCGTGGCCACCTGGCGGTGCGCAGCCAGGAGACCACACGGTTCCTGCTGGACAAGTACGTGATCCCGGAGATCGGGGCGTACCCGATCTCCGGGATCTCGGCGGCCGACGTCGAGCGGGTGATGTCCGCGTTGACGGCGCGGGGGCTGGCGACGGCGACGCGGCGTCGGGCGCTGTCGATGATGCGGCTGGTGTTCGACTACGCGATCCGCGACCGGCGGCTGTCGGTGAACGTGGCGCGGATGGTGGCGCTGCCCCGCGGGGGGACCAAGCGGGAGCCGCACTGGCTGCGGCCCGAGCAGCTCGGCCGGCTGGTCATGGCGGTGCCGCCGTTGTGCCAGCCGGTGGTGCTGTTCCTCGGGACCACGGGGTGCCGGTTCTCGGAGATGGCGGCATTGCGGGTCGACGACGTCGTGCAGACCCCGCACGGCTTGGGGGTTCGGGTGCACCGGGCGGCGACGCAGTCGAAGCGGACCAGCGGCGCGGTGTTCGGGCCGACGAAGACGCACCAGACGCGGACCGTGCCGGTGCCGGCGGCGCTGGATGCGTACGTGCGGACGCGGGTCGCCTTCACCGCGCCGGGCGGGTACCTGTTCCCGAGCCCGACCGGCGGCGTGTGGACGAACACGAACTTCCGGGCGCGGTCGGGGTGGATGGAGGCGACGCGGCATGCCGGGGTCGAGGGGACGACGATCCACGACCTGCGGCACACGGCCGCGTCGCTTCTTGTCGCGGCCGGGGCGGACGTGAAGGCGGTGCAGGTGATCCTCGGGCACTCGACCGCGACCATGACGATGGACCTGTACGGGCACCTGTTCAGCGAGGCCACGTGGCAGGCGATGGAACGGCTGCCGGTCATACCGCTGATGAAGGCGCCGCGGGCGATCGAACCACTACCGCCTGACCTGCGCGGTGACTGAGGTCCACCGCGAGTCCCCTGCCCACACGGGCTCGCTCGGACCGCGCGTGGTCGACCGAACTCGCTAATTATCCGCGTATTCTTATCACGTGCCCCGACCTGTGCTGACCGACGGCGACCGAGCACGCGGTCGCGCCCTGGGGCAGGCGCTCCGAGCAGCCCGCGGGGAGCGATCACAGGCGGAGATCGCTCGGGCCGCGTCCTTGTCGCTCGACACGCTCCGGAAGCTCGAACAGGGCGGCACGCCCACACCGGGCTTCTTCCTCATCGCGCTGGTAGCCCGCGAACTCAACCTTGCGCTCGACGATCTGGCGTGCGCAGTGTTACCAACCGAAGGAAGGCGACCATGACGACCATCGCTGCACCGCGTCCCTCGCAGGAGCTGGCGCACGAGCCGGTTGGTGAGGACGTGGTGTTCTGCGGCTCCGACTGGCGCCGTGTGGTCCGCTGGCACGATGCCACGCGCCTAGGTACGGCGGCCTTCTGGATAGATCAGGCGCGTCGCCGGCCGCGGCCGGCGACCTACCAGGTCGGTAGCGGTCTGCACCAGGAGGTGGCACTGTGCCTCCTCGGCGGCTACGGGATCACCGAGAGGATGGCGTACCACGCATACAGGCGGCTGCTTGACGAGCAGCTCCTGAGCGGCGAGCCGGTCGACGTCGAGACACTGCGTGAAGCCCTCGCGCGGCCATTTGACCTGCCGGGTCACCCTCGCCCAGTGCGGTATCGATTCCCGTCGCTCAAGGCCGAGCGTCTCGCAGGTGCGCTCGAGTATCTGCGCGAGAACTCGCCTCCGTCGATCGCCCAGCCAGTCCCCCTTAGAGACTGGCTGACGTCATTGCCCGGAATTGGCCCGAAGACTGCGTCGTGGGTCGTACGGAACGTCACCCGGACCAACGATGTCGCCGTCATCGACATTCACATCCGTCGAGCTGGAGTCGTCGCCGGCGTCTTCGACCCAACCTGGAAGCTGCCGCGCGACTACCGCCGCTTTGAGGAAGCATTCGTCACATGGGCTCACGTCGGGGGCATACCGACGGCTGACCTTGACGCCTGCATCTGGTCCACGCTGGCGACCATGGGCCGTGGCGCCCGATTGATGTTCGGTGTCGCCACTTTGGGTGATCTTGACTGAAGCACCCCCTCCAGGCCCACCAAACCCGGTAGGGTTGCCGTGCGAAGAGGCGGCTGCGACCGAGGGGGCAAACAATGGGCGGAAGCGGTGGCTCGGGTTACGAAGTCGACATCATCGGCGGGGGCGCTGGCGGACCTTCGTGCTCGACCCTCTCGTTCGACGCACCTGTAGCGTCGCCCGATCCTGCTGTCGTCGCGCAGATCTCGGTCCACGACACCTGCGACGTAGTCGTCGCCGGCGTGCCGCCGCAGGTGCGTCTGCTGGTCCGGCCCATCGGCGCTCAGCTCGGCGCGCTTACTGAACGCATTGCCGACCTCACGAAGTGCATAGCGGACGGGTACCGATACGAGGCCGAGGTGATCAGCACAGCACCGGTTGTGCGGGTGCGAGTCCGGCCCCAGCGCAACAACTGACGTGATGGACGTCACGGTCGTCGGTGGCGTCTACGACGAGGTCTGCGTCGACCCAGCTGCACACCGTCTCATGGGCTCGGGACTGCGGGCGGCACGCCTGCTTCACGCTCTCGGGGCCGATGCGAGCCTTGCCACCTGCGTGGACGAAGCGACAGCGCCGGAGCTGGGCGCCGTGGCGGCTGCTTTCGAGGTGCCCGTCTCCACGACACCTCGCACGGCTCCGGTGCGCTACTTGTACGAGACACCCGTACACCCAGCGATCCGGCCCGGCTCAACCGGCGGTGGACCGATCGCCGCGGACGGCGACGTTGTCGTTGGCTTCGGGATGATTGAGACCGAGTGGACGGCCAGAGGCGATCGCGTTGTCATTGACCCGCAGCACTCCGAGGTCGCCGACCTGCTCGGCAGGGTCAGTGCCCCCCACCGGGCGCTCGTGCTGAACGAGCACGAAGCGCGGCGCTTCGCAGGACACGGCGACCTGCGCAGCGCGGCTCGGCACTTCCTCGAACTTGGCATCGAGGCGGTCGCCATCAAGAGAGGGGCCCGTGGCGGGTTGGTCGCCACGGCGAGCGGTCTCAGCGCGTTCGGAGCGGTTCCGACCCGTCGGGTCGACCCAATCGGCTCGGGCGACGCGTTCACCGCGGGTTTCGCCCACGCCTGGGCAGTAGAAGCAGCCGAGCCGCTCGAGGCCGCGCGCTTCGCCTCCCGCGTCGCGGCGGCACATTCACTCGAGGGTGCAGCCGGCTTCAACGCCGACGTCCTCGCGAACGTCGGCGAGCCCACCGCATACCCGCAGGACTCAATGCCGTCTGTGTACCTCGCGGGCCCGTTCTTCAACGTCGCTCAGCGAATGCTCATCCGCGTGGCTCGACGGGCCCTACTACATCTCGGTGTGGAGGTGTTCTCACCGCTCCACGAGATCGGCCACGGAGGCGACGAGGTCGCCGAGCTCGATATCGCGGGTCTGGAACGCTGCACGAGCGTCCTCGCGATCCTCGATGGCGCTGACTCGGGCACCGTCTTCGAGACGGGTTGGGCAACAAGGGCCAACATCCCCGTCGTCGCACTCGCCGAGAACGCCGATGACCACGCTTGGACGATGCTTCGCGGAACCGAGGCACTCGTGCTGCCCGACCTCTCCAGCGCGATCTACAACGCTGCGTGGGCGGCCCTGGGCCGAGACGCCGAGAAGTGAGCCGGCTCCTGCTCCTCTCCGGAGGGCTCGACAGCACGGCCATTGCCGCCATGACTCGTCCCGACCAATGCCTAACCATTGACTACGGACAGGTCGCGGCTCAGGCAGAGGCCCGGGCCGCCAAGCAGGTGGCCACGTTGCTCGGTATTCATTGGAGCATGATCACCGTCCCGGCGAGAGAAGTGGGCGCCGGGCTGATGACGGGAACGGCCACCGATCCGCAGGGGCCTCCGGACGCCGCTCCTGAGTGGTGGCCGTTTCGCAACCAACTTCTGATCACCCTGGCAGCCGCGTGGGGCGTCACTCGGGGCATCACCGTCGTGGAGGTCGGGACTGTCGCATCCGACGGCGCTCGGCACCTCGACGGCACCAGCCTCTTCCTCGAGGCCATTGATCACGTTGTCGCAAGTCAGGAGGGCCACATCCGCGTTCGCGCGCCGGCCGCGAAGCTGGGGGCCGTTGAGCTGCTCACGACCTCGCCGGTGACCGAGGACGTCCTCGCCTGGACTCACTCATGCCACCGCGCGAACTTGCCTTGCGGAGCCTGCCCGGGATGCACCAAGCGCCGAGAAACCCTGGCGGCTGTGGGCCTCCTGCAGTGACTGCCAAGAGAGGACGCCTCGCGACCGCCGGCTGGGTCGCGACCTTCGTCGCCTGCGTCGCGCTCGCGAACTGGGCAATCATCCACATTGGAGCCGACAACGGCGACGGTGGTCCTCGCACCCTTCCGCTCGGGTTCGGCCTGCACGCACCGTCCGGGGTCATCTTCGCGGGTGCCGTCTTGACAGTGCGCGACATGATTCATGAACGACTTGGCACTCTCGGCGTTCTTGCCGTGATCGCGGCGAGCGCTCCTGTGACTGCTCTGACATCGACGCGATCACTAGCGATTGCGTCGGTGGTGACATTCGCGATCGCGGAGATCGCTGACCTGCTCATCTACGAGCGCATGCGCCACCGCCGTCGGATCCGTGCGGTCGTCGTCAGCAACGCGGCCTCCGGCGTCCTAGACTCCGTCATCTTCCTTGCCATTGCCTTCGGCACAGAAGCAGCCATCACGGGAGCGCCTGGGATGGCAATCGGCAAGGTGGGGGCGTCAGTGTTGACCCTCGCACTCGTTGAGATCCTCCGGACCCTTGTGATTCCACGAAGAGCCGTAGGGACGGAAGCGAACGAGCGAGGCGCCGAGGCGGAACCGTCACGCGCAGAGCGAGCCGTCCGGTGACCGCCTTCACGAACTGCTGGCGGGAATCACCAACTGCAGCAGCCGTTCGCGGATATCATCGGGGGCGGAGAGGTATCCCCAGTTGATTACAACGCTGGCGACCGCATCCGCAACAGCGAAGGAAGGCGCGCCGTCGTTTAGCGCATCGACCTCTCCGGCCCACATCAGCGAGGCTTGCGACGCCCGGGAACGAATACCCAGCACTTCGAGATCGACGTAGCTCTCGAGGCTATCCCGGATCGCGTCGCGACGCAGGGCGCCTCTACCCTGGGCGTGGAGCTCAAGGATCCCGGACGTGGGCACGGCCTCGCCGTACTCGTCAGCCAACCATGCAGGCATCGCCCTCATCGCGTGCCGCGCGAGGTCAGCGAGGCTCCCAAGCACCCCGGAGGCGGGCAATGGGCCGACCGGGACCGAAAGGCTGACGTCTGCGATGAATCGCAGACACGGGCCACCGTCAAACAGAGCTAGAGCCGAGCGCACCGAAGCCTCCGGCTCACCTCCGGCGGACCGTGCGCAGTCCTGCTCTGCGACGAAAAAACTGTCAAAGGTGTGCGTCGCGTCCAAAGCGGCTTGCTGAGGACCACCGACGCCACCGTTGCGGGCGTAGTAGCTGTGCCATCGATCCAAGACCGCAGTGGGGACCGTGGAGAGGAACGCGGCCGGATTCGTCAAACGGGCAAGACCCTGTTCCCAACTACTGGGCCGCCATACTGCCCGGAGATGGACGCAGGGTCTGTTCTGGTTCAACTCGGCGAATCGAGCCGGGTGACTATTCGCCAGTAGCGAGTCGAGACCATAGCGGGCGAGTGTTGTTGTGACAACCGCGGGGGAAGTGTGGCGGGTGCTCGGCGCCGCATGCACAGAAGAAGTAGCCGCAGGTCTCTCCCGCGTTGACCGTGACCCTTGCTCCTCGATGACCTTCTTCGCGGCGAGCACGGATCCGTTTAGAGCAGCGAGCAAGTTACCGTCGCGCCGGGCCCGATAGTCCGGAAGTCTCGTCAGCCCAAACAGGTCACTCGGCAGCCTTACGCCCGATTCGACCTCAGGACACAGAATCAATACGCGGCGGACGCCCAGTATCCCAATGAAGAGTCCCAACTCGAGGATTACGTTGTCGCGAGGAGATGCACCGCGCTCTCCCCGACTCTCAGTGAGGTCGTCCGGTGCGGCTATCAAGATTGCGAAGTCCGCTTCGCGCGCGGCCTTGGTCAATGACTCCAAAGCGTACTCGGACGGCGTGAAGACGTTCTGGTCCCAGACCGTTGCCTCGCACTTCACCGCCTGTTCCAGAGCGACGTGCAGGTTTCTTGCCACATCCAAGCGCTCTGATGAGGATCCGATGAAGACCCTTGGTCGATCCATACTTCTCCACTCGCGAGGCGCCGACGTTTGGAGCCTACTAACGCCGGCGCCGCTCATGGGCCCGGCGCGACCAGTCCGCAGCAAGTCGCACGTGGAGCTGACCGAACCGTCAGCGTGACAGGCGGCGGTGCACGACCCCACCGCGCAGGCCGCCACGACTCAGCTCCACGCCCTTGGGAGGGCTCTGGCGGCCTTGCACGCTCCGCCGTCTAGCGTCCGTCGGCGTCCGTCCACGTTCTTGACAGGCTGTCCACGTCCCGAGACAAGTCGCTGACCACACGCTGACCAATGCCCGGCAAATCGGACATTGCCCCACCGCCGCCGCGGCACCCACACCGACTCTGACCTGCAAAAACACTGTGTGCGCCTGGGCAGATTCGAACTGCCGACACCCGCTTTAGGAGAGCGGTGCTCTATCCCCTGAGCTACAGGCGCGTGGACCCGCGAACCTCCGCGCGACCCCGCGAGCCCCGACCGCGCGTCGTACGCGGCGTAGGCCGCTACGAGAGTACCGGCACAGCCCGCCACCCCACCGCACCCACCGACCACTCCTAGCCGATCGGCTAGGACCTCCTACCCGCACCCCCGCCCACCCCCGCTCCTACCGTCGACCACATGACCGACACCCTCGTCCTCGGAGGCACCGGCCTCCTCGGCTTCCACACCACCCTCGAGCTGCTGGCCCGCGGCCACGGCGTCACCACGCTGTCCCTGCCGACGACCGAGACGGCCCACCTCCCGGCGCAGGCGGACGCGCACTTCGGCGACCTCACGGCGATGTCCGACGACGAGCTCCGCGCCCTCCTCACCGGCAAGCACGCCGTGTTCTACGCCATCGGCGCCGACGAGCGGACAGTCCCGCCGGCCCCCGCCGCCCACTTCTTCTACGAGGCGAACGTCCTGCCCACGCAGCGCATGGCGCGCCTGGCCCGCGAGTCGGGCGTGGCGAAGTTCGTGCTCTACGGCTCCTACACGGCCGAGTGGGCCGAGCAGTGGCCGGACCTCGGCTACCGCACCCGCAACGGGTACCCGCGCACGCGCCTCGCGCAGGAGGAGGTCGCGATCCTCGAGGGCCAGGGCGCGATGGACGTCATGGTGCTGCGTCTGCCGTACATCTTCGGCCGGGTCGAGGGGCAGCGACCCCTGTGGGAGATGTTCTTCCCCATGGTCCAGACGGACGGGCCGGTGGCCTGCCTGCCGGGCTCGACGTCGTCGGTCACCGTGCGGCAGGTCGCCCAGGCCGCCGTCGGCGCGATGGAGCACGGCGAGCACGACGGCCGCTACCCCATCAACGCCTACGACCTCACCTACGCCGAGTTCTTCCGCATGTGCTGCGAGGCCCTCGGCCGCGACCCGGGCGACGTCATGGTCCTCCCGCTCGAGGCGATGCTGCCCGGGTACGAGGCGGCGCAGGCACAGACCGAGGCGGCCGGCGTGGAGCACGGCATCCACCTGCCCGACTCCGCCCGCTTCCAGTCGCGCGACGCCGTCAGCGACCCGGCCGCGAGCGCCGTCCTGGGCATCGAGCCCGACGACGTCCCCGGCGCCATCCGCGAGACCCTCCGCTGGTGCGTCGAGCACCCGCGCGAGGCGACCGAGGGCTGAGCACCCATGCCGCGGGGTGACGCGTCCGCCGAGCGGGTCTGCGCGTGCGCGCTCGACCTGTTCTCCCGGCACGGCGTCGCGGGCACCTCGCTGCAGATGATCGCCGACGCCCTCGGCGTCGCGAAGGCCGCCGTCTACTACCGGTACCGCACCAAGGACGACATCGTGCGGGCCGTGCTGGCGCCGGCCTTCGACGCCTTCACCACCCTGCTGGACGAGGTCGAGCTGCGGCCCGTCGACGAGCGCGCCGGTGCGCTCGTCGACGGGCTCGCCCGGCAGGCCGTCACGCACCGGCGGCTGTACGCCGTCGTGCTCGGCGACGTCAGCGCCGCCGACCTGGGGCGCCGCTCCCCCGACGACGCCGCCGTCTGGCTCCGCCTCCGCGAGACCCTCGCCGGCCCCGCGCCCGACGACGTCTCCCGCACCCGCGCGGCCATCTTCCTGTCCGGGCTCATGGGCCCCGCGGTCGACGCCGACGTCGCGCGCCTGGATGACGCGACCCTCGAGCGCGCGGTCGCGAGCGCCGGGCGGCGGATCCTCGGGCTCCCGGACTGACGCCGCGCCACGGTCGGTCCCCACACGACGTCCGTCGAGGTCGAGCTCTGCGCTCGAGGTCGAGGGTCGCAACCTTCGACCTCGGTCGAAACCCTCGACCTCGGCGCGGGCAGGGCGGAAGTCCGCCGGTGTCGGCGGGCTCGACCCGGCGTAGCGTGACGATCATCGAAAGGGGTACGTCATGAGACTCACTCATGCGCACAAGGCCCCGAGACCAGGGCAACGGGGCCCCGGGCGACGATCATCCTCAGCCACACCACTCCTGGCCGCCACCGCGCTCCTCGGCGGCCTGCTCGCCCTGCTGCTGGGCGCCGTCGGGCCGGCCGGCGCGGCACCGGCACCGGCACCCGCGCCCCCACCGCCGAGCTTCCCGGTGAGCACCGCCGAGTGCGCGCACGGCGGGTACGCCGACTTCCCGGAGCTCGACTTCCACAACCGGGGCCAGTGCACCCGGTGGGTGCAGCAGTACGTCGTGCGGCCGGCCTGCCACCCGGGCGCGCTCGCCGACTTCCAGGCGGACGGGCCCCGGTTCGCCCACCAGCTCGGCCTCCCGCTCGGGCGGTTCATCGCCACGGTCTGCCGCGGCCAGGACTTCCCGGTGAGCAACAACAGCTACGTCGTCGACGACCCCGCCGGCACGGACCTGCTCAGCCTCGCCTCGGGCAACACGGCGCCGTTCACGTCGAAGGTCGGGTACATCTACTGGATCGAGGTGCAGGGCACCTGGCAGAGCGGCCTGTTCGAGGTCGACGCGACCTACGTCTCCACCGATGGCTGGGCCACCTGGGCGGACGGCCCGTACGGCATGCCGCGGCAGACGTCGACGCAGATCGAGAACCGGTTCGTCGACTGGGGCCCGTACGACGCCGGCCACCACTACGACTACTGGGTGCGCGGCAACGGGACGCCCGTCAACCTGCGCGTCTTCGAGGGCAACGCGTTCACGAACACCCCGAACCCGGCGGCCTACGCCGACAACTGGTTCCCGGGCATCGGCGGCGGCATGCCGGCGCTGGTCTTCGAGTACCAGCTCTGGCGGTGACCTAGCCGGCGGACGCGACGGCGACCTGGCCGAGCGCCGCCTGGCGGCGCACCATGCGGGTGCAGTCGCGGGCGGACAACCACCCGGCCAGGGCGCCGACCACCAGGCTGACCAGGGTGTAGGCGACGAGGTCCGGCACCCTCGGCTCGGACGTCACCAGCACGAAGACGACGGACAGGGCCGTGGCGCTCACGCCGCCGGCCAGCGCACACGCGCGGCGTGAGCCGCCCGACCAGCGTGCCGCGGCCCACACGACCGTCCCCTGCACGGTCCCCCCGACGGCGAACACCGGGGTCAGCAGCGCCGTCCAGAACAGGTAGCTCGCGGCGACCATCCCGAGGCCGCCCACGGCGCCCCACAGGTCCGGCCCGCGCATCGCGCCGGTGGCCAGCCCGACCACCGTGGCGACGGCCGTCATCCCGACGATCACCACGAGGTACGCGACGAGGATCCGCAGCGCCCAGATGCCCGCCAGCCGCAGGATCTGCCACGGCGGGATCGGTGGGGTCACCGTGCCAAAGTAGCCGCGGCGGCGCTACGCCGCGAGGCCGTGCCGCTCGCGGCCGCGGGCAACGACGGCGCCGTCGGGCACCACCGCGTCCTCCGGCACGACGGCGCC
>AXCX01000065.1 GCA_000767215.1 Actinotalea fermentans ATCC 43279 = JCM 9966 = DSM 3133
CGACGGCGCCCGCGGCGAGCAGCGCGGCGAGCGCGCGGCGCCGCGGGCCGCGGTGGTCGGGTGTGGTCATGGGTCCTCCTACGGTGGGGCCCGCGGCTGCGGGCGATGACCGGACCCGTCCACCCTCGGTCGGCAGGGCGACGCGCGCGATGGCGCCACCCCGCCGACCGGTGGTGGGGCCAGCCCCACCGTGCGGACCCCCGCCCGCGGCTAGTTCCAGTTGTCGATCTTGACGTCGCGCGGCGCGGGCCGACCGGCGCCGGTCTCGACGAGCTCCTTGAGACTCATCAGGAACACGGCCCACTTGGTGCTGCAGTGGTGCATGAACTCGACCGGCTCCGCCCAGCCCAGGTGACGGAAGAGCACCTCCGTCCAGCCGTCGGACTGCGCGAGGTCGAAGCCGACGTGCGTGCCGATCCACTCGGCCGGCCCGTCGACGACCTCCCACAGCACGCGCTGCCCGGGCACGGCCTCCTTCACGAGCATGTCGAAGCCGTCCGGGCCGTTCGCCGTCTCGAAGCGGAACCGGATGACGCCGCCGGGTGCGACGTCGCCGGTCGTGTCCTGCGTCCACCAGCCGGCGAGGCCGTCGAGGGTCGTGAGCGCGGCGTAGACGCCGTCGGGCGACGCCGATCGCACGGCGACCCTGTGCAGGATGTCCACCATCGTGATTCCCCTTTCGTCGCAGGAGCCGCGTCCGCCCTCGTCCGGGCGCGCGCGACCGACACCACCGCGGCGCGGTGGTGGTGGTGCAGGCGGGGGTCAGTCCGCCTGGCTGCGCTGGATCGCCTCGGCGATCCGCTTGATGCGGCGCAGACGCGCGTCCCACGCGGCGCCGACGTCGGCGAGCTGCGCGACCGCGCGGGCCAGCTGCGCCTCGTCGACCTCGTAGAGCCGCTCGCGCCCCGCGGGCGTCGAGCGGACGAGGCCGGCGCGGTCGAGCACGGCGAGGTGCTTGGCGATGGCCTGGCGCGTCACCGGCAGGTGCCGGCTGAGGGTCGTGGCGGTGCCGCGGCCGTCGGCCAGGAGCAGGTCGAGCATCCGCCGGCGGGTCGGGTCGCCGACCGCGGACCACAGGTCGTCGTCGACGGCGGTGCTCATCGCGGGGACACCAGCCCTTCGGCGTAGGACACCAGGCGCGGCAGGTAGTACGCCCAGCCGACGACGTTCTGCTGGTACCGCTCCTCGAGGACGGCGGCCTCCCACCCGCGCTCGCGGAACCCGATCTCCGTCAGCCGCAGGAGGGTGCCGGTGCCCGACGGCGTGATCTCGAACGTGGCGAGGTAGGAGTTCGTCGACGACGCCACCTCGCCCTCCTCGTAGGCCCAGCGGAAGGAGAAGCGGTGCGGCCGCTCGGCGTCGACCACCGTCATGGGGACGACGACGGCGTCCGGGTCGCCGGCCCGGCCGAAGGTCATGCGGCCGGCGCCGCCGGGTGCGGGGTCGAGCTCGATGTCGTCCGGCCACCACTCGCGCAGGTGCTCCGGAGAGGAGACGACGTCGTAGACGAGCTCGGGCGCGGCCTCGACGTAGATCTCCCGCTCGATGCTGCCGAACTCCATGGGGACCTCCCGCGATGCGCAACCTGTCGTTGCGTATGACAGTAGGGGACCTAGGCGGGATGCGCAACCTTTGATTGCAGATTCGTCCCGCCGTCGGGACGCGGGGCTAGGCTCGCCCGATCCCGCCGCCCGCGGGCGCACGAGGACGGGAGCCGACGATGCCAGGACACCGGATCTTCGCGATGAGCGTCGCGGACCTGCACCCGCTGTACGTCGCCAAGGCCGAGCGCAAGGGCCGCACCCGCCCCGAGGTCGACGAGGTCATCTGCTGGCTGACCGGCTACGACGCCGAGGGCCTCGCGCGCGCCATGGCCGACGGCGTCGACCTCGAGACGTTCTTCGCGCGGGCCCCGGCGATGAACCCGAACGCCGCGCTGATCACCGGCGTCGTCTGCGGCGTGCGCGTGGAGGAGATCGAGGACCCGCTCATGCAGAAGATCCGCTACCTCGACAAGCTCGTCGACGAGCTCGCCAAGGGCCGTCCGATGGCGAAGATCCTGCGCGGGCCGGCCTGACGGCGAACCGGTTACCCGCGCGTCGGCAGCTCCTGGACGGCCCAGGTGTTGCCGTCGGGGTCGGCGAAGTGCACGAACCGGCCCCAGGCGAGGTCCTCCACCGGCGAGACGTCGACACCGCGGGCGACGAGGTCGGCCCGCGCCTCGTCGGCGGAGGCGACCACCACCTGCAGCGCGCGCAGCGTGCCCGGCGCCATGTCCTCGCCGATGCCCTCCCCGAAGGCGATCGAGCAGGCGGAGCCGGGCGGCGTCACCTGCACGAACCGCAGGTCGTCGCTCACCCGGACGTCGTGGTCCACCGGCCAGCCCAGGGTGTCGCCGTAGAAGGCGCGGGACCGATCGGCGTCCGCGACCGGGACGAACACGAGCTCGATGCGGTAGTCGACCATCTGGGACCCCCTCGGGTGGACCGCCGGAACCCCACCGCCCCGGCCAGGACCGCCAACGTAAGCGGCGCCACCGACACCGCCATCGACACCGCCGACGCCCGCCCGCCGGCCGCGCGCGGGCGTAGGGTCACGTGCTCGTGACGCTCCCCCTCCCGTCCGCAGACCCCGCCGCCCCGCGCGTCGGGATCGTGGTGACCGACGGCTACCCGGCCGAGGACCCCGACCACGACACGCCCCTGCTGGTCGCGGCGCTGCGCGAGCGCGGCATCGACGCGGCGCCCGTCGTCTGGCACGACGGCGCCGTGGACTGGGCCGCGTTCGACCTGCTCGTGCTGCGCAGCCCGTGGGACTACCCCGAGCGGATGGCCGAGCTCACGGCCTGGCTGGCGCACGTCGAGGGCGCGACGACGCTCCTGAACCCGCCGGACCTCGTCCGCTGGAACCTCGACAAGCGCTACCTGGCGCGGCTGGCGGACGCGGGCGTCGCCGTCGTGCCCACGGTGTACTGCGACGACGTCGACGCGGCGGGCGCCGCACTGGCCGCGCGGACCGGCGCGCGGGTCGTGCTCAAGCCGGCCGTCTCCGCGGGCGCGCGGCACACCGGCCTGTTCGACGCGGACGACCCCGCCGCGCTCGCGCTGGCGGCGCGGATCGTCGCGGCCGGGAACGCCGTGATGGTGCAGCCGGAGATCCCCGAGCTCTCCGCCGGTCGCGAGAAGGCGCTGTACCTGGTCGACGGCGAGCTCACCCACGCCATCGCCAAGGGGGCGCTGCTCGCGCCGGGCGGCGGCCTGATCGGCGGCGTCTACCAGGAGGACCCGCAGCCGGTGGCGACGACCGACGCCGAGTCGGCGTTCGCGCGTCGGGCCCTGGCCGCCGTGCAGGCCGTGACGGGGTGCGCGATGCCGCTGTACGCGCGCATCGACCTCGTCGACTCGGCGGAGCACGGCATCGTGCTGCTCGAGGCGGAGCTGTTCGAGCCGGCCCTGAACCTGCACGTCGCCCCGCACGTGACCGCCGTCGTGGCCGACGCGGTGCTCGGCCGCCTCAACCCCGCGCGCTGACGGAACACGCCGCGAGGCTCCCCACTGAGCCGTAGCCTGGCCGTACCGCACGGCTTGGGGGGCTCCATGAGCGAGGACCAGGACCGACCGATCGTCGCCGCCGGGGTGCCCACGGGCCTCCACACGCCAGCGATGGGGATCGCCGCGCCGATCGGTGCGGTCAGCCGCAAGGACCGCCTGCGCGCCGCGCGCACCGCGCTGCGCCGCGACGGGTCGGACGTCGTCCTGCGCGTCGCGTTGCCGGGCACGGCGAGCCTGCAGCGCCGAGGGACTGACGGGGTCTGGGAGACCGTCGCGACGCGGCGCGTCGGGCGCCTGCGCACCGCGCGCTTCGCACCGGCGCCGGGCGCCACCGCGCGCGTGGTCTTCGCGCCCAGGAACACCGACATCTCGGCATGGGTCTCGGAGCCGCTCGAAGGCTGATAATGGAACCGTCCGCCGACGACGGCGGGGGGTGGGCGAGATGACCAAGGACGCGTGGTCGCGGCTCGCGGCGGCCTACGACACGGACCACACCTTCATCGCGGGCGCCGACCTGGTCGACGCCGTCCGCGAGCATCTCGCGGCGACGGTGCCCCGAGGCCGCGTGGTCGAGCTCGGCTGCGGGACCGGCCTGTACACGACCGCCTACGCCGGGCACTGCGAACAGGTGCTCGCCCTGGACCTGTCGAGCGACATGGTCGAGATGGCCCACTGCACGCTCAGCGCGATCCCCCAGGCCGAGGCCCGGGTCGCCGACGCCACCGCCACCGGGCTGCCCAGCGGGGAGGCGGACGCCGTCGTGGCCGTGAACCTGCTGCACGTCGTCCCGGACGCGAAGGCCGTCCTCACGGAGGTGCGCCGGCTGCTACGACCGAACGGGGTGCTGATCGCCGTCGACGCCACCGGCCAGGGCCTCTCTGCGCGCCAGATGATCGCCGCAGGCTGGCGGATCATCCGCCGGTGGGGGCCGGTGCCCCCACGCGCCAAGGGCCAACGCGACCTCGACCAGCCGGGGCTGGAGGCGCTGGTGCTCCAGGAGGGCTTCGAGTCCGTGACGGGACACCTGCTCACCGGCCGCCGGATGAACGCCGCGTGCGTGCAGGCGCTCACCCCCGCGCTCGCCGCGGCCGCGTGAGGCGCGTGCATCCGGCGGCAGGCCCGCCGACGGAGAACGGGGCTGGTGAGCCCCGCCCGAAGGCTCAGGGCGCGACGGCCGCCACGGCCTCGATCTCGACCAGGGCGCCGGGCGGGCCGACGTCGAGCACCTTGACCACGGTGATCGCCGGCGGTGCCGCCTCGCGCGGCCAGAACTCGCCGAACGCCGCGACGCCCTCCTGGAGGTCCGCTCCGTCGACGTAGAGGATCCGCCAGGCCACGATGTCCGTCACCTGCGCCCCGGCCGCCTCGACGGTGGTGCGCAGGTTGGCGAGCGCCTGCCGGGTCTGCTCGGCCATGCCGGGGCCGACCACCGCGCCGTCGGGCCCGACGCCGTCGTGTCCGCCGAGGTGGATGGTGTCGAAACCGGCCGGGACGCGGACGGCCCAGCTGAACAGCGGGCTCGCGTGGAGCTCGGGCGGGTTGATGTGGGTCGTGGTCTTCCGTTGAGTCGTCATCGGCCCATGTAACCAGTTAAACTAGTTACATGCACCTGGGGAGCGAGGCGGACCTGCATCGGCGCTTCCGCACGGGCCGGCCGTGCCTGGACCTCGTGCACACCGGCGGCGACGGCGGCATGGCACAGTTCGAGATCGCACACACCCCCGACGACCTGGGCCGCCTCCTCGGGCGCATCCTCGGCCTCCCGCCGCTCGAGGCGGACGATGCCGACCTCGTCGCCGCCCGCCGCCTGCGCGGCGCGATCACGCGCATCGCCTACGACGTCGCGGGCGGCTCCCTCCCGCCCGTGCCGGTCGACGCCCGCCGGCCCGGCGACGAGGACCTGGTCAACGCGGCGGCGGCCGCCCCGCCGCTGGTCCCGGCGCTGCTGCCGGACGGCGGCCGGGCGGTCGTTGCACCGACGGTGACGGCCGCGCTGTCCACGCTCGCCCGCGACGCGATCGACCTCTTCGCCGGACCGCTCGTCGCGCGGATCCGGGTCTGCGCCGCGGAGAACTGCGGCCTCCTGCTCGTCGACACCACCCGCGCGGGCGCGCGCCGCTGGTGCTCGATGGAGGTCTGCGGCAACCGTGCGAAGGTCCGCGCCCACCGCGCCGGCGCGTGACGCCCGTCGGGCACGGGAGAATCGACCCATGACGGCGACCGTGCAGGCCAAGGGCGTGAGCGCCGCTTTCGGTGACCGAACCCTCTTCTCCGGCGTCGACCTCGTGGTGGCGCCGGGCGACGTCGTCGGGCTGGTCGGGCCGAACGGGGCCGGGAAGTCCACGCTGCTGCGCGTGCTCGCAGGGCTGCTGGCGCCGGAGGCGGGCAGCGTGACCGTCTCCCCACCCGACGCCGAGCTCGGGTTCCTCGCGCAGGAGATCGAGCGCCGCCCCGACGAGTCGGTGGCCGCGCACCTGGAGCGGCGGACGGGCGTCGCCGCCGCGCAGGCCGCGATGGACGACGCCGCGCACGCCCTCGCCGAGCCGCCGGGCGGGGATCATGACGCCGCGGCCGAGGCGTACTCCGATGCCCTCGAGCGCTGGCTGCGCCTGGGCGGGGCGGACTTCGAGGCCCGGCGCGACGCGATCGCCGCCGACCTCGGGCTGACCGTCGACCTCGACCTGCCGATGACGGCCCTGTCCGGCGGGGAGGCGGCGCGGGTCGGGCTCGCGGTGCTGCTGCTCTCGCGCCTGGACCTGTACCTGCTCGACGAGCCGACGAACGACCTCGACGCCCACGGCCTGGACCTGCTCGAGGAGTTCGTGGCGCAGGCGACCGCCCCGATCGTCGTCGTCAGCCACGACCGGGAGTTCCTCAGCCGGACCGTGACGACCGTCGTCGAGATCGACCGGAGCCTGCAGCGGGTGCTCGTGTACGGCGGCTCGTACGACGCCTACCTGGAGGAACGCTCGATCACGCGGCGCCGTGCACGCGAGGCGTTCGAGGAGTTCGCGGCCCGGCGCGACGCGCTGGCGGCCCGGGCACGGATGCAGCGCGCGTGGATGGCGAAGGGCGTGCGCAACGCGCGCCGGAAGGCCTCCGACAACGACAAGCACGTCAAGCACCACCGCGGCGAGACCTCGGAGAAGCAGGCGGCGAAGGCCCGGCAGTCCGACCGGGCGCTGGCCCGCTTGGAGGCGCAGGCGGTCGAGGAGCCGCGCAAGGAGTGGCAGCTGCAGATGTCGATCCAGGCAGCGCCGCGCTCGGGCGCGGTGGTCGCGACGGCGGCGGGCGCGGTCGTGCGGCGCGGCGGCTTCACGCTGGGCCCGGTGGACCTGCAGCTCGACTGGCAGGACCGCGTCGCGGTGACCGGCCCGAACGGCGCGGGCAAGTCCACGCTGCTCGCCCTCCTGCTGGGCCGGGTGGCGCCGTCGGCGGGGAGCGCGTCGCTGGGCTCGGGGGTCCTCATCGGCGAGGTGGACCAGGCGCGCGCCGCGTTCGAGGGCGACGAGCCGGTCGCCGCCGCGTTCGGGCTGCAGGTGCCCGACTGGCCGACGGCGGACGTGCGCACCCTGCTCGCCAAGTTCGGCCTGGGCGCGCACCAGGTGGGGCGACCGGCCTCGTCGTTGTCTCCTGGCGAGCGTACCCGGGCGGCGCTCGCGCTGCTGCAGGCGCGCGGGGTGAACCTGCTGGTCCTGGACGAGCCGACGAACCACCTCGACCTGCCGGCGATCGAGCAGCTCGAGGCGGCGCTGGAGTCCTTCGACGGCACGATCCTGCTGGTCACGCACGACCGCCGGATGCTGGAGACCGTGCGCCTCACCCGCCGGTGGCACGTCGAGGGCGGGCGAGTCGCGGAGGTCGAGCCCGGCTGACGCCGGTCGCGCCCGACCGGGCCTGACGGGCCCCGACGGGCCCTGACGCAGCCGGGGTCAGGACGACGCGCCGGAGACCTCGTCCAGTCGCTCGAGCAAGCGGTCCGCCGCGCTCTCGATCGCGTCGTGCCCGTTCTGGGCCGCGCGTTGCTTGGCGTGGATGAGCGCCGCGCGGTTCACGCGCCGGAAGTCCCCGTAGGGGAAGGCGTAGCGGCCCTTGGTGTCCTCCGACGCCTCGGGGTCGACGGCCAGGTGCCACGCGCCGAACCCGTCGTAGCCGTCCCGCTCGACGACGCGGTTCTCCTCGTCGGCGCTCGGGGCCGCCTCGGACCACTCGGTCGTGGTGTCGTACGTGCCGTCGTCGATCAGGCGGCGGGCCTGACGGACGGCCGCATCGTTCACGGAGTAGGTGGGCATGTCCTCGACGGTAGGCGCGATCCGCCGGCGCGCATCCCGAGCGCTAGGTTCGGACGGCTCATCCCGGTCGGCCCATGGCCGATCGGAACGGTGCGACACCCCGCCGCCCGCGTCTTGCCAGAAGGAATCGCCTGTGCCCAGAGCCCACGTGTCGGCGCCCGGCGTCGTCCCGGCGCCGGCCCGGCCGAGGGACGACGCGCCGTGCGCCGACCCGCGGGACGCCGAGGAGGCGGCCGTCGTCACCCTGGGTGCCGATGCCCTCCGGAGCGTCCTGCAGCCGGTGGTCGACCTGCGCACGGGCGAGGCGGTCGCGCACGAGGCTCTCCTGCGGGGCCCCGCGGGTACGCCCTTCGAGTCCCCGCTCGCGCTCATCGCGGCCGCGCGCGAGGCCGGCCGCTCGGCCGAGCTCGACGTCGCCGCTCTGCGCCGGCACCTGACGCACGCGGGCTCGAGCCTCGCCGGGCCGGAACCGCTGCTCTTCGTGAACCTCGAGCCGACCACGCTGTCGGTGGCCCTCGACGAGGTGCTCGGGGTGCTGGCGTCCCGGCCGGACGGGCTGCGCCTGGTCGTGGAGTTCACCGAGCGCGCCCTCGCCACCGATCCCGCGGCGATCATCGACGCCGCCGAGCGCATCCGCGAGACGGGCTGCGCCGTCGCGCTGGACGACGTCGGGGCGGAGCCCGCCTCGCTCGCCTTCGTGCCCCTGCTGCGGCCCGAGGTGGTCAAGCTGGACCTCCGGCTGCTGCGGACCGTCGACGACCCGGCGACGATCACCGTCGCCCACGCGGTCCGCGCCTACGCCGAGGAGTTCGGGCGCGACGTCGTCGCGGAAGGCGTCGAGACCGCCGGGGACCGCACCCGCGCGGTCGTGCTCGGCGCGACGCTGGGCCAGGGCTGGCTGTGGGGGCGACCGGACCCCGCCCCGCGCCCCGCCGACGGCCGCGCACTGCGGGTCCGTGCGTCGCTGCCCCGCCTCGGCCGGGCGCCACGCACGCCGTTCGAGCTGCTGCGCCCGGACGAGACGCAGGCCGGCCCGAAGGAGCTGCTGCTGTCGGTCTCGCGCGGGCTCGAGCTCGCCGCGGTCCAGTCGCGGGTCCCCCCGGTGCTGCTCAGCGCGTTCCAGGACGTGCGCAACTTCGGCCGCCCGACGGCGCGGCGGTACTCGACCCTCGCCCGTGACCTGCCGCTCGTGGGCGTGCTGGGACACGGCATGGCGGGCACGCCGTCCCCGGGGGTCCGTGGCGCGTCGATCGCGCCCGACGACGACCTCGCGCGCGAGTGGACCGTCGTCGTGCTGGGGGCCCACGAGGCGATCGCGCTGATCGCGCGCATCCGGCCCGACGGTGCGCCGGGTGGGCCCGCCGCGGAGAGCGGTTCCGGCGTGTGGTTCGACTTCGCCGTGACGCACGACCGGGCCCGCGTCACCGAGGCCGCGCTGCTGCTGCTCGAGCGGCTCAGCGTCCGGGCCAGGTGACCCGGTCGGCGGGGCCGACCTGGCCGTGGCGGTCCCTGCCGTAGAGCACACACAGGCCCTGGCCCCGGCGCTTCGCGTCGTACATCGCGGCGTCGGCTGCGGCGACCATCGCGTCGACGGTCGGCAGGCCGTCGAGTGCCACGGCGACGCCGACGCTGGCCGTGATCGTGTAGCTGTGCCCGTCGAGCTCGTAGGGCGCCCGGAGCGTCTCGGAGATGCGGTGCGCGACGGCGAGCGCCGCCTCGGCGGTCGCGACGTCGTCGAGCAGGACGAGGAACTCGTCCCCGCCCACGCGCGCGGCGGTGTCGCCCGCCCGCAGGGCCGCGCTGATGCGGTCGGCGACCGTGACGAGGAGCTCGTCGCCCGCGGCGTGGCCGTAGGTGTCGTTGACCCGCTTGAAGTCGTCGAGGTCGAGGAAGAGCACGGCGAAGCCGGCGGAGCGGTTGCTCGCCAGGTGCATGCGGTGGTCCAGGCGGTCCCAGAACGCCGCGCGGTTGGACAGCCCCGTGAGGTCGTCGTGCAGGGCCCGGTGACGGAGCTCCCGCGTGGCGGCCGCGAGCTCGGCGGTGCGATCGGCGACGCGGCGCTCGACCTCCTCGAACGACGCCGCGAGCTCCTCGCCGAGCGAGTTCACGCCGGCGGCGACCGCGTCGACGATGTCGCCGTCCGGGCCGACGGTCGCGCGCGCGTCGAACCTCAGCGCCGCGAGCTCCTGGATCACGCTGACGACCTCTTCGAGTCGGCGCTCCAGGTCCGGAGGGCTCGCAGGGCCTCCAGGCTCCTGCGGCGGAGTCACCCCAGGTACCCCGTGAGCCAGGCGACCGCGGCGTCCTCGTCGTCGAAGAGCCGGGTCGGCGCCTTGGGCCGGTTCACGTTCATGAAGAAGTTGCCCATCATCCGGCTGAGCGGGTTCCCGACGACGATGCCGACGGCGGTCACCACCTCGTGGCGCCGGATGAACTCCAGGCGCCCGGCGCGGTCCTGCGGGCCGGCCTGCCGGACGTCGACCATGAGCGGGGCGGGGCGACCACCCGTGACCTCGGTCATCGCCTCGATCGTCGCGACGGCGTCCTCCAGGCCCGAGGGGACGGGCGGGGACCAGACGAGGCGGACGACGCCGTCGGGCGGCAGCCACATCCGGAACTTGGGGTGCGTGACCTCCGGGCGGCTCATCGCGAGCCCCCGGGCACCAAGGAGGTGCTCTCGTGACTCGCGGGCACGATGGTCACAGGTCCATCCCTTGTTCGGCGGCCCGGCTGACCTCGAGGGCCCCGTGGCTTTGCGTCCCCGCCTCGCGGCGGGTTTGCCTTGTCGTCGCTCACCTTCCTTATCGGCTCACGAGGGCGCCGTGATGAGGAAATGCCGGGCCCGACGGGGCGCCGACCGGGCTGTCGACGCCCCGCCGGGGGGACCGGCGGCAGCGCTCAGCCGCAGGCCACGCCTCCCAGGGCGACCGCGCTCGGCGCCGGTGACGACGGGCCGTTCGCGACGAAGCCGACCGTGACGGACGCGCCCGGGGCCAACGACGGCGACCACGCCGGCGCGGAGACCGTCACCGTGCGGCCGGACTGCGCGAAGGTGCCGTTCCAGCCGTTGCCGATCGTGACGCCGTCGGGCACCGAGAAGCTCAGCGTCCATGGTGAGACGGCGGCCCCGCCGTCGTTGGTCACGGTCACCGCGCCCTGGTAGCCGCCGGGCCACGCGTTCGCGATCGTGACGTCGGCACTGCAGGTCCCGACGGGGTCGGGCTCGCCCGGGTCGCCGGGGTCGCCCGGGTCCCCGGGGTCGCCGGGGTCGCCGGGGTCACCGGGGTCGTACGGCCGGGGCTGCGGCGGCACGAGGGAGTCGGCCAGGATCGCGTACTTGCGCTGGTTCACGGTCTGCCAGTCGTCGCCGACGATGCCGCCGGTGTCGCCGGAGTTCGGGTTCCACGACCAGTACGTGAACGACGTGCCCTTGGTGTCCATGTAGTCCATGAGCGCGGCGAGCCACTGGGCGTCCTGCGGGTCGGCGAGCGTGCTGCCGAACTCCCCCACGAGAACGGGGGCGATGTCGTCGGTCTGCAGGTAGCCCCAGAAGTGCTCCCACACGTCCGGCAGGTTCGCCGGGAAGTCGGGGTTGCGGGACGTGTCGAACCACGGCTGGCGGTCGTAGACGGACAGGCCGTAGTCGTGCGCGGAGTAGACCAGCCGGTTCGCGTGCTGCAGGCGCACCGGGTCTTCGCGCGCCCCGGCGAGGTTCCCGCCCCACCAGGTGCAGCCCATCGGGTCGTCCGGGATGTCGTCCCACGAGTTGGCGGTACCGCCCGACAGGCAGCTCACGCCTTCGACGACGATCAGCCAGTCGGGGTTGACCTGGTGAATGGCGTTGCCGATCCGCTCGGCGGCGAGCCGCCAGTCGCGGGCGGGGTCGCCGCAGCCCCAGCAGGCGCCGGTCGCTGCGGGATCGGTGCCCTCGGCGTGCGGCTCGTTGAACAGGTCCGCACCGACCACCGTCGGGTTGTCCGCGTAGCGCTCGGCGAGCAGCTGCCAGTCGGCGATCATGCTGGCCTCGGACACCGTGGGGGTGTACCAGAGGGGCGTCTGGCCGGCGGCGGACGGGCGGTGACGGTCGAGGATGACGCGCATGCCCAGGTCGCCGGCCTGCGCGATGACCTTGTCGAGGATCTCGAGCGGGCTCAGGCCCAGCAGGTCGGGGTTCACCGAGCTGTTGATGCTGGTCGCCTGGGCCCCCGGCCGCAGCGCGTCGCCCGCGAACGGGACGCGCAGCGTGTTGAAGCCGAGCTCGGCCATGTGGGCGAGCTGGTCCCGCCACGGCACGGCGGACCACAGGCCGTGGAAGGTCTTGTTGTCCGTCTCCATGCCGAACCAGTTGATGCCGGTGAGCCGGACCTCGGCGCCGGTGGCGTCGAGGATGCGGGCGCCGTCGGTGTGCAGGTACCCGGTCCCCGTGCCGACGGCGGCCGCGGCCGCGACGGGTGCGGCGGGCGCCGCGCCGGCCGTGCCGATGGCGCTGGCCATCGGACCGGCCGCGAGCGTCCCGGCGAGGAGCGCCAGCCCGGTGATCGCCCCGGCGAGGCGCGGTCGACGGCGTCGTGCTGTTCTCATGACCACTCCTTCAGCGCGCAGGCAGTCGTCGGCGGGCGCGACGGGCGCTCGTCGGCCTGGCACGACCAGCCATGCAAGCGGGAAGGAGGGGCGCCGCGGAGGGCCCGAAACGTGTAAGTCCTGCGGTCAGCCGGCGTCGGGCACGGCGGCCGGCTCCGGCGCGCGCCACACGCGGTACTGCGGCGGGAACACCCCGCGCGGCTCGTAGTGCGCCCACATCACGCGGTCGAGCAGGAGCTCCACGAGCGGCGTCTGCGCACCCGGCGTGAACGGGCACGCGGCCACGGCGGCCTCGCGCAGCGCGGCCTCGTCGCGCACGACGGCGTGCCCGGCGACCATGAGCTCGTCGTCGACGTCCTCCGAGCCGGTCGAGTGCAGGGCGTACCGCCCGTCGCGCTCGAGGTCACGCAGCTTCGGGGACGGCTCGATGAAGGCGAACAGCGAGCCGGAGGCCCAGACGGGCATGATCGGGTGGATCCGCGGCGCCCCGTTCGCGCCGACGGTCGCGAGGTAGCCGAACCCCTGCCCGGGCACCGTCAGCAGCGCTCGCGCCGCCTCGGCGACCTCAGGTGCGGACTCGGCGAACTGCCCCCATGTCGTCATGCGGGGATGCTCGCACCGTTGATCATCAACCCGCCAATCTCCGCGCCTGCCGTCCCCGCCCCCGTCCCCGCGCCCATCCCGCGCTCCGTCCCCGCGCCCATCCCGCGCTCCGTCCCCGCGCCCATCCCGCGCTCCGTCCCCGCGCCCATCCCAGAAGTCGCACCGCTCACGGAGGCCGTGTTCTCGCGCGACGGCTCGCGGAGGCGGGGACACTTCCGAGAAGTAGTTGCCGCGGAAAGCAGTTCTGAGAACAGTCCCCCCGCCGCGGCCGTCGCACCGGCACCAACAACGACTCGAACCTGCAACCGGCGCGGTCCAGCTGCCCCGCTCACGGCCGGCGGGTCAGCGACTGAGGCCCTGCAAGCGGGGGACGCAAGGAGCACGGGGCACACACGACGCACGGGGCACGCAAGACGCACGGGCACGCAAGGAGCACGGGGCACGCGAGGAGCGGGAACGCTTCTCAGAAGTAGTTGCTGCGGAAAGCAGTTCCGAGAAACCTCCCCGGCCGTCTGCCGCACCACCGCGCGAACCCACAGCGGATCGCTGAGCCGGTCAAACGCACAACGGATCGCCGGGCGGCAGCGCCCACAGCCGCCACAGCACCGACGCGCGGCATCCCGTGCGCGAAGGGAGGATCCGTGCGGCGCCGCGTCGGGCCGGCGGAGGCCCGATGCGGGAGGGCGTGGTGGGAGCCGAGGAGGACGTGGCGGGAGCCGAGCGGGGCCAGGTCGAGGACGGGTCCGAGGCGATCACGGCGGAGGACGACGCCGAGCTGTGGCGCCTGGAGCGGGCTCGGCAGGGCTGGGCGGAGCTCAGGGACGCGACTCGCGCAGCGCGCGAACGGAAGCGCGCCCGCCACCTCTGGCTCGACGACGGTGACGACCCCGCAGACGACGGCGACGCCCCCGGACGTGACGGCGCCAACCTGCAGGGCGGCCATGACGGCCCCGCGGACGACGATGGCGACCTGGCGCGGACCCGGCGGTGGCGCATGACGGCGTCTGAGGCGACGACCTGGGGGGCGCTCGCCGCTGTGCTCACCGCACTTCCGGCAGCCCTGGACGTCCAGCTCCGCCAGGACGCGGGCATGCGCCTCGTGGAGTTCCGGGCCCTCGCGTGGCTCGCGACCGCCCCTCGGCAGGCAGCGCAGCTGGCGGTCCTCGCGGAGGCCCTTGCCATCAGCCAGTCCCACGTGTCCCGTGTCGTCGGCCGCCTCGAGCAGCGCGGCTGGCTGCGGCGCGTCGCCGACCTCGACGACGGGCGCGGGATGCGCGCCGAGCTCACCGCCACGGGCCTCGACGCGGTCCGTGGCGCCGCACCCGAGCATCTGCGCGAGGTGCGACGACTCGTCGTCGGCGGCCTGCCGACCGCGGACCTCGCACAGCTGGAGCAGACGAGCCGCCGCATCCTCGAGGCCGTCCGCCCTGGGTATTGCCTCCGCCTGCCGTACTAGCGCGGGCGCCACCCATCCCGGTGCAGGCGCAACCTGGAGCCCCTCACCCGCGGGCGTCGGCGGCGAGGGCCTCCGTGAGCAGCGAGACCAGGGCCTCGAGCTGCACGTCCGTCGACGCCGACCCCTCCTCCTCGGCCGCCGCGCCGTCGAGCGCCCGGGCGGCCAGGCCCGACTTCGCGTCGATGAGCTCGGCGATCTTCGAGTCGATCGTCTGCGCTGCGATGATCCGCCACGCGGTGACCGGCTCCGACTGCCCGATGCGGTGGACGCGGTCGATCGCCTGCGTCTGCTCGGCGTCCGTCCAGGACAGCTCGGCGAGCACCAGGTTCGAGGCCACCTGCAGGTTCAGCCCCACGCCCGCGGCGAGCAGCGAGCACACCACGATCTGGACCTCGGGGTCCTTCGTGAACGCCGCGATGGCCTTCTCGCGCGCCTTGGGCGTCTGGTCGCCGCGGATCGACGTGTAGCCGATCCCCCGCTCCGCGAACGTCTGCTCGGCCGCGTCCATCACGTCGACGTGCTTGGCGAAGAACACGACCTTGCCCACGTTGCGCGCGAGCTGGGCGGCGTAGTCCGCGGCCAGGCCGGCCTTGGCCTGGCCGATGCGACGCACCATCGTGAAGACGTTGTCGCCCGTCTTCTTGTCGCTGGAGTCCTTGAGCTCGGCCGCCGCCACGCGCCGCGCGAGCTGCAGGTCGATCCCGACGACGTCCGCGCCGTCCGGCCGTGCCGCCAGGGCCGCCCGGTAGCGGCCCACCAGCCGACGCGCGAGCGCCTCCTCCGACGCCCGGATCGAGCGCCCGATGGCGCCGTCGAGCTCCACCGGCAGGTCCGCGACCCGGCGCGCGGGGATGTCGGCCGCGACGTCGACCTTGCGCCGACGCACGATGCCCATGTCGATCACCGAGCTGCGCGCAGCGGCGGAGAACCCGGGATCCGCGGGCGTCAGCCCGGTCTCCTCGAGCGCCGTCATGAGCGCGCCGAGCGGCTTCTCGTCGTCGATCCAGCCGAGGAACTGCCAGATCGCCCGGAAGTCCTCGATGTCATTGATGAGCGGGGTGCCCGTGAGCGCCATCATCAGCGGGCGCGCGGTCCGGGTGCGGAGCCGTTCCGCGAGCGCGAGCACGTTCTGCGAGCGCTGGGACGCCTTGTTCTTGATGAAGTGCGCCTCGTCGACCACCATGCCGCGGAACCCGTGGTCGCCCAACCAGCCCACGTGCCGGTCGAGGATCTCGTAGTTCACGATGACGACGTCCGCGAACGCGTCCACGCGGTCGCCGTCCCCGTGCACGACGGTGGCCCGCCGCAGCGGCGTCCACATGCCCACCTCGTGCGCCCAGTTGGTCTTCACGACGTTCGGCACGACGGCGAGCAGCGGGAACGCGTTGGCGGCCTGCGCGGCCAGCAGCGCCTGCGCCGTCTTGCCCAGGCCCGGCTCGTCGGCGAGCAGGAAGGTGCGATGCCCGCGCGCGGCGGCCGCGACCACCTGGGCCTGGTGCACCATGAGCTCCCGCCCGAGCGGGGCGGACACGAGACGCCCGTCGGGCAGCGGCATGCGGGCCGGCGCGCCGGGCCCGGCCACCTCGAAGGAGCGGAACAGCGGCTCGAGGAGCTCCCAGCCCGCGAGCCGGCGGGCCCGG
>AXCX01000631.1 GCA_000767215.1 Actinotalea fermentans ATCC 43279 = JCM 9966 = DSM 3133
CCTGCGCACCCCGCGCCTGCTGGAACAACTGCGCATCGCTCATGGCGACGGCAGCTTCGGCCGTACCCTGCAACAGCTGGCAAAGGTCGACGTCCTGGTGCTGGACGACTGGGCGCTAGCCCCGCTGGAGGAAGGAGCCCGGCATGACCTGCTGGAGGTGATCGACGACCGCGCTGGCAGCCGCTCCACCATCCTGACGAGCCAACTGCCCATCGAGCACTGGCACGGCTGGATCAACGACCCGACCCTGGCCGATGCCATCCTCGACCGCCTGGTGCACAACGCCTACCGACTGACGATGAAAGGCGAGTCGCTGCGCCGAAAAAAAGCCGAGGAACAAGCCGCATCGTGACCGATGCGATTACAATCCAGAACCCGCGCAACCGGGGTGGAAGCACCGGTCACGTATTAGCGAAACGC
>AXCX01000632.1 GCA_000767215.1 Actinotalea fermentans ATCC 43279 = JCM 9966 = DSM 3133
CGGGGCCCCACGACTCCGTGGAAGGGTCCCCGCGGAAAGCGCGGCGAACCGTCCACGTCGCGGCCGGCGCGGACTCCGACCCCGGTTCTGCGGAGGATTCGTCGCGGAAAGCACGACGGATCCTCCGCACGTCCGCGGGAACGGACCGACGGCGTGGGGGGCGGGGGCAACACCCGGCGACCCACCCAGGTCACGATTCGATAACAAACGGTCTTGACCGGACCTAAGTACCTAGTACTGACCTTCCGGGTAACTGTGCGCGCTGGTAGAACTCACCTCCTCCGAGCCCGCCTGCGGCAGCGTCGTCGCAGGTCAGAGGGCCTCGGCGACCGAACGCGTTCACGTCCAACCACACTCCCCGCCCCCATGGGCACCGGGAAGCGCCGGCTCCAGGACCCCGCTCCACGGTGCGCCGACTCCAGGACCCCGCTCCACACGGTGCGCCGACGGGGAGAGATGTTTCAGAAGTAGTTGCCACGGAAAGCAGTTCGCGAAAGACGTCCCACTGCGCGGCGTCAGGGCCGAGCACCTGCCCCTGCCGCGACACCCAGAACCGCGACGCCCAGAACCCCGCGACACCCGCCGCGGGCCGAGCTCCCCCAGCCCTCGCAGCAACACCCGCGACACCCGCGACCCGCAGCTCCCGCGGCGACCCGCGACAGCCCCGACCCGCAACACCCACAACGAGGTGGTCATGACCAGAGTCGTCCTTGCCGGCACCGCGCTCGCCCTCGCGGCCGGCGCCATCGTGCTCCTGTCCACCACGCTGGGCGCCGAGGTGCAGGGGGTCGCGCTGCTCGGCGCGGCGCTCGGCGGCGTCCTCGGCCTGGTCCCGGACCGCAGCCCTCTCGCGCGTGTCGGCGGCTTCCTCGTGGGGCTCGCGGCGGCGGGCCTCGGCTACGTCGCCCGGGCCGCGATCCTGCCCGACGCGCGGAGCGGCCGCGCGGTCGCCGTCGTGCTCGTGGTCCTGGCGTGCGTTGCCGTCACCGCGACCACCCGCCGGCGGATCGCGCTGTGGTCGATGCTGCTCGGCGCGGGCGCGCTGGCCGGCGCGTACGAGGCCACCTACGCCGCGGACCCCTCGAACATCCTCGCCACCGTGCCGACCGCCGCGACGGCCGTCCTGCTCACCTCCGCCGCCGGCTTCCTCGCGACGGCGGTCCTCGCGCCCGTCGCCCGCACCGGCTTGGCCGACGACGAGCTCTCGCCCGCCGAGCGCGCCGCGCGGGACGAGGCCTTCCGTGCCGACGCCGCGCCCGCTCCGCGCCCCACG
>AXCX01000633.1 GCA_000767215.1 Actinotalea fermentans ATCC 43279 = JCM 9966 = DSM 3133
TGCGCTCCCCGGCGGCGGCCTAGGGGCGGCGTCATGCCCGAGCTGCGCACCCTCGCCGTCGACTGCGGCGGCGGGAGCATCCGCGCCACCGTGCTCGACGCGGCGGGCACCATGCACGCGCAGCCGGTCCGCGTCCCGACGCCGTACCCCCTGCCCCCCGAGCGCCTCGCCGCGACCATCGCGGACCTTGCCGCGCAGCTGCCGCCGGCCGACCGCGGGACCGTCGGGATGCCCGGGATGATCCGGCACGGCGTCGTCGTCGCGACGCCGCACTACGTGACCGTCGGCGGCCCGCGCAGCGCACCCCGGGAGGACCTCGTCGCGGCCTGGGCGGACCGCGACGTCGCCGCCGACCTCGCCGCCGCGCTCGGCTACCCGGTGCTCGTCCTCAACGACGCGGAGGTGCACGGCGCCGGCGTGGTCGCGGGCACGGGCGTCGAGCTCGTCCTCACCCTGGGCACCGGGCTGGGCTCGGCGCTGTTCGACGGCGGCACGCTCGCCCCGCACCTGGAGCTCTCGCACGCGCCGGTGCGCCGGGGCACGACCTACGACGACTGGCTCGGCGCGCACGCCCGACGGCGGCTCGGCGACGGCGTGTGGTCGCGCCGCGTCCGCGAGGCGGTCGCCGGCCTGCGGCCCGTGATCCGCTGGGACCGCCTCTACCTCGGCGGTGGGAACGCGCGCCGGATCACGCCGCGCGCGCTCGCCCTGCTGGGCGACGACGTCGTGATCGTGCCCGACTCCGCCGCGCTCGCGGGCGGCGTGCGCGCGTGGGAGCTACGCCGCAGCGCCTGACTCGCGCGCGTCGACCTCCGCGAGCGCCTCGAGCAGCACCCGCGTGAAGGCCACCGGACGGACCAGGCTGACCAGGTGCGTCGCGCCGCGCACGACGACGAGCCGCGCGTCGGGCGCCGCGGCCAGGAGGCGGCGCTCCTGCATCCGGAAGTGGTCCCACTGCCCGTTGACCAGCCACACCGGGCACCGGGTCCGGGCCAGGTCGTCGAGCGGGTCGACGCGCTGGATGGCCGTCAGCAGGTCGACCATGACGTCGAGCGCGTAGCCACCCTCGGCGAGCGCGGCGCCGGCCTCCGGGGGCAGCGCCAGGTCGACGAGCCGCTGGTTGAACCACGCACCACGGTCGGGCAGCCGGGCGAAGCCACGGGCCGCCAGCAGCCACGCGCGCGTCGCGGGCTGGTCCGGCAGGCTCGAGCACCCCGCGGCGACGACGCCGGCCGCGGCCGCCGGGTTCCGCG
>AXCX01000634.1 GCA_000767215.1 Actinotalea fermentans ATCC 43279 = JCM 9966 = DSM 3133
CGCCCTGCGCGACGCCGGTCGCGGCGCCCTGGTCGACGCGGGCGGCGACCTCGTCGTCGTCGGCGACGGCCCCACCGGGGACTGGCGCATCGGCGTGGAGGACCCGTCCGGCGCGGAGACCCCGCTGCTCGTCCTCGGCCTGCGCGACACGGCCTGCGCGACGTCGTCGGTGCACCGGCACTCGTGGCTCGCGCAGGGGCGGCCGGTGCACCACCTGGTCGACCCGCGGACCGGCGGGCCCGGCGGCGACGGGCTCGCTGCGGTGACCGTGCTCGGCCCGGACCCCGCGTGGGCCGAGGTGTGGACCAAGTCCCTCTTCCTGGCCGGCGCCGACCGCGTGCGGCAGGCGGCGGACGACGCGCGGCTCGCCGCCGCGTGGGTGCACCGCGACGGCGCGGTGGGCATGACGGAGAGCTTCGCCGAGCACGTGACCTGGAGGAACGATGAGTGAGACCCTCGCGCTGCGCGCCGACCCGCGCGTCGGGCGCGGCCGGCTGGGACCGCTGGGCGCCGTGCTCGCGGTCGTCGCGGCGGGCGC
>AXCX01000635.1 GCA_000767215.1 Actinotalea fermentans ATCC 43279 = JCM 9966 = DSM 3133
CCGCGTGGTGCTGGACACCGTGAGCGGCGTCGACGCCGTGCCGTGGGTGCTGGCCCGCGCGTCGGGCGTGACTTCCTACGTGCTGCTGCTCGCCCTGGTCACCACCGGGCTCGTGCTGGCGCACCCGTGGGCGCGCCACCTGCAGCGCCCGACGCCGGCCACACGGATGGTCCTGCACGCCTCGCTCGCCACGTTCACGCTCGCGTTCACCGTGCTGCACGTCGTGGTCCTCGCCACGGACCCGTGGGCGCAGGTGGGCTGGCGCGGCGTCCTGCTCCCGATGGCGTCCGTGTACCGCCCGGTGCCCGTCACCCTCGGCGTCCTGGCCGTGTGGGCCGGGCTGATCACCGGCGTGACCGCGCGCTGGGCGGGACGGATCGGCCGCGTGTGGCTGCCCGTGCACCGGGTGGCCCTGACGGTGTTCGCGCTGGTCTGGGCCCACGGCGTGCTCGCCGGGTCGGACACGCCCGCCCTCCGCGGCTTCTACGTCGCGACGGGCGCCGCCGTCCTGGGCCTCGCGGTGAGCCGCTACGGCGCGCGGCGACCGGAGCTCGCCGCCGCGGGGCGGGTGTCATGAGCGCCCAGGCGATCGCCCCGACCCGACCCCTCCCGACGCCGCGGACGACCCGCGCGCGGGTCGACCTGCTCACGGCCGAGGTCGCGCTGCCTGCCACCGGCTCGTGGGTGCTCCCGGCGCCGG
>AXCX01000636.1 GCA_000767215.1 Actinotalea fermentans ATCC 43279 = JCM 9966 = DSM 3133
GGGGCTGGCGGCCGGGCGGGCTCGCCGTCGGCGGGCTGGGCGTGCTGCTCCTCGCGGTGGCAGGCGCGTCCTGGTGGGCCGGTGGCCGGTACGGCTGGGACGAGCTGCGGGTGGTCGCCGTCGGCGTGGCCGCCGTCGTCGTGGTCGCGGGCGTGTTCCTCGTCGGCCGGTCCCCGTACGCCGTGCGGCTCGAGCTGGCGCACCGCCGCGTGGTCGTGGGAGAGCGCGCCGTCGGCCGCGTCGAGGTGGCCAACACGTCGGCCCGCGGCACGCTGCCCGCCGAGATCGAGCTCCCCGTCGGGGCCAACCTCGCGACGTTCGCCCTCCCGCGGCTCGGGCCGGGCGCCACCCACGAGGACCTGTTCGCCGTGCCCACCTCCCGACGCGCGGTGATCGCCGTCGGGCCGGTGCGCTCGGTGCGCGCCGACCCGCTGGGCGTGGCGCGGCGCGAGGTGCGCTGGACCGACCCCATCGACCTGTTCGTGCACCCCCGGACCGTGTCGCTGGCCGGCACCTCCGCCGGGTTCTTCAAGGACCTCGAGGGGCGCCCCAGCCGCGACCTGTCGCCGTCGGACGTGTCCTTCCACGCGCTGCGCGAGTACGTCGTCGGCGACGACCGGCGGCACGTGCACTGGAAGTCCACGGCCCGGACCGGGCAGCTCATGGTCCGCCAGTACGAGGAGACGCGGCGGTCCCACCTGGCCGTGGGCCTGTCCACGCACGTCGCCGACTACGGATCCGACGAGGACGAGTTCGAGCTCGCCGTCTGCGTCGCCGGCTCGCTCGGCCTGCACGCGTTCCGCGAGGAGCGCGACCTCACCGTCCTGACCCAGTCGGGCACCCTCCAGACCAGGACGGCCGGCCGGCTCCTGGACGACCTGACGCGCGTCCAGCCATCGGCGCGCCGCACGGACGTCGTCGCGCTCGCCGGCTCCCTGGCGACGGCGGCCCCCGGCGCCTCGATCGCCATGCTCGTCGTCGGTTCGGGGACGAGCGTCACGCGGCTGCGGGCGGCGTCCGCGCGACTGCCGATCGAGGTCGCCGGGGTCGCCGTCCGCTGCGAGAGCGGTGCCGAGCCCTCCCGCCGGTCCGTCGCCGAGCTGACGGTGCTCACCATCGGCGCCCTCGAGGACCTGCCCGTCGCGATGCGCCGGCTGGGGGACGCGTGAGCGCCCGGCCCGGCAGGCGCGCCGAGAGCCGCCCGCCCACCGGGACGCGCACCGCCACGCACACGG
>AXCX01000637.1 GCA_000767215.1 Actinotalea fermentans ATCC 43279 = JCM 9966 = DSM 3133
GGCGTCGTGCTCGACGTCGGTGTGCCGGTCGGCTGGGTGGACGGCCTGCCGGCCACCGCGCTGGTCTGGGCGGCCCTGCTCAGCGAGCGCCTCGCCGACGACGCCGACTGGGACTGACCGCGACGCCGCTCGCCGGGCGCAGGGCCGGTCGCGGGGCGGGGCAACCGCCCGGGCCGCCTTCGCCTGGTGTGCGGGGCGCCGCCGGGCAGCAGAGCGGATAGTCTCGCCGCATGCTCGTGCTGAGCCGCCGCGTCGGCGAACGTCTGGTGATCGGTGACGACATCGTCATCACCGTCATCGACGTGCGCTCCGACGGCGTGCGCATCGGCATCGACGCACCGCGCCACGTGCGCGTCAACCGTGCCGAGATCCTCGAGGCGGTGACCAAGGCGAACCAGGAGGCCGCCGCGGTCGACGACGCCGCGCTCGACTCGCTGCGCGCCCTGCGTCCGACCCGCCCCGCCAAGCCGGCCGCCCCGGCGAAGCCCAGCGCCGAGGCCTGACGCCCGGCCCGACGGCGGGTCCGACGGCGCTCCCTGCGCCCGGCCCGACGGCGCTCCCTGCGCCGGGCCTGACGGCGCTCCCTGCGCCCGCGGCACCGCGGGTCGCGGCACTTCGCCCGGTCGCACGCGTCCGGACGGCTCACATCGGCGCCCCTCGGGCCGATGGTGAGGCTGTCACGGAGGACCGGGAGAGTGCCAAGGAGGCGTTGTGGAGGGCGTTGACGAGATCGTCCGCGAGTTCCTCGTGGAGAGCCACGAGAACCTGGACCAGCTCGACTCCGACCTCGTGGCGCTGGAGAGCTCGCCCGGTTCCCGGGACCTGCTCGCGAGCATCTTCCGCACGATCCACACGATCAAGGGCACGAGCGGCTTCCTCGCGTTCGGCAAGCTCGAGCGCCTGACGCACGTCGGCGAGAGCCTGCTGGCCGAGCTGCGCGACGGCAAGCGCACGATGGACCAGACCTCGGCCGACGCGCTGCTGCACATGGTCGACGCCGTGCGTGCCCTCCTGGCCGCGATCGAGACCAAGGGCGGCGAGGGCGCCGTCGAGGTGGACCCGGTGGTCGCCGAGCTGCAGGCCGTCCTCGACGGCACGGCCGCCGTGAAGGTCCCCGTCGCCGCCGCCGCGCCCAAGACGACGATCAAGGCGACGGCCCGGAAGGCCGCCGCGTCCGCCGCCGCCGCGGGGTCGTCCGACGGGGCCGTGGCCGCTGCGCCCGCTGCGCTGGCC
>AXCX01000638.1 GCA_000767215.1 Actinotalea fermentans ATCC 43279 = JCM 9966 = DSM 3133
CGCCGCCCGCCCCGCCAGCCGCGACGGACGCGCCCCCTGCTCCCCCGGCCCCGCCGCAGGAGCAGACGCCGCCCCCGCCGCCCGCCTGACCGGAGCCTGACATGACGAAGGGGCCCGGTGGTCGATGACCACCGGGCCCCTTCGTCGTGTCTGCGTCAGCGCGCGACGCCCGCGAGCGAGCCGGTCGTCAGACCCTCCGGGTCCATGATCATGCAGAGGACCTCGCGGTCGTCGCCCTGCTCCCAGCTCTCCTGGCTGGGCGACAGGTAGCCGTAGTCGAACGCCGAGTTCTCCCACGTGACCCCGACGAAGCCCTCGAACTCGCCGTAGCAGTACTCGTCGGCCTGCGACGCGATGGCCTCGTCCCCGGGGTACGCA
>AXCX01000639.1 GCA_000767215.1 Actinotalea fermentans ATCC 43279 = JCM 9966 = DSM 3133
AGATCTCGGACTCGTGCGGCTCGGCGCACGGGATCACGGGGACGGTGCTGAAGCCCTCCTGGCCCCAGTCCATCGACTCGAGGCAGTCACCCACGCGGATCGCGAAGGCGTCGGCGTCGGTCGCCTCGGTGATGTCGCCCTCGTCGTCGCGCTCGGGCTCGTCGGAACCCCCGAGGAGGGAGCAGCCCGCGAGCGCGAGCAGGGCGGAACAGGACAGGGCGGCGGTGGCCGCGAGGCGGGACGGGCGCATCGGTCTTCCTTCGTGAGCGGCGGGCGGGCGTCAGTCGTGCGGCCGGCGAGGACTCTCAGCCGGGCGCGGGCGGGAGGCACGAGCGGCAGCCGCTCGTTCCAGTCATCATCGGGCACCCTGACCAGCGCCTTGAGGACCGGCGGCCGGAGACTACCGCCTGGGCACCCACCGCGTCCGGGGTTTCGCGGCCGGTCTCGAGCCCAGCCTCGACCCGCACGGGGGTCCGCCGGGGGCCGCCGACGAGACGACGACGCCTTTGTCACGGGCCTGCTCGGCGGAGCGGCGCGGCGGGCGGGTTACCGTAGACGGGCCCGACCGCCCGGTCGGAGCAGCGTCCGACACCACCCGCGGCGCGGGTGCACCACCGACCTGGGAGCACGCGATGGCGACGAACCCCGTCTCGATCACCACCAAGCCCGAGCCCGTCGAGCAGACGGAGCAGTCGGGCTGCGGCTGCGGCGGCTGCGGCTGCGGCGCGGCCGACCAGGCCTGACCAGCGCCACCACGGACAGCGTCACCACGGACAGCGCCACCACGGACAGCGCCACCACGCCCGGCACCGCGGCCGAGGGCACCCCGGACCGCGGCGCCCGGCGACCCCCCG
>AXCX01000066.1 GCA_000767215.1 Actinotalea fermentans ATCC 43279 = JCM 9966 = DSM 3133
CGGCGGCGCGTCGCGCGAGGGCGGCCGCCAGCGCCGGGTCGGGGGCGCCGTCGTCGGCGGCGAAGCGCGACGTCGGTGGGAGCTCGCGACCGGGCACTATGGCCGCCCGGCGACGTCCAGCGCCTGCGGCAGCGTGAACGCGCCGGCGTACAGGGCCTTCCCGACGATCGCGGCCTCGACCCCGAGCGGCACCAGCTCGCGCAGCGCCGCGAGGTCGTCCAGCGACGAGATCCCGCCTGAGGCCACCACCGGCGCCTGCGTGCGCGCGCACACCTCGCGGAGCAGGTCGAGGTTCGGACCGCGCAGCGTGCCGTCCTTCGTCACGTCCGTGACGACGTACCGGGCGCAGCCGGCGGCGTCGAGCCGGGCCAGGACCTCCCACAGGTCGCCGCCCTCGCGCGTCCAGCCGCGCGCGGCGAGCGTGGTGCCGCGCACGTCCAGGCCCACGGCGATCGCGTCGCCGAACCGCGCGATGGCCGACGCCGTCCACTCCGGGTCCTCCAGCGCCGCGGTTCCCAGGTTGACCCGGGTCGCGCCGCTCGCCAGGGCACGCTCGAGCGACGCGTCGTCGCGGATCCCGCCCGACATCTCGACCTGCACGTCCAGCGCGCCGACGACCTCGGCGAGGAGCTCGGCGTTCGACCCGCGGCCGAAGGCGGCGTCCAGGTCCACGAGGTGGATCCACTCGGCGCCACCGGCCTGCCAGTCCAGCGCGGCCTGCAGCGGGCTGCCGTAGGAGGTCTCGGAGCCGGCCTCGCCCTGGACGAGGCGCACGGCCTGGCCGGCCGCGACGTCGACGGCGGGCAGCAGGACCAGACGGGACATGGGGCTTCCTTCTCTCGCGACGGTCGGGGTGGGGCCGGTCCCGGACACGGGGATCGGACGGCGGTCTGCGGACGCTGCGCAGGCTAGCCGAGCGTGCGGAGCCAGTTGCGCAGCAGCTGGGCGCCGGCGTCGCCCGACTTCTCCGGGTGGAACTGCGTCGCGGCCAGGGGCCCGTTCTCCACCGCGGCGACGAACGGCCCGCCGTGCTGCGACCAGGTCACGAGCGGCGGGTGGAACCGGCCCCCGCCGAGCTCGGGGAACGACCGCGCCGCGTAGGAGTGCACGAAGTAGAAGCGCTCGTCCGCCAGGCCGTCGAAGAGCACGCTGCCTGTCGGCGCCTCGATCGTCGACCAGCCCATGTGCGGCACGACGGGAGCCTCGAGGCGGTCGACCACCCCGGGCCACTCCCCCAGGCCCTCCGCGCGCACCCCGTGCTCGACGCCGGCCTCGAACATCACCTGCATGCCGACGCAGATGCCCAGGACGGGTCGCCCACCCGCCAGCCGGCGGTCGATCACCTGGTCCCCGCGCACGGCGCGCAGGCCGGCCATCACGGCCGCGAATGCGCCGACGCCGGGCACCACCAGGCCGTCGGCCTTCTCCGCGGCGTCGTGGTCAGCCGTGAGCTCCACGACGGCACCGGCGCGCTCGAGCGCACGCACGGCGGAGCGGACGTTGCCGAAGCCGTAGTCGAGGACGACGACGTGGGGTGAGCTCACCCGGTCAGGGTAACGATCGATCCAGGCCGATCTCGCGACGTCTCAGGCCGAGGGGCCGTCGGTGGCGCGACCCGTGCCCCGGGCCGCTCTCCGCGTCGAGCGGGAGACGGCAGCGAGCGTCCTGGTCGCGCGCCACCGCGACATCCCGGCACTGGTGACGACGCCGGGCTGGTCGGCCGCGGACACCTGCCCCAGCAGCAGCTGCTCGACCACCGCCGGTGCGCCGTCGAGCACCAGGCCCGGCGACAGCTGCTCGCCCTCCGCGCCCCCGCTCCAGCGGCTGGCGGAGATCTGCCCGTCACGCTGGGTGAGCAGGAGGACCGGGACCGCGGGCAGGAGGGCCGAGACCGCGCGCGCGACGACCGTCGGCGCCCCGTCGCTCGTGTCCCGGCACCAGGCCAGGGTGCCGATGGGCGTGGGCACCGCGTCCACCGCGAGCTTCTGCAGCGCGCACGCGGCCGCGAGGGCCTCGGGCACCGCGACCTGGGTCAGCACGACCGCGGCGGCGGGAAGCTCACCCATGGGCTACAGCGCGCCCTTGGTGGAGGGGATGCCCTGCACCCGCGGGTCCGGCTCCACGGCGGCCCGCAGCGCCCGCGCGAGCGCCTTGAACTGGGCCTCCACGATGTGGTGCGGGTCGCGACCGGACAGCACGCGCATGTGGATGCAGATCCCGGCGTGGTGCGCGATCGACTCGAGCACGTGCCGCGTCAGCGAGCCGGTGAAGTGCCCGCCGATGAGGTGGTACTCCTGGCCTGCCGGCTCGCCCCGGTGCACCAGGTAAGGACGACCCGAGACGTCGACGACCGCCTGCGCGAGTGCCTCGTCGAGCGGGACGAGCGCGTCACCGAACCGGGAGATGCCGGCCTTGTCGCCGAGCGCCTGCCGCAGCGCCTGGCCCAGGCAGATCGCGACGTCCTCGACGGTGTGGTGCGCGTCGATGTGCGTGTCGCCGCTGGCCCGGACCGTCAGGTTCATGAGCGAGTGCTTGCCCAGCGCGGTGAGCATGTGGTCGTAGAAAGGCACGCCCGTGGCGATCTCGGTGCGCCCCGAGCCGTCGAGGTCGAGCTCGACGAGGACGTCGGACTCCGACGTCGTGCGCTGCACGCGTCCGATGCGGCTCATGCGCTCATCCTCCTCGCAGGTGGGACCGGCCGTACTCTCTCACGTCCGGGCGGGGCCACGTGCGGACGCCTCACCCCTCCCGGGGCTCGGGGTGCTCGATCTCCCCGGCGTCGCCGTACCGGACGACGTCGATGCCGTGCGCCCGGGCGGCCTCGACCAACGGCGTCATCGTGAGCGTGTGCAGGCGCGACCCGACGGTCATCCGGTGCTCGCCGGTCGAGGCCGAGACGATCAGCTCGTAGACCTTGGCGCTGCCCTGCCGACGCCCCTCGACGTCGACTCGCAGCACCTCGCCCGGCCTGACGAGGAAGCCCTCGACGCCGTTGCGGCCCGCGAGCACACGCAGGCCACCCGGCTCCTCGGCGAACTCCACGAGCGACCACGGCTGGTACCAGGGCGCGAGCGGCTTGCGCCAGGTGGCCACCAGGCCGCCGACGCCGGCGAGGACCGCGACCGCGTAGATGACGACGGCCGGCAGCTCGAGCACCCCCCAGAAGCGGACGACGTACTGCATGCCGGTCGCGACCTCCCAGACGACCGCGACCACGCCCCCCAGGGCGATGAGGCCATACAGGACGTACCCGCCGAGGCGCGGGTGCTTGCGGTCCCGGCGCGGCTTGGCGACGAGGATGCCCGGTGTCGGGCGGAAGGCGGTGGTCTGCTCCACGGTCATGCCCGGACCGTAGTGGCGAGAGGCCGGTCGCCGGGGCGGTTCCCGCCCGGGCCGTCCGGTTTCACCCGTTCACCGGGTGACGGCGAGCAAGGCCTCCCGGAATGCCGCCATCTCCTCCGGCGTACCGATCGACACGCGGAGCCACCCGGGCGGCCCGACCTCGCGGATGAGCACGCCGCGGTCGAGCAGGCCCTGCCAGACGGCGTGCCGGTCGTCGAAGCGCCCGAAGAGCACGAAGTTCGCGTCCGAGTCGGCGACCCGCCAGCCCTGCGCACGCAGCCACGCGACGGTCGCGTCGCGCTCCTCGCGCAGCCCTGCGACCTGCGCCATCAGCTCACCGGCGTGCGCGAGCGCGGCCCGCGCGACGGCCTGCGTCACCGCCGAGAGGTGGTAGGGCAGGCGCACGACCCGCAGCGCGTCGACCAGCGCCGGGGCCGCGGCGAGGTAGCCGATCCTGGCCCCGGCCATGCCGAACGCCTTCGACATCGTGCGGCTGACGGCAAGGTTCGGGTGCTCGGCCAGCAGCTCGAGGGCCGCCGGCGTCCCCGCCCGGCGGAACTCCCCGTACGCCTCGTCGACAACGACGACGCAGCCGCCCGGGACGGCGTCCGCGGCTTCCAGGACCACCTCGACCGTGGCGCGCGGCAGCGCCGTCCCCGTCGGGTTGTTCGGGCTGGCGAGCAGGACGACCGAGGGCTGGTGCTCGGCGATCACCGCCGCGGCGTGGTCCGGGTCCAGGCTGAAGTCCTCGGCGCGCCGACCCACCACCCAGGCCGTGGCGGTGTCGCGCGCGTACTCGGGGTACATGGAGTACGTCGGCGCGAAGGACACGGCCGTGCGGCCCGGGCCGCCGAACGCCTGCAGCAGGTGCAGCATGACCTCGTTCGAGCCGTTCGCGGCCCACACCTGGCGCACGTCGAGCGCGACGCCCGACTCCGCGAGCAGGTACGCGGCGAGGTCGGCGCGCAGGGCCTCGAACTCCCGGTCCGGGTAGCGGTTGAGGCCGCCCGCGGCCGTCCGGACGGCGGCAGCGATCTCCTCGACCACGGCCGGCGACGGCGGGTACGGGTTCTCATTGACGTTGAGCACCACCGGGACGTCGAGCTGCGGCGCGCCGTACGGCTCGAGCCCGCGCAGGTCCTCACGCAGGGGAAGTCGGGCGCCGTCGGCGCCGGTGGGTGCAGGCACGGGCCGATGGTAGCGACGGCGCGGCGGGCGACGCCGCCGGGTTTCAGGCGCCGGGCGCCCGGGGCTCCGTGGCGGTGGCCCCGGTCGGCCCAGCCCCGGCGAGGTGCAGCACCTGGCGGTCGCCCTCGGGCCGGAAGCCGACCGCCGCGAGGTAGGCGGCCGACGCCGTCATGGCCTGGGACGCGACGACGCGGCGGGCGCCCATCTGCGCGAACGGCCCGTCGGCACGGAAGACGAACTCCCCGGGCGTGAAGTCGCGGTACGGCGGCAGGACGTAGTCGAGCACGACCTGCTGCTCGTCCGGCGCCCCTCCCGTGTGGGAGAGCACGACGCCCACCACCTCGTCGCCGCTCGTGACGAGGAACGCGTTCTCCGCGCGGGTCAGCAGCGTGTCGGCCGCCGGGTTGAACGCGCCGATGTCCCGCGCGTGCCGCTCGAGCAGCCGGGCCAGGAACGGCTCGTCGACGCCCACCCGGACGACGTCGTAGGCCCGCGCGTCGTGCCGCTGACGCACCATTCGCCAGATCACCGAGAGGTTGATGGCGACGAGCACGACGTTCATCGCCACCATCGGCCAGACGCCGAGGGCGGCGTTGTAGCCCACGAGGACCGCCGAGGCGGCGGAGTTGAGGACCCGCAGACGCATCACCCGGGTCTGCAGGAGCGAGATGACGAGCAGCGCGGAACCGGACCAGCCGATGATCTCCAGGATGGGCACGACCAGATCCTAGGACGGCGCACACAGGTCTCCCCGCCGGGTGGGTGGGGACGGGGCGCAGCCCGGTTCAGTCGGTCGCGTCAGTCGGTCGCGCCGGGGAGGACCGTGTCCCGCGTCCAGTCCACGAGGTCGGCAAGGATCCACTCGGACAGGAAGAGGTCGTTGTGCCGGGCCTCCGGCAGGTACTCGGCCACGACGTCGTGCCCGCCCTGCTCGAGGGCCGCGGCCATCGACTCGGTGAACGACACGGGGACCATCTCGTCCGCCTCGCCGTGCATCAGCAGCACGGGGACCTCCGGCCGGGCGTCCGCCCACCGGAGCGGGTCGCCGTCGCGCCACATCTCCGGGTCCTCCTCCTGCGGGACGCCGAAGAGGTCCTCCCCGATCCGCGACTGATGGATGTCGTAAGGACCGGCGAGGCCGACGATGCCGTCCGCGGCCCGCGGCTCGTACGGGCAGCTCACGTCGGTGCGCAGCGGCTGCAGCCCCGCCAGCATCGCGAGGTCGGCGCCCGCCGAGTGCCCGACCACGACGACGGGGACCCCGGGCGCCTGGGTGGCCGCGTACGCGATGCCGCAGGCGACCTCCTCCACCGGACGCGGGTAGTACGTGCCGGTGCCGGCGTGGTCGTAGGTGATCGTGACCGCGGCGAAGCCCTCGTCGGCGAGGTCCGCGCCCAGCGGGAGGAGACCCGTCGGGTCGGCGGCCCGGAAGCCACCTCCGGGCACGACGAGGAAGACAGCCCTCGGGTCGCGCGCCGGCAGCTCGACGACGGCCTCCAGTCCGGGCAGGTACTCCCCCGGGCCCGGCGTCCCCGAGGCACTCGGCGTCTCCACCGCCGGCGGCGTGTCGCACGCCGCGAGGAGTCCGGCCGCGATCGCCGCCGCGGCGGCGACCCGCGCGGGGACTGCAGAACGGCTGGGCACGGCTTCGAGCATGGCAGAACCGCCCGCGCCACGGCATGGATTTGCGCGCGCGACGCGGGCCTGGCCCGCCGGGCCGCACCTAGGCGAACCGGACCTCGACGGCCTCACCGTGGGCGGGCAGGTCCTCGTCGTCGGCCAGCGTGACGATCCGCTCCGCGAGGACGCCCAGCGCCGCCTTGTCGTACTCGATGACCTGTACCGGTCGCACGAACGAGTGCACCCCGAGGCCGCTCGAGAAGTGGGCGCAGCCACCGGTCGGGAGCACGTGGTTCGAGCCCGCCATATAGTCCCCGAGCGAGACCGGCGAGTACGGCCCGACGAAGATGGCGCCCGCGCTCGTCACGCGGTCGGCCACCGCAGCGGCGTCGGCGGTCTGGATCTCCAGGTGCTCGGCGCCGTAGGCGTTGCAGACGTCCAGGCCCTGCTCGAGGTCGTCGACGACCACGATGGCCGACTGCGGCCCGGCGAGCGCCGTCGCGACCCGCTCGGCGTGCTTCGTCGCCGCGACCATCGCGGGGAGCGCGCGTTCCACGGCGTCCACGAGCGCGAGCGAGTCGGTGATCAGCACCGACGCCGACGTCGGTCCGTGCTCGGCCTGAGAGATGAGGTCCGCGGCGACGTGCCGCGGGTCCGCCCCGGCGTCGGCCAGGATCGCGATCTCCGTGGGCCCCGCCTCCGAGTCGATCCCGACGACGCCACGCACCAGGCGCTTGGCCGCGGTGACGTACTGGTTGCCCGGCCCGGTGACGACGTCGACCGGCTCGCACAGCACGGCACCGTCCGCCTCGGTCTCGCCCGCGGCTCCGTAGGCGAGCATCGCGACGGCCTGGGCGCCGCCCACCGCGTAGACCTCGTCGACGCCGAGCAGGGCGCACGCAGCGAGGATGGTCGGGTGCGGAAGGCCGCCGTTGGCGGCCTGAGGCGGGCTCGTCACGACGAGGCTGCCGACACCCGCCTCCTGAGCGGGCACGACGTTCATGACGACCGACGACGGGTAGACCGCCAGGCCACCGGGCACGTACAGCCCGACGCGGCGCACGGGCAGCCACCGCTGGCGCACCTGTGCGCCCGGGGCGAGGTCGACCGCGAAGTCGCTCGGCACCTGCGCGGCGTGCACGAGCCGGGCACGCCGGATCGACTCCTCCACCGCTGCCCGGACGCCCGCGTCGAGCCCGTCGAGCGCGTCCGCGAGGGCCTTCGCCGGGACCCGCAGGTGCTCGGGCCGCACGCCGTCGAACCGCTCGGCCAGGTCCCGCAGGGCAGCCGCGCCGCGATGCCGGACGTCCTCGACGATCGGTGCGACCCGCTCCGCGGCGGTCGCGACGTCGAGCTCGGGACGGGGCAGGGTGGCGGCGAGGTCACGCGCCGAGAGGCGGCGCCCGCGCAGGTCGATGCGGGTGATCACGCTCGCGAGTCTAGGTCGGGCCCGGTCGGCGGGCGTCGTCGTTACGTCCCGCGAGACGCCGCCGCGCGCACCGGTCACCGCGTCATGTAGGCCGATCCCATGACGCGGTCCACGGCCAGGCGCAGCACGATCCGGGTCGGCGACGGCTCGAGGTGCCGGTAGCGAGCCGCGTAGCGGCGCTCCGCGTCCGCGACGACCTCCGGGTCCCGCGAGACGGTGAGCTCCCCCTCGAGCGTCAGCCACCGGCCGCCATCCACCTGGCACAGGGCACCGCGTGCGGGTGCCCCGCTCGCCGCGAGCGCCTCGATGTTGCGCACCTTGGCCGACCCCTCCCGGGTGGTCATGACGGCGGTGCCGCGCTCGGCGTCCCAGGTGAAGGCCACCGGCACGACGTGCGGGGTCCCGTCCGGTCGCAGCGTGGTGAGCGTGGCGAGGTGACGTTCGACGACGAAGACGCGCTGCTCGGGGGTCAGGGAGATCACGCCGTGAGTCTCCCATCCGGCCGGCGCCACCGTGCCCGGGCAGCCCGGGCGCGCACGCCTAGGGGACGAGGCAGCCCGGGCCCAGGAGCGCCTTGAGGTCGCCGAACAGCGCCGAGGACCGTTCGATGCGCAGGGTGTCCTCGAGCCGCATCACCGTCGCACGCCCGGGCTGCGTGAGCTTGAGGTTCACCTGCGTCACGCCGGGGTGCGCACCCAGGATCTCCCGCAGCCGCTCGACCACCGGGGGCGTGCACCGGCTCACCGGCATCGTGATCGTCACGGGACGCGAGTCGGCCGCCGACACGTCGGGCAGCGAGACCTCCATCGCCTGGAGCTGCACGGCGTCGTCGCGCCGGCGCACACGGCCGCGGATGGTCACGACGGCGTCCTCGGCCAGCATCGTCGCGTAGCTCAGGTACGTCTCACCGAAGAAGAGGACCTCGATCGACCCGTCGATGTCCTCGAGCGTCACGACGGCCCAGGGGTTGCCGTTCTTGGACATCTTGCGCTGGAGGGAGGTGATCAGGCCGCACACCGTGACGGCGGATCCCTCTGGGCGTGTCTCGTCGGCGTTCAGCGTGGTGATGGAGCAGTCCGACGCCGTCGCGAGGACGTGCTCGAGCCCGGACAGCGGGTGGTCGGACACGTACAGGCCGAGCATCTCCCGCTCGAAGGCCAGCCGCTGCTTCTTGTCCCAGTCCGGCACGTCCGGCACGTCGACGGTCACCGTGACGGCGTCGTCGTCGGTGCCCATGCCGGCGAACAGGTCGAACTGCCCCTCCGCCTCCTTGCGCTTGATCCCCACGACGGCGTCGACCGCCTGCTCGTGCACGAGCAGCAGGGCCCGGCGCGAGGGCGCGAGGGAGTCGAACGCGCCCGCCTTGATCAACGACTCGATGGTCCGCTTGTTGCAGACGACGGCGGGCACCTTGTCGAGGAAGTCGGTGAAGGAGGTGAACTCGCCCTTCTCCTCACGCGCGGCCACGATCGCCTCGACGACGTTCGCGCCGACGTTGCGCACGGCCGTGAGGCCGAACCGGATGTCGCTGCCGACCGCCGTGAAGTTCGCCGACGAGGAGTTCACGTCCGGCGGGAGCACCGTGATGCCCATGTGCCGGCACTCGCCGAGGTACAGCGCCGACTTGTCCTTGTCGTCGCGGACGCTCGTCAGGAGCGCCGCCATGTACTCCGTCGGGTAGTTCGCCTTGAGGTAGGCGGTCCAGTACGACACGACGCCGTACGCCGCGGAGTGCGCCTTGTTGAACGCGTAGTCCGAGAAGGGCAGCAGGATGTCCCACAGCGTCTTGACGGCGTCCATCGAGAAGCCGCGCTCGACCATGCCCGCCGAGAAGGCCGCGAACTGCTTGTCCAGCTCGGACTTCTTCTTCTTGCCCATCGCGCGGCGCAGGATGTCCGCCTGGCCCAGGCTGTACCCGGCCACCCGCTGCGCGATGGCCATGACCTGCTCCTGGTACACGATCAGGCCGTAGGTCGTGTCGAGGATGTCCCGGAGCGGCTCTTCGAGCTCGGGGTGGATCGCCACCACCGGTTGCTGCCCCGTCTTGCGCAGCGCGTAGTTGGTGTGCGAGTTGGCGCCCATCGGACCGGGCCGGTACAGGGCGCCGACGGCGGAGATGTCCTCGAAGTTGTCCGGCCGCATGAGCCGGAGCAGCGTGCGCATGCCACCGCCGTCGAGCTGGAACACGCCGAGGGTGTCCCCGCGGCCGAGCAGCTCGTACGTGGCCGGGTCGTCGAGCGTGAGCGACTCGAGCTCGACCGGGTCCTTGCCGTTCATGACGATGTTCTCGAGCGCGTCGTCGAGGATCGTCAGGTTGCGCAGCCCGAGGAAGTCCATCTTGATCAGGCCGAGGCCCTCACAGGTGGGGTAGTCGAGCTGCGTGATGATCGCGCCGTCCTGGGGACGCCGCATGATGGGGATGATGTCGATGAGCGGCTCGCTCGACATGATCACGCCGGCGGCGTGCACGCCCCACTGCCGCTTCAGGCCCTCGATGTTGCGCGCGAGGGACACCACGGCCTGCGCGTCGGGGTCGGTGGAGTGCAGCTGGCGGAACTCCTCCGCCTCGGCGTGCCGCGGGTGCGCCTTGTCGAAGATCCCCGAGAGCGGGATGTCCTTGCCCATGACGGCCGGCGGCATCGCCTTGGTGAGCTTCTCCCCCACCGCGAACGGGTACCCGAGCAGCCGGGCCGAGTCCTTCAGCGCCTGCTTGGCCTTGATGGTGCCGTAGGTGACGATCTGCGCGACGCGGTCCTCGCCGTACTTCTCGGTCACGTACTTGATGACCTCGCCGCGCCGGCGCTCGTCGAAGTCCACGTCGAAGTCGGGCATGGACACGCGGTCAGGGTTGAGGAAGCGCTCGAAGATCAGGCCGTGCTGGAGCGGGTCCAGGTCGGTGATCCGCATCGCGTAGGCGGCCATCGAGCCCGCGCCCGACCCGCGCCCGGGACCGACGCGGATGCCGTTGTCCTTGGCCCAGTTGATGAAGTCGGCGACGACGAGGAAGTAGCCCGGGAAGCCCATCTGGGTGATGACCTGGGTCTCGTACTCCGCCTGCCTGCGCACCTCGTCCGGGATGCCCGACGGGTAGCGCACCTGCAGGCCCCGCTCGACCTCCTTGACGAACCAGCTGGTCTCGTCCTCGCCGGCCGGCGTCGGGTAGCGCGGCATGAAGTTCGCGCCGTCGGAGGCCGTGGTGAAGGAGACGTCGCACTGCTCGGCGAGCCGCAGGGTGTTCGTGCAGGCGTCGGGCAGCTCGGCGAACAGCCGCAGCATGTCGTCGGTCGAGCGCACGTGGTAGCCGTCGCCGTCGAACTTGAAGCGGTCCGGGTCCGCGAGGGTCGAGCCGGAGTTGATGCACAGCAGGGCGTCGTGCGCGTCGTGGTGCTCGGGCCGGACGTAGTGCGAGTCGTTCGTGGCCAGGAGCGGGGCGCCGACGTCCTGCGCGATCCGGATCAGGTCCTTGAAGACGCGCGCCTCGATGTCCGCGCCGTGGTCCATCAGCTCGACGTAGACGTTCTCCTTGCCGAAGACGTCCTGGAGCTCGCCGAGCGCGCGCACGGCCTGGTCGTACTGGCCCAGGCGCAGGCGGGTCTGGACCTCGCCGGACGGGCACGCCGTGCCCACCGAGAGGCCGCGCGAGTACCGCTGGAGGAGCTCGAGGTCCATCCGCGGCCACTTGCCCATCTGGCCGTCGAGCGAGGCCATCGAGCCGAGCCGGAACAGGTTGTGCAGGCCCTCGTTGTCGCGTGCCCACAGCGTCAGGTGCGTGTAGGCGCCGCCCGCGGAGACGTCGTCCTCGCGCTGGTGCTGCTCGCCCCAGCGCACCCGCGTCTTGTCGAACCGGCTGGTGCCCGGCGTGACGTAGGCCTCGAGCCCGATGATCGGCTTGATGCCCTGCGCGCGGGCCTTGCTCCAGAACTCGAAGGCGCCGAAGAGGTACCCGTGGTCGGTCATGGCGACCGCGCTCTGCCCGTGCGCCTTGACCTCGGCCAGCAGCTCGTCGATCTTGGCGGCGCCGTCGAGCATCGAGTACTCGGTGTGCACGTGCAGGTGGGCGAAGTCTCCTGCAGCGGCCATGGCGGCGATTCTAGGCGGGGTCGGTGACAGGCCGGACCGCACCCAGCGGGGGCCAGGGCCGCCGTCTCAGCGCGCGACGCCGCCGCGTCTCACGGCCCGGTCAGTGGCCGGAGCCCGCGGCGCGCAGCCGCTCCCACGCCGCGGCCAGGTCGGCCGGGTACTCGCTCGTCACCTCGAGCCAGCGACCGGTGGCCGGGTGCGTGAACCCGAGCCGCACGGCGTGCAGCCACTGCCGTGTCAGGCCCAGACGCTGCGCGAGGGCCGGGTCCGCCCCGTAGGTCAGGTCGCCCACGCACGGGTGCCGGACGGCCGACATGTGCACCCGGATCTGGTGCGTACGCCCCGTCTCGAGGTGCACCTCGACGAGCGAGGCCGCCGGGACCATCTCGAGCACGTGGTAGTGGGTGACCGACGGCTTGCCGTCGGCGACGACGGCGAACTTGTAGTCGGCCGAGGGATGCCGGCCGATGGGCGCATCGATGGTGCCCTCCGTCGGCTCCGGATGGCCCTGCACGACGGCGTGGTAGACCTTGTCGACCTCGCGCACCTTGAAGGCGTGCTTGAGGGCGGTGTAGGCGCGCTCGCTCTTCGCGACCACCATCAGGCCCGAGGTTCCCACGTCGAGCCGGTGCACGACGCCCTGCCGCTCGGCCGCACCGGACGTCGAGACCCGGTACCCCGCGGCGGCGAGGGCACCGACGACCGTCGGTCCCGTCCAGCCCGGCGACGGGTGCGCGGCGACGCCGACCGGCTTGTCCACCACGACGACGTGCTCGTCGTCGTACACGATCCGCATGCCCGGCACGGGCTCCGGCGGTGCGGTGACCACTGGCTCGTCCAGCGAGGTCAGGTCCACCTCGAGCCAGGCGCCGGCCACGAGCCGGTCGGACTTGCCGACCACGTGCCCGTCGACGACGACCGCACCGGCGGTGGCGAGGTCGGCAGCGCGGGTGCGCGAGACCCCCAGCAGACGGGCCAGGCCGGCATCGACCCGGTCCCCGGCAAGGCCGTCCGGGACAGGCAGCGCGCGGGTGCTCACCGCTGGCCGGCGAGCTCGTCCCCGGCGGGCTCGCCGTCGGGGGCATCGCCGTCAGGGGCATCGCCCTCAGGGGCGGCGGCGTCGGGGGCGCCGGCGTCGGGGGCGCCGTCCTGGGCGGCCTCGGACGCACCCGGCTCGACGTGCCGGGTCCCGTCGAGCGCGATCCCGCGCATCCCCAGCAGGATCATCAGGCCGGCGGCCGCCACGATGGCGATGTCCGCCACGTTTCCCACGAACCAGTCGGCGTAGGCGATGAAGTCGACGACGTGCCCCCGCGCGACGCCAGGCTCGCGGAAGAGCCGGTCGATGAGGTTGCCCACCGCACCGCCGAGCAGCAGGCCGAGGGCCACGGTCCACGTCCGGGAGCCGAGCCTGCTCGAGACCTTCAGGACGACCACCGTGACCGCGATGGCCGCGAGCGTGAGGACCCACGTCATCCCCGTGGCGATGCTCAGGGCCGCCCCCGGGTTGAAGACGAGGGTCAGACCCAGCAGGTCGCCGAGGAGCGGCGTGCGCTCACCCTCCGTGAGCGCCGACAGCGCCCAGACCTTGGTGCCCTGGTCGAGCACGACGACGACGACGGCGAGCAGGACGAGCCAGAGGACCAGCGAGGAGGGACGGCGCACGCTCAGCGACGCTCCTGGCGGGCCTTGCAGGTGACGCAGAGGGTCGCGCGCGGGAAGGCCTGCAGGCGCGCCTTGCCGATGGCCTCGCCGCACGACTCGCAGGTACCGAAGCCGGGCGCGCCGACCCGCTCGAGAGCGTGCCGGTTCTGCTCGAGGAGGTCACGGGTGTTGTTCACCAGCGTCAGCTCCTGCTCGCGCTCGAGGGCGCTCGAGCCGGAGTCCGCCTGGTCGTCGCCGGCGCCGTCGCCGGAGTTGCGCAGCAGGGCCGACAGCTCAGCGTCCGCCTCGGAGAGCTCGACCTCCAGCCGGGCGATCTCCGCGATGAGCTCGTCCGCGATCGCCGTGACCTCCTTGACGGTCCACGGCTTCTCGCCGTCGCGGACCGGGAAGGTCTTCACGAGCTTCGCGAGATCGGGCAGCTCGTGGCCCGTCGCCGGCTCGACGCTCGAGCGGATGGCGTCATCGGTGGTCATGGCGCTCCTGTGTGTGATGGGTCACGAGAGAGTAGACCTCCCGCCGCAAACGCACAACGCGCCACCGAAGCGGTGGCGCGTCGTGCGTCGTCAGCGGGAGCGGTGCGGCAGCTCAGCCGTTGTACGGCAGGCCTTCGCCGGCCTGGCGCGGCTGGACCGAGGTGCCGCGGGACTCCAGGTCGCCGAGCAGGTTCTCGAGGTAGCTCTTCAGGCGCGTCCGGTAGTCGCGCTCGAAGACCCGCAGCTCGTCGATCTTCCGCTCGAGCAGGCCACGCTCCTGCTCCAGGGCGGCAAGCGTGCGGCTGGACGTCTCCTCAGCCTCGGCGACGATGCGCGTGGCCTGCGACTTCGCCTCGGTGATGATGCGGTCGGACTCCTCCTGGCCGGCGCGCACGTAGTCGTCGTGCAGCTTCTGGGCCAGCTGGAGCATCCCGGTGGCGGACTCCGGCTCGCTGATCCGCTGCGGCGCCACGGGCGCCGGGGCGACCACGGGTGCGGCGAAGACGGGCTCGGGCTCCGGCTCGGGCTCCGGCTCGGGGGCGGGCGCGGGCTCCGGCTCGGGAGCGGGCACCGGGGCCGGCGCCTCGTAGGCCGGGGCCTCGAAGGCCGGCGCCGACTCAGCCGCGCGGCTGAGCTCGGCGATCCGCCGCTCGGCGGCCGCCAGCTTCGCCTTGAGGTCCTCGTTCTCGGCGGCCGTCACCCGCAGGGTGTTGACCACCTCGTCCAGGAAGTCGTCGACCTCGTCCTGGTCGTAGCCCTCGCGGAACTTGGTCGCCTGGAACTTCTTGTTGAGGACGTCGTCTGCCGTCAGCAGCGCCATGGATGTCACCTCGGTCGTTAGTGCTGGTCAGGCCGGGCAGTCGCTCACCGCCACGCCACACGCTAGCGGACTTCGGGCCCCGCGCACCCACGGGAGCGACGCGGTCCGTCGGCGTGTCGGCCGACGGCGTCCGCGCACGAGGCCCTCGAGGCGGACGGTCGGGACGCGTGCGGCGCGCTCAGAACATCGCCAGGACGGCGAGCAGCACCCAGCAGCCGAAGACGAGGACCATGAACGCGATGTCGATCCGCACCATGCCGATGGTGACCGGCCGGATCACGCGCCGGATCGCCTTGAGCGGCGGGTCGGTCACCGTGTAGACCGCCTCGGCCACGACGAGCACGACGCCGCGGGGACGCCAGTCACGTGCGAAGACCTGGATCCAGTCGAAGACCAGACGGACGAAGAGGAGGAGCAGGAAGACCCAGACGACCAGGCCCAGGACGTCGGCGACGATGCCCAACGTCAGCTCTGGTTGTAGAAGGCCGAGCGGGGTGCCTCGGTCGGGACCTGCTCCTCACCCGCGATCTCGACGTGGGCCGGCGACAGCAGGAACACCTTCGCCGTCACCCGCTCGATCGCGCCGTGCAGACCGAAGATGAGCCCTGCCGAGAAGTCCACGAGGCGCTTGGCGTCCGCGTCGCTCATCTCCGACAGGTTCATGATGACCGGCGTGCCCGACCGGAAGGCCTCGCCGATCACCCGGGCGTCGTTGTACGAGCGCGGGTGGACCGTCGTGATGCGGCGCAGCTCGGGTGCCACCGAGGCGCGCGGGGACCGGCGGATGGGCGTCACGGGCGCGGCGTACTCGGGCTGCGCGTCGGGCGCCGACGGCGGGGCGTACTCCTCGTCGTCGTACTCCTCGACGTAGTCCAGGTCGTCCGCCCGGTCCGCCTCGGCCAGGCCGAGGTACAGCATCGTCTTGCGCAGCGCTCCGGCCATCGCGGGCCTCCATCCTCGTCCGGTCCAGCAGGACCGGCACAAAGACCCGAGGGTCGGGCGTGCTCGGTCCGGTCGTTCCTCACGCTAACCCGCGCCCGCTCCCCCGCCTTCGCGACACGCCCGACAGGGACGGACCTGCACCGATGCCGGGTCCTGACGCGCGGCCGCGTCAACCCGCGAGCGCCCGCACGACGCCCGCGAACCGGCCGGGCGTGCGCGTCGCGTCCGTCCCCGTCCCGCGGTGCGAGAACCATCGGGCGTCCTCCAGCGTGCACGCCTGGACGCGGTGGACGGTCTGGACGCCTGCCCGGGCCAGCTGGCTCGCCACGGCGGCGGGCAGGTCGAGCGCGGGAGTGCCCCACGTCGTCGTCGACGCCGCGACCGGCACGACCTGCGCCACCTCGTCGCGGAGCGCGGCCGGCACCTCGTAGCAGCGGCCGCACACCGCCGGCCCGACGACGGCGCGCAGG
>AXCX01000640.1 GCA_000767215.1 Actinotalea fermentans ATCC 43279 = JCM 9966 = DSM 3133
GCGTGCTGGTAGGCCACGGCCACCGGGGAGTCACCGACGAACGGCGGGCGCCCGGTGAGCAGCTCGAACAGCAGGCAACCGGTCGAGTAGAGGTCGGACCGCGAGTCGACGGCCTCGCCGCGCGCCTGCTCCGGGGAGAGGTACTGCGCGGTGCCGATGACGGCCTGCGTCTGCGTCATCGTGCCGGCGGCGTCGGCCATCGCGCGGGCGATGCCGAAGTCCATCACCTTCACCGCGCCAGCGGGCGTGAGCATGACGTTGGCGGGCTTGATGTCGCGGTGCACGATGCCCGCGTGGTGGCTGTACTCGAGCGCGGACAGCACGCCGGCCGTGATCTCGACGGCCTCCTCGATGGGGACGGCGGCGCCGTCGCGCAGGATGTCCCGCACGGTGTGGCCCTCGACGTACTCCATGACGATGAACGGCACGTGCGACACGGCGCCGCTCGGCTCGACCGACACGTCCTCGCCGGTGTCGTACACCGCGACGATGGCCGGGTGGTTGAGGGCGGCGGCCGCCTGCGCCTCGCGGCGGAAGCGGGCCTGGAAGGACGGGTCGCGCGCGAGGTCGGAACGGAGGATCTTCACGGCCACCGTACGGCCGAGGCGCGTGTCGTGGCCGATGTGGACCTCGGCCATGCCGCCGCGCCCGATGAGCTCGCCGACCTCGTACCGGCCGCCCAGGATCCGGGGTGCGTCTGCCACCACTACTGGTCCCTCGCTGTCGTCTCGACCCTCTCGGGGTTGTTGTCGATGATCCCACGGGCGCGCGCCCACTCGGGGGAGCCCAGCACCAGGATCTGCGATCCCGCGTCGTCGGAGGGGGGCGCGGAACGGGACCGACCCCACAGGCTATCCGCAAACGCCGCGCCCAAGGCGGCGAAGAGCAGCATGAGGACGAGGGCGACGAGCGGGCGGGACACCTTCCCCCACCGTCGCCCGACCCCGCTGCCGTCCGGGACCGGAGCGGCGAACACCCGACGGGCCGCGCCCAGCCAGCGGCGCGCGACGCTTCCCGCCGCCGACGCCGCGGCGCCCGC
>AXCX01000641.1 GCA_000767215.1 Actinotalea fermentans ATCC 43279 = JCM 9966 = DSM 3133
CCCCGACGACGACCCGGAGTTCCTCTGGCGCCTCGAGCAGGAGCGCCGCCGCGCGGCGGGCGAGCCGCCGTCGGAGGACCAGCCCCCGGCCTGACGGCACCTCGGGAGCCCAGCCGCCGGCGTCCCGGCGCGCCGGCACAGCGCCGCGCCTCAGGCACAGGCGTCGAGCTCGAACGCTCCCTGGTCGGGACCCGCTCTCCCACCGGGCGGCCCACCTTCACCGCCGACACGCGACGCCTCACCACCACGCGGCGCCTCACCACCGATGCGCGACCCGTCCCGCCGCGCGAACGTGAACCCGCCCGCGCCGTCGTGGCTGATCGCGACGTCGCGCTGATGCACCTGCCGATGGTGGAACGCGCACAGCAGGATCCCGTTGCTGACCTCGGTGAGGCCGTCGCGGCTCCACCAGATGATGTGGTGGACCTCGCAGATCATCGGCGGCGCCGAGCACCCGGGGTACCTGCACGTCCGGTCGCGGGCCACGACCGCCGCCCGCTGCGGTCCGGTGAACGTCCGCTGCGCCCTGCCGACGTCGAGCGGCTGCCCCGCGGGGCCGAAGACCACGCGGGTGATCCGCGCGTCGCACGCGATGCGCGCGAACGCCGACGGGGCCAGCGGCGTGCCGTCGTCGAGCTCGGCGGGCTCGCCGAGCGATCCGTCGGCGGCCTCGAGCGCGCCGGTCGCGTCCTGCGGCCCGTCGCCGTCGCCCGCGAGCGCGGCGTAGGTCTCGTAGGGCACGTGCACGAGCAGGTGCGGCCGGACGAGCGCCGTGCCACCGCCCTCGAGCCCGTGGTCGAGGACGGCCTGCGCGAGACCGGTGAGGGCGGCGGCTGCCCGCTGCTCCGGCGTCCGACGGTCGTCCGCCGCGGGCACGCCGGCGGCCGTCCGCAGGGCCGTGGCCAGGATCTCCGCGTTCTCGGCGGCGAGGAAGCCCTGGATGTCGACGCCGTCACGGCGCCGGACCAGCCGCAGGTGCTCGCGCTCGATCGCGGCGCGGTGCTCCGCCTCGTGCGCGGCCTGGTCCACCGCGGCCGCCCACTTCTTCGCGAGCCGCCGGAAGTCGTCGACGCCCAGGCGCCGCGCGGCACCGACGAGGAACGCCTCGTTGCGGTCGGGCCGGTCCGAGGCCAGGGCGGCCCGCCGCGCGTCGGACGTGGCCGCGACCTCGCTCAGCACCTGCGCGTGCTCCAGGCTGATCCGGCCGGCG
>AXCX01000642.1 GCA_000767215.1 Actinotalea fermentans ATCC 43279 = JCM 9966 = DSM 3133
CCACGGTCGACGCGGCGCCCGTCCCGTCGTGCCGTCCGGTGAAGCCGACCCACGCCGCGGCCTGCCCGTGCATCGCGCGGGAGGCGGCGCCGTCGGGCAGCAGCAGCGTGCCGCCGGTGAACGAGCGGGGCCCGCACCAGGCCAGGCCGCCCGCCCCGGGGTCGGCGCCGTCGGCGCCGGCCAGCGGCAGGTCGGCGCCGCTGATGTTCGTCAGCACGGACTCCCAGGCGAGCACCCACACGTCGTCGGCGGCGACGGAGACCCGCAGCGTCCGGCGCTCGCGCACCAGCTCGGGGCCGGCGTCGAGCCCGGTGCGCGACCGCCCGTGCCAGACCAGCTCGTGCCCGAAGGCCACGTGGTCCGTCCGCTCCCGGATCTCCGTGAAGTGCTGGTGGTCCATCGACCCGCGCTCGGCGGCCGGCCCGGGACCGCCCCAGAGGTCGTGCTGCCCGACGCGCGGGACGGCGAACGAGAGCCCGCGGTGCCAGGGCGCGTCGTGGGGCCGCGCGAGGGACACCACCTCGCCGCTGAGCGCCCGCACCGGGTGCAGGTAAGGGCGCGGCGCCTGCCCTGCGGGGTCGTCGGGCAGGTGGATGTAGGTGAACAGCTCCCGGCCGTCGTACGCGACGCGCACGACGAGGGCGACATCGAGCGTCAGGCGGGGCACGGGGCCGTTCCTCTCATCACGCGGTGAACCTCCTGCACACCCTAGACAAGGGCGCGGCCCTGCTCGCTCCCCAGCCGGAGGTCACGCCTCGACGACCCGGCCGCGCACCGCGCCCAGGTCCGTGCGGCCGAAGCTGACGCTGAGCCGCGCGTGCGCGGTGACGGCGTCGTCCGTGACGCGGGCGTCCAGGGTGAGGCACGTCGGGCTCTGGAGGGGGCGCACCTGCACGGTGCAGGCGTCCGGCGCCGTCCAGGCCGCCGCGGCGACGACCGGCAGCGGCCCGTCCTCGACCCGACCGGCGAACGCGCCCTGGCCCCGGCGAGGCCGCACGGCCCGCTCCGCCC
>AXCX01000643.1 GCA_000767215.1 Actinotalea fermentans ATCC 43279 = JCM 9966 = DSM 3133
CGGGGCCGGAGCGGCCACCGGGGGAGCCGGGGCGGTCGGCGCGGTCGGCGCGTAGCCCTGGGCGGCGTCAGGCGTGAACGGCGCCGGCGCGTAGCCCGCAGCGGCCGGCTGGGCGACGGCGTTCTTCCGCGAGCGGAGCACGAGGAAGACGATCAGGGCCGCGGCCACCAGGACCGCCGCACCGATGCCGATGAGCAGCGGGAGCGGGAGGCTGGAGCCGCCGCCGCCCTCGATCGCGCTGCCGCGCGCGCTGATCTCGTTCGCCTCGCCGTACTGCGGGGTCCACGTGACGGTGTTGCCCTCGAGCTCGCCGTTGTGCTCGCTGACCTTGCCGGGGAAGGTGATCGAGATCTGGATGTCGAAGCCCTCCATGAGGCTCGACATCATCTCGTCGCCCTCGGCGCCGCCGGTGCCCAGGGCGTCCTCGCTGAGGTCCATCGTCCCGGAGACGACGAACTCGTCGCCCTCGCGGACGATGCTCAGCTCGCCGTCCGTGGCGCCGCCGAAGCTGTCGAGGGGCTCGCCCTCGAACGTCATCTTCTGGCCGATGTACTCGCCGTCGTCGTAGGGCTCGGTGCCCGTGATGGTGCCCTCGTCCATGTCGAAGGACTCGCCGGCCATCTGCTCGGCGAGCGACTCCGCGTCCTGGCCGGACATCTCTGCCAGGGCGGAGGACACCGCGAAGACCATCGTGCCGTCGACGGTGTCGTCGGACTGGAGGTCGAGCTGCATGTCCATCTTCACGCAGCCGGCCAGGCTGACTGCGACGAGAGTGGTGAGCGCGGTGGCGCCCAGGATTCGACGTGTTCGCATGCGCAGACCTTCCCACAGCGCGTGCGCGCCCGGGGAGGGTACGCGTCGATCTGGACGTGTTCGTGCCCGGGGTGCTCGCCGTCTCCGCGCTCGCCGGAGGAGACTTGAGTGACGTAGACTCAACTTAGCGTCATCGCTCTCGCTCAACCGATCGGGCATCGTCGTCGAGGAGGCACCGCCCGCATGGAACCGAAGTTCACGACCAAGTCGCAGGAGGCGATCGCCTCCGCGCTGCGCAGCGCGACCGCCTCGGGCAACCCCTCGCTCGAGCCGGTGCACCTGCTCGAGGCCCTGCTGGCGCAGGCTGGCGGCGTCGCCGGTGCGCTGCTCGACGCCGTCGGCGTGGACCGCGCGGCGCTCGGCCGACGGGTCGCGGCCGCCCGCGCGACGCTGCC
>AXCX01000644.1 GCA_000767215.1 Actinotalea fermentans ATCC 43279 = JCM 9966 = DSM 3133
CGCGCCCTGGACCACGCGCAGCGCGATGAGCTGGGTGACCGTGGCGGCGACCGCGCAGGCCAGCGCGACGACGACGTACACGCCCAGCCCGACGACCGCGGGCCGGCGCCGCCCGACCCGGTCGGACAGCGGCCCGATGACGAGCTGCGCGACGGCGGCCCCGGCGAGCACCCAGCTGATCGTGAGCGCCACGGCGGCCTCGCTGGTCTGCAGGTCGCGCGCGACGTCGGGCAGCGACGGCAGGTACATGTCAGTGGTGGCGGCCGGCAGGAACGCCATCGCGCCGAGGATCGTCGCGAGCAGCGCGGTCGACGTGCGGTCGCGCGCGGGCGGGGAGGGGGTCGCCACGGGCGACATCCTATTCGAATCGATTCGAAGCTCGGAGGCGAGATTCGCAGCACGAACGATCGTGCTATTCTCGTCCGGTGACCACCCCGCCCGCGACCTCCGCCGACGGCGTCCGCCTGCTCCTCGGCCTCGAACCCGGCCAGGACGCCCCCGCCGACGCCGGGACCAAGGGCGGCCGCACGCGCGAGGCGATCCTCGCCGCGGGCGTCGCGCTGGCCTGTCGGACCGGGCTGGGGGGCCTGACCATCGGCGCGCTCGCCACCGACGTCGGCATGTCGAAGAGCGGGATGTTCGCGCACTTCGGCTCGAAGGAGGCGCTCCAGCTCGCCGTCGTCGAGGCCGCCGCGCGCGAGTTCGCCACCGAGGTGGTCGTCCCGGCGCTGCACGCGCCTCGCGGTGAGCCGCGCGTCCTGCACCTGCTCGAGCGCTGGCTCGAGTGCGGGCTGCTGCGCCGCCCCGGCGGCTGCCTGTTCGTCAAGGCCAGCGCCGAGCTCGACGAGCAGCCCGGCCCGGTGCGCGACCGCCTGCGCGACCTGCACCTCGAGCTCGGCGCCGCCATCGCGCGGATCTTCGCCGGCGGCATCGCGGAGGGCCAGTTCCGGCCCGACGCCGACCCGGTGCAGTTCGCCGTCGACCTGCACGCCGTGATGCTCGGCTTCTACCACCAGCACCGGATGCTCGAGGACCCTCGAGCCGCCGACCGGGCGCGCGCCGCCGTCGCCGCGCTGCTCGACGCCGCCCGCCCGACCCGTCAGGAGCAGCCGTGACCGCGACGCCCAGCACGAGCACCAGCACGAGCACC
>AXCX01000645.1 GCA_000767215.1 Actinotalea fermentans ATCC 43279 = JCM 9966 = DSM 3133
CGAGCCCGTGGCGCGCGGCGTCGCGCACGTCGGGCAGCGGCGCTCGGGCCAGGCGGACCTCGACGTGGGCTTCTCCGGCGTGACCACCCAGATGCTCGCGGCGACCGGGCCGGCGCGCGCGATGCTCGACGTCGGCCGGCTGGGGACCGAGGGCGGCGCGACCGTCGCGGCGCTGCCCGCCCCCGGGCCGACCACGGGCGGCATCGATCTCGGCGACCAGGTGGTCGGCATCGAGGTCACGATCGAGATCACGGGCACCCAGCTGCCGGTGGGCCCGGCGGTCGTGCTGCGGGCCGTGATCGAGGACGGCGCGGGCGTCCTGTCGACCGTCGAGCTCGGGATGTACCCGCTCGAGGCCCGCACCGAGACCGTGGCCAAGCTGCTCCCGGAGGTCCGGCTGCCCGCCGTGCCGACGGCGCAGCAGGCCGCGGACCGGCTCTCCGCCGCCGCCGCGCTCCGCTCCTACCCGCTGCGGCTGGTCGGCCTGCAGGCGATCGTCGTCGACAACGGCATGCCCTACGAGTCCTACGGGCTGCCCTACGACGCCGACATCATGATCACCGAGCTGGCCGCCCTGCGGCCGGCCGAGAACGTGTCCGCCGTCGACCCCGCGGACTGGGTCGAGGACGACTTCCACATCATGGGCGAGGAGGTCGGGGTCGTGCGCGACCCCATCGAGGTTCCCGCCGACCGCTGGGAGGTCGCTGGCGACGGCCTTGCCCGCGAGGGCGACGCCCCCATCGCCTCCCCGCTGTGGGTCCGCGCGGTCGGCACCGCCGACCTGCTCGCCTGGCGGCCGACCATGGGCGCCGTCGTCGCGTGGGAGCCCGTGCTCGAGATCCCGGCCGTCGTCTCCAGCGCGCTCGCGGAGCACCTGGGTCCGGACGTGGAGATGATCGGGATCAAGGCCGAGGGGGTCGTGGTCCGCGGCGTCGTCAGCGGCGTCGTCGAGCACGTCCCGACGCTGACCGACCGCCTCGCCGTCGCCGTCGACCGGACCGCCCTGTCGCGCCTGCTCGCGCAGGGCGGCGCCTCGGCGACGCTCGTGGACGAGTGGTGGGTGGACGCGCCCGATGCCGACGCGTGGGCGGCCGCCCTGCCCGCCGACGCCGCCGGCCGCCCGCTCCAGGACCGCGTGACCACCCGCACCGGGGCGACCCAGGAGCTGCTCGAGCACCCGCTGCGCGCGTCGACGCCCGTC
>AXCX01000646.1 GCA_000767215.1 Actinotalea fermentans ATCC 43279 = JCM 9966 = DSM 3133
CGGGCGCGCGCTCGGGCCGGTCTCCGGCCTGGGCTGGGCGGTGCTCACGACGGCCGTCGTGCTCGCGCTCGGCGGGCGCCACCTGGGCTGGGTCGAGCCGGTCGTGCTCGGGACGGCGCTGGGCGGGTCGCTCGTGGCCGCCGCGCTGCTCGCGGTGGGGCGCTCCACCTACGCCGTCGACCTCGAGATGTCCGACCACCGCGTGGTGGTGGGCGAGCGCGCCGTGGGCCGCATCGTGGTCCGCAACACCTCCCGCCGGCGTCTGCTGCCGGCCCACGTCGAGCTCCCGGTGGGTCGCGGCGCCGCCGACTTCCCGCTGCCGAGCCTCGGCCCGCACGGGGAGCACGACGAGGTCTTCGCGATCCCGACGACGCGGCGCGCCGTCGTCGTCGTCGGGCCCGTGCGGTCGGTGCGCGGCGACCCGCTGGGCCTGGTCCGCCGCCGGGTGCGCTGGACTGACCCGGTCGAGCTCTACGTGCACCCGCGGCTGGTGAGCCTCACCGGTGCGGCGTCGGGCGTGCTGCGCGACCTCGAGGGGCAGGCGACGCGCGTCGTCTCCGACTCCGACCTCTCGTTCCACGCCCTGCGGGACTACGTGGCGGGCGACGACCGCCGGCACATCCACTGGCGGAGCACGGCCCGCCAGGGCAAGCTCATGGTCCGCCAGTTCGAGGACACCCGGCGCACGCACACCGCCGTGGCGCTGTCGCTGGACCCGGCCGACTACGCCGACGCCGACGAGCTCGAGGTCGCGATCGCGGCGGCGGCGTCCCTCACGGCGCAGGCCATCCGCGACGAGCGCGAGGTGACGTTCCTGGCCGGCGACGGCGTGCTCCGCACGGACACCCCGGCGCGGATGCTCGACGACGTGTCCGCGCTGGAGCCGAGCACCGCCGCCCGCTCCGGCGTCGACCTGGGCTCCTGGGTCTCGCGCGAGGTCCCGGACGTCACGGTCGCCATCCTCGTGACCGGCTCCACGTGCGACCCGGGCACGCTGCGCGCCTCGGCGGTGCACGTGCCGGTCGGCGTCCGCACGCTGCTGCTCGCCGTGGAGCTCGGCGTCGAGGCCGAGGTCGCCACGCACGAGCGGCTGTCCCTCGCGCGCATCGGCGCGCTCGTCGACATGCCGCGCATCGTCCGTCGGGCGGCGGTCGGATGACCGCGACCACGACGGCGCCCGCGCCCGCGGGCGCCCGCAG
>AXCX01000647.1 GCA_000767215.1 Actinotalea fermentans ATCC 43279 = JCM 9966 = DSM 3133
GGGCGCCGTCGTCGACGAGCTGTGCGGGCGCTACCGGCTCCTGGTGCCGCCCGGCTGCACGGCCGTGCGGCTGCGGGCCGCGCGCGTCGAGCACGGGTCCACCGAGGTTCTGGTCGCGGTCCCGGGCCGGCGGGTCCTGGAGATCGCCGCGCCGTCCGTGCGCACCGGGCCGCAGCCGCTGTTCCGCATCGAGCACCAGGGCCTGGGCGCGGCGGGGCTGCTGGTCGGCGAGGTCGGGGTGGAGGCGGCCGAGCTCGTCACCGTCCTGCCGCACGGGCGCGGCATGCCGGCGCTGCCCCTCCCTCAGCGCCTGCGCGGCCTGACCGGCCAGCACGACTCGCGGCGACCGGGCCAGGGCGGCGGCCTGCGGGACGTGCACCCGTTCACGCCCGGCGACTCGGTCCGTCAGGTCGACTGGAAGGTCACCGCACGCCGCAGCCCGGGCCTGACGCAGCTGTACGTGCGGCGCACCATGGCGCTGGGCGAGGCCGCCGTCGTGCTCGTGCTCGACTCGCGGGACGACGTCGGGCCGGACCCCGTCACCTGGGGCGGCATCCAGTCGATCCGGCCCGACGACGCGACGAGCCTGGACATCGCGCGGCAGGCGGCGATGAGCGTGGCGGAGGGGTACCTCGCCGTCGGCGACCGCGTCGCGGTGGAGGACCTGGGCGTGCGCCGCCGCACGCTGCGGCCCGGCACCGGGCGTCGGCACCTGGACCGCGTGGTGCAGCAGCTCGCGATGGTGGCGCCCGAGGGGGAGCCGTCGCGCCGGGTGCGCCCGCCGCGGCTGTCGTCGGCGTCGCTCGTGTACGTCTTCTCGACCTTCCTCGACCCGGAGGCTGCCGACATGGCGCGCGCGTGGCGGCGGTCCGGGACGACGGTGCTGGCCGTCGACGTGCTCCCGCGGGTGCGGACCGGACGGCTCGACGCGCGGCACTGGCTCGCGTACCGCCTCGTCACGCTCGAGCGCCAGGACCGCCTCGACGAGCTCGCCGCCGCGGGGGTCGAGGTGCTGCACTGGGCCGACGTCGCCGGCACCACCCAGGCCCTCCAGCGGGCCGCGCGGCGCTCGCACCGGCGGCCGGGGACGCTCCGATGACGGCGGGGTGCGTGCGATGAGGCTCTGGCTGCTGCGGAACCGGGCGCGGGCGCTCTTCGGGCTCGCCCCGCTGCCGCCGCGCGACGGCGTGGCGGTGCC
>AXCX01000067.1 GCA_000767215.1 Actinotalea fermentans ATCC 43279 = JCM 9966 = DSM 3133
CGCGAGCGTCGCCTGCGCGTGACGCACCACCGCCGCCGGCACGACGACGACGCGGTGGCCCGCGAGCCGGGCACGCCGGCACAGGTCCAGGCCGTCGCCGTAGGGACCGAGCGCCGGGTCGGGCCCGCCGAGCTCGTCCCACACGTCGCGGCGCACGAGCGCACCCGCGAGGCCCACGGCGAGGACGTCGTCGCGTGCGTCGTGCTGGCCCTGGTCGACCTCCGGCTCGTCGATGCCGGTCATCCGGCGGCCGAACCGCGACGTCGTCACCCCGGCCTCGACGACGCGCGCCGGCGCGTCCCAGGTCCGCTGCTTGGCTCCCGCGACCCCGACGGACGGCGCCACCTCGACGGCGCGGACGAGCGCGCCCAGCGCACCTGGCTCGGGTGCCGCGTCGTCGTGCAGCAGCCACACCCACGCCGGCCCGACGTCGGCCGGACCGCTCGGTGCGCCGTCGGCCGCGGCGGTCTTCGCCTCGTCGGCGAGCGCCGCTCGCACCGCGCCCCCGAACGTGCGCACCCCGGGTGCAGCCACCAACCGCGTCGGGACGACCTCGCCGAGCGCGGTGAGGGCACCGCGGAGCTCCGGGGCGACGGCCAGGTCGCCGGGCTGCGCGTCCGGGGCGGCGTCGACGACGAGGAGGCGCTGCGGCGGGCGGTCCTGGCGCGCGACCGCCAGGAGGCTCTCGGCCAGGTACTCGCTCACCCCGCACGTCACGACGACGGCGGTGACGGACACGCGGCTACCGCGGGACCGGCGTCCGGCGGCGGGCTGCGGACGTGCGGCGTCCGCGACGGTGGGGTCGGGCACGGCGGGCGCGCGCCCGTCTAGGGCCTGGCTCATCGGGGTCCATCATGACTGCCGGTCCGACCGGGGCCACTCGCGCCGCGCCCGGGCAGCGGGTGATCCACGCCTCAGCGCGGCACCCCCGCAGTCGCGTCAGACGACCCGCTTGCGGAGCTTGCGACGCTCACGCTCGGACAGGCCGCCCCAGATGCCGAACCTCTCGTCATGGGCGAGGGCGTACTCCAGGCACTCCGCGCGCACGTCGCAGCGGGTGCAGACCTTCTTCGCCTCGCGCGTCGAGCCGCCCTTCTCGGGGAAGAACGCCTCGGGGTCGGTCTGGGCGCAGAGCGCGCGCTCCTGCCAGCCGAGCGCCGTCTCGTCGTCCGGCTCGCCGAACAGCGGCAGCACGGGCGCCATACCGTCGGTCGGGCGGGCCAGGTCGGACGGGAACGCTGCGTCGTCGTCGAGCAAGTTCCACATGTCGAGAGCCTCCGTGCCCATCGGTGCCCGTCAGGTCGTGCTGGTCCTGCGCGCTACGAGTCGTACCTTGTGTTCGTCATGTCCGCGCTGCTGTCGCTGCTCATACCGCTCGTGATCGTGGCTGATGACGCGTGCTGATGATGCTGCTGTGAGCGAACGCTCTGAGAGAATTACACGCGTGTCATCCGCTGCAGTCAAGCCGGGATGTGCTACACGCAGCACGCAAGTGGTGCACCGGGTGAAATTCACCCGCGCTCGCGCGCCGCTCCGGCGCGGTCGAACGCGGGTGCACAGGCCCGAGCGTCCCTAGGCTGACCCCGTGACCGCCGCCATGCCGCTGCCCGGCCTCCTCGCCCGCCTCACCGCCGACCCGGGCCGACCGCGCCTGACCTGGTACGGCGACGACGGCGAACGCGTCGAGCTCTCCGGCCACGTCCTCGACAACTGGGTGACCAAGACCGCCAACCTGCTCGTCGAGGAGT
>AXCX01000648.1 GCA_000767215.1 Actinotalea fermentans ATCC 43279 = JCM 9966 = DSM 3133
GCCGCGCTCGTGCTCGGCGTCCGGCGGCGCACGGCGACGCACGGCGACGCACGGCCTTGCGTAGTCCTCGGCCGTGCGGGTGGCCCTCGGGTCACCCGCACGGCCCGCGGGCCGCGGCCGGGCGCCGTGCCACGATGGCGCGATGACGCTCTCCACGAGGCCCCTCGTCCTCGCGAACGCGGGCGAGGTCCTCACGCTCCAGCGCGCCGCGTACGTGCCCGAGGCCCGCCG
>AXCX01000649.1 GCA_000767215.1 Actinotalea fermentans ATCC 43279 = JCM 9966 = DSM 3133
GCTGGCGCCGCTCGTGCAGACCCTGGACGAGGTGCGCGCCGAGCTCGGCCGCGCGGACGTCATCGGGCTCGGCGTGTGGGACGGCGGTCGCCTCGTCGCGGCGGTGCGGCTGCGGGTCGACGGCGCGGTCGCGCACCTGGGCCGGCTGGTCGTCGCGCCGGACCGGCAGGGCGAGGGCATCGGCTCGGACCTGCTGGCCGCGTGCGAGCGCGTGCTCCCGCCGGCGGTCGGCGAGATCCGCCTGTTCACGGGCGCGGACAGCGACGCGACCCTGCGGCTCTACGAGCGCCACGGCTACGTGCGCCAGTTCGCGAGCCCGGCGGGCACGTACGAGCTCGTGCACCTGACCAAGCGCCTCGCGGTGTAGTCAGGCCGACGAATCGCCGGGCCGGTGCCCGTCCGCGCGTCGGGCACGGTGATACTGGGCGCACGACCGCGAGGAGGCCGCCGTGACCGACATGACCCGCCACGAGATCGCCGACGCCATCGCCGCGATCGAGGCGGAGATGGACGAGCTCCAGCTCGAGCGCTTCACCAACGACGACGCCCACCGGCTCGGGCTCCTGCTGCTGACCTGGGCGAAGGAGCGCGACCTCGCGATCACCGTCGACGTCACGCGCGGGACCCAGACCGTGTTCCACGCGGCGATGGAGGGCACGAGCGCGGACAACGACGACTGGATCCGCCGCAAGACCCGCGCGGTCCAGCGGTTCGGCATCCCGAGCCTGCTCATCGGCCTGCGTCCGCAGCTGAACGGCAAGCGCATCGAGGACGACCCGTGGTTCGACGAGCGCCGCTACGCCGCGCACGGCGGCTGCTTCCCGGTGCTGGTCCGCGGCGTCGGCATGGTGGCGACGGCGACGGTGTCCGGGCTCGCCCAGGAGGACGACCACGCGCTCGTCGTCGAGGCGCTGCGCGCGCTGGCGGCGGGCGAGGCCTGAGCCGGGGGCGGCGCAGCGCCGCCCG
>AXCX01000650.1 GCA_000767215.1 Actinotalea fermentans ATCC 43279 = JCM 9966 = DSM 3133
GCTCGCCGTGCCCGCCGTCACCGCGACGAGGTCGCTGGTGGCGTCGGCGGGCGACGGGTCGAACGCCGGGTCGTACGTCGCGTCCGTGCCCGCCTGGTCGGTGGCCAGGCGCAACGGGCCCGGGCAGACGAGCGCTGCGGCCGCCGGCGGCGGGAGCGCCAGCGCCGGGGCCACCGGCTCGGACGCCTCCCCCGGGATGCGGGTGGCACCGAGGACGACCGCCGCCCCCATGGCCAGGACGAGGACCGCCCAGACGGTCCGACCGAGCACGGAGAGCGCCGTGCGCACGGGAGCCTTCATCGGCGTACCGCCTTCCGTCGTCGGAGCGGCACAGCCAGCAGGAGCGTCACCAGCAGCACGCCACCCTGCAGCGCGAGCCACGGCACCCGCTGGGCGGGGGCGTGCACGACGACCAGCTCGCCGCCGTCGGCCGGCAGCTCGAAGGCCTGCCGCCAGGTCGTCTCGACCGCGCGCAGCGAACGACCGTCGAGGGTCGCCTGCCAGCCCTCGTCCGCTCGCTCCGCCAGCACGAGGACGCGCCCACCGGCGCCG
>AXCX01000651.1 GCA_000767215.1 Actinotalea fermentans ATCC 43279 = JCM 9966 = DSM 3133
GGACCGCCTGCACCGTCGTCCCGTCGTCCGCGGTGCCCTCGACGACCCGTGCCCAGCCGGCCGCGCCGGAGGTCGCCCCGGCGACCCGCCAGATGATGCCGGCGCCGGCTCGCGTCACCCGCTCCAGGCCCGGGGTCGCGTCCAGCGCTGCGGCGAGCGCGACGGACTGCGTCCCAGGGGCCGACGGCACCAGGACGGCACCGACACCGAGGTCCGCGAGGGCCGCGGAGACGTCGGCCGAGGCGCCGGCCGTGAGCCGGGCGGCCACGTCGACGAGCTCGTCGTCGGCCGCGTCGGTGGTCGGGCTCGCCGCGTCCACCCCGGCGGCCAGCAGCCGGCGCACCTCCACCAGGCGGGAGGTCTCCGTCAGCTGCACGCCGTTCCCGTCCAGCAGGGTGACGACGACGCCGTCCTGCGCCGGCGCGAGCTCGAGCACCCGCAGGCCGGCCGCCGACTGCAGCTGCCGGCCCACGGTCGGGACCGCGTCGACATCGCTGGCCACGAGGTCCAGGTCACCGCCACGGATGTCCAGGGTCCATGCGGTGAGCACCACGCCCGGGCCCGCCACCGCGGCGACGGCGAGCAGCGCGGCGAGCGCGTGCGGCAGGCCCAGCGGGCGGCGCCCGAGGGCGCTGC
>AXCX01000652.1 GCA_000767215.1 Actinotalea fermentans ATCC 43279 = JCM 9966 = DSM 3133
CGGGGCCGCGGCGGCCGGGTTCGTCGCCGGTGCGCTCGTGCTGCCGCCGTCGGCCGCGGACGACGACGCCGGCCCGGGTGGGACGACGGTCGCGCTCGAGGCGACGGGCGACCTGCCCGTCTCGGCGAGCCTCGCGCTCGAGCCGACCGACTGGGGCACCCGACTCGCCGTGACCTGCACGTACGACGCCGTCGCGGGCGACCCGTACGCCGGCCCGGCTCCGGCGGCGGTGGAGTACGCGCTCGTCGTGCGCGACGCCGAGGGCCGCCCGCAGCAGGTGGCGACGTGGCTCGCGCTGCCCGGGCACGAGGTGACGGTGCCGGCGTCGACTGCGCTCGGCCTGGGCGACATCGCCGAGGTGGAGATGACGACCGGCGGCGCGGTCGTGCTGTCCGCGCAGCTGTAGCCGCGGCGCCGGTCGGTCGAGGCGGGGTCGGTCGGTCGGGGCGGGGTCGGTCGGG
>AXCX01000653.1 GCA_000767215.1 Actinotalea fermentans ATCC 43279 = JCM 9966 = DSM 3133
GGCCCGCCTGCCTACCGGCGGACGGCGACGACGTCGAACGCCGGGCGCCCGGCGGCCGCCGCGCGCTCCTCGAAGCGGGTCACCGGGCGGTGCGCGGGCCGGGGCGCGAAGCCCTCGTGGGTGGCGTGCAGGCGCGGCTCGGCGAGGACCGCCGCGAGGATCTCCTCGGCGTAGGGCGCCCAGTCGGTCGCGACGTGCAGCGTGCCGCCCACCGCCAGGCGGGACGCGAGGAACGCGAGCCGGTCGGGGCGCAGCAGGCGGCGCTTGTGGTGGCGGGCCTTCGGCCAGGGGTCCGGGAAGAAGGCGTGCACGGCGTCCAGCGACGCGGGCGGGACCCACCGGCGCAGCAGCTCGAGCGCGTCGCCCGCGGCGACGCGGACGTTGGCCGGACCGCCGTCGGCCAGGTCCGCCACCAGGTTCGCGACGCCGGGCACGTGCGCCTCGCACGCCAGGTAGTCGCGCCCGGCGTCGGCCGCGGCCATGGCCCGGACGGCCTCGCCCATGCCGGAGCCGATCTCGACGACGAGCGGCGCCCGGCGACCGAAGAGGCGTTCGCGGTCGAGCTCGCCGCCCGGGGTGAGCGGTGGCGGCGCGGCGGGGTCGTCGACCTCGAAGCCGTACCCCGGCCACAGCTGGGCCAGGGCCTCGGTGCGGCGCGGCCCGAGCGGGCTGCGCCGCGCGTGGAACGTGCGGACGGTCCCGGCGCCGGGGGGTCG
>AXCX01000654.1 GCA_000767215.1 Actinotalea fermentans ATCC 43279 = JCM 9966 = DSM 3133
GCCGCCGCCGAGGCCGGGCTGGCGCTGCCCGGGTGCGCCGGCGACCTCCGGCGGGCGAGCGCCCTCTTCGACGACATCCGCTACGGCGACCGGCGGGCCCGCGCCGAGGACGACGCGTGGCTACGCACCGTGGACGACGCCGTCCGCACGGCCCGCCCGGTGGCGCACGCCGAGGCACCCGAGCCCACGCTGGCGGTCCCCCGATGACGGCGGGCCCGATCCTCGACGCGCCGGGCGAGACCGCCGTCGTCGGCGACGGCACGACGGTCATGCTGCGCGCCCGCACGCGCTGGGAGCGGCTGCGCTGGCCGCTCGCCGCGCTCGTGACGTTCCTCCTGCTCGTGCTGATGAGCTCGCTGCTGCAGGCCCGCACGTCGGGCGTCGCACTCGCACCCGACAACCCCGGGGAGCGCGGGGGGCGCGCGGTGGCGCAGATCCTGGGCGACCAGGGCGTCGACGTGCACTACGTGCGCACGGTGCGCGAGGCGCGTGCCCTCGCCGGCGAGGGCACGACGCTGCTGGTCGCCGGGACGGCGGCCCTGGCCGAGAGCGAGGCCGCCGAGCTGGCGGACGTGCCGGCCGACCTCGTCGTCGTCGGGCCGGACCAGTACCTGGTGGACGCGCTCACCGACGGCGAGTTCCGCGCCGAGGGCGGCTTCTACCTCTCGGGCGTCCAGAGCGCGGCGTGCGGCGACGCGGACGCGCGGGCGGCCGAGGAGATCGCGAGCGAGGGCCCCGCGCTCGTGGCCACCGGCGACGGCGTCGTCTGCTTCCCGGACCAGGGCTCCGGCCCGCGGGCGGGCGCGTACGGCTCGGTCGAGCGCGACGGCCGCCGCATCGTCGTCATCAACGACGCCGACCTCATGACGAACGCCGACCTCGCCGACCACGGCCACGCCGCGCTGGTGCTGCGCGCTCTCGGTCAGCACGAGGACCTGGTCTGGCTCGTGCCCGCACCGACCCCCGTGGCCGGCCCGGGTACCGGCGACCTCGTGGGCCTCCTGTTCCCCGACTGGGCACCGACGGTCGCGCTGCAGCTCCTCGTGCTCCTCGTGGCCCTCGCCCTGTGGCGCGGGCGGCGCCTCGGGCGCGTGGTCACCGAGCCGCTGCCGGTGACCGTGCGGGCCGCCGAGGCGACCCTCGGCCGCGGGCGCCTGTACCGGCGGGCCCGCGCC
>AXCX01000655.1 GCA_000767215.1 Actinotalea fermentans ATCC 43279 = JCM 9966 = DSM 3133
CCACAGCCGCCGAGGCGGGTGCGGCCACAGGCGCGGCGGGCCGGGCCGCCGTGGCGGGAGCGCCGAGGACCTCGGCGGCGAGCTGGTCCGCGAGCCGCGCGAGGGTCTCGGCCTCCCGGCTGGGCAGGACGCCACGACGCTGGGCCTCGACGAGGAAGACCGTGCGGATCACGCCCAGGACGGGCAGGTCCTTGGCCTCGAGGGCTCGGGCCGGCTGCGGCGGCACGCCGAGCCACTGCCGCCCGCCGTCGGACTCCCACGCGGTCCACCACACGCCGTCCCACCAGCGCAGCGGAGCCCGTTCCTGCGGATCCGGGTACCACCCGGCCGGTGTCGTCCCGAGCACAGCGCCCCCTCGCTGACGCCGTCCGGCGACGACGTCGCCACATCCTGGCGCAGACCGGGCCTTTCACGACGGCGGTCCGCGCGCGTGGTGGACAGCGCCACCCGTACGGATGAGTGTGGTCGGCCGACGGGGACGGTCAGAAGCGCCGGTAGTCCGCCGCGGTCGCCCGCGGGGCACGGCGCGGGACCCGCCAGCCGCCCGCCGCGAGCAGGTGCCGGACCGCGCGCTGCCGGTGCCCGCGGTACGGCTCGAGCAGCTCGAGCATCCCGTCGTCGTCGACTGCGTGCCCGGCGAGCGCCCAGCCCACCTGGGCTGGCAGGTGGAAGTCCCCGAGCGTGACGACGTCGGGGTCGCCCCACGCGCGCTGGGCGACGTGCGCGGCCGTCCACTGCCCGACGCCCGGCACGGCCGTCAGCCGACGCATCGCCTCGGCCGGGTCGAGGGTGACCGTCCGCTCGAGCTGCGCGGCCAGGCGCGCGCACCCGACGACGGTCCGCGCCCGCGCGGGATCCACACCGGCGCGGTGGAAGTCCCACACGGGTACGGCCGCCCACACCTCCGCCGACGGCGGCACGCGCATCCCCGACGGCATCTCGCCCGACGTCGGACCGGGGGCGGGCTCGCCGTGCCGACGCAGCAGCCACTCCCAGGCCGCCCAGGCGCTCTTCGTGACGACGCGCTGCTCGAGGACGGCCGGCACGAGCGCCTCGAGGACACGCCCGGAGCGGGTCAGCCGCAGCCCCGGCGTCCGCCGCCACGCCTCGCGGACCGGCCCGGGCGGTGGCGCGAAGGACGCGGCGTCGTCGTCGGCGCCGACGAGGCCGG
>AXCX01000656.1 GCA_000767215.1 Actinotalea fermentans ATCC 43279 = JCM 9966 = DSM 3133
GTCGTGGCCGCCCAGGTCACCGCCGGCGTCGCCCGGGTCGCGCACCGGGCCGGCACGGCGCGGACCGCGCGCGACGACGCCGGCGACGTGCCCGGGTGGGTGCTCGTGACGCTCATGACGGCCGGACTCGTCCTGGCGATCTGGGCGGTCGCCGGCCCGGCGCTGACCGACCTGTTCACCACCGCGATCAGCCGTGTCACGTCGTTCGGCGGCTGAGCTCGCCGATCCCACCGCGGGGCCGCAGACCGGATGCCTGGCCGCGTCGGCGACTCCCCGGCCGCGCTCGCGCACGCGGGACGCGGGCTCGGCCGTCGTCGACTTCGTGCTCATCGGCGCCCTCACGACCCTCCTGTTCGCGGCGGTCGTCCAGCTCGTCCTCGTGCTGCACGTCCGGTCCACGCTCGTCGACTGCGCGGCGGAGGGCGCACGGTACGGCGCGCTCGCCGACAGCACCCCCGCGGCGGGGGCGCAGCGCACGCGGGAGCTCATCACCTCGGCACTGGCCGTCGGGTTCGCCGAGGACGTCCGCGCCGAGGCCACCGTCGTGGACGGTCTCCCCGTGGTGCGGGTCGAGGTCACCGCCCCGCTGCCTCTCGTCGGGCTCCTCGGACCCTCCGGGGTGATCACCGTGGACGGCCACGCGCTGGCGGAGGTCCCGTGAGCCGCGCGGCGCGCTGGCTGCGCGCTCGTCGGCACACTGACACCACGCCGCCCGACGCGGGGAACGCGATCGTGGAGTTCCTCGGGGTGGCGCTCCTCCTGCTCGTCCCCGTCGTCTACCTCTCCCTGACCCTCGGCCGCCTCCAGGCGGCGACCTTCGCCGTCGACGGCGCCGCGCGCGAGGCCGCACGAGCCGTCGCCACGGCCGACGACGCCGCCTCCGCCGAGCAGCGCATGCTGGCCGCCGTCGGGCTGGCGCTGGCCGACCAGGGCGTCGACGCCGATCCGGCAGGCGCGACGACGGTGACCTGCGAGGACGACTGCCTGGCGCCCGGCGCGACGATCACGGTGCAGGTCGGCGTCGAGGTGCCCCTGCCGGGCACCGGCTGGCTCCAGGGCGTCGTCCCGCTCGCCGTGCCGGTGACGGCGACCGCCACGGCGGTGCGGGACAGCTGGGTCGCGACGGGCGGGACGCGGCCGTGAGCGGCCCGCCGACCGGTGACG
>AXCX01000657.1 GCA_000767215.1 Actinotalea fermentans ATCC 43279 = JCM 9966 = DSM 3133
CCCGCGCATCCAGCGCCTCGCGCAGAAGGGCCCGGGCGTCATCCGCACGGGCGCCGACCTCGACGTCGCCGCCGCCGGCCTCGCGGGCGTGCCGACGACGCCGGACGCGGCCCCCGGCGTCGTCGCGTCACCGCAGACCGCCGAGTGGGAGACGACCAACCTGCACCAGGTCGCCTCGGTGCTCACCGCGACGGCGTCGGCCCGCACCGAGAGCCGCGGTGGCCACTACCGCGAGGACCATCCGGCCGCGGCCGACGCCTGGCTGGTGCGCCTGGCGGCCAGGCTCGACCCCGACGGCGGGCTGGCGCTCACGCGCGCCCCGCTCACCCCCGGGGTCGAAGCCTGACGCTCCGGCGTGCGTGTGTGGTCAGGCGCGGCGCCGGGCGCGGCGTCAGGCGCGGACCAGCTCCAGGTCCGGGCGCGCGGCCCGCAGCGTGAGCATGCCGCCCGAGAGGTTCGCCGAGTCCATCCCGGCCTGCACCAGGACGCGGTGGGCCAGGTAGGAGCGGAACCCGCTCGCGCAGTGCACGCGCACCGGACGGCCGTCGGCGGCGGCGCGGACCTCGTCGAGGCGGTCGCGCAGCTCGGTGTGCGGGACGTTGAGCGCGCCGGGCAGGTGGCCGGACGCGAACTCGCCCCGCGAGCGCACGTCGAGGACGAGCGCGCTGTCGAGGACCTTCTCCAGGTCGGCGGGGTACCAGAGCGCCAGGGTGCCGTCGAGCACGTTCTGCGCGACGAAGCCGGCCATGTTCACCGGGTCCTTGGCCGAGCCGTAGGGCGGGGCGTAGGCGAGCTCGAGCTCCGCGACGTCGTCGACGGTCATGCCCGCGGCCAGCGCCGTGGCCAGGACGTCGATGCGCTTGTCGGCGCCCGCGCGGCCGACGGCCTGCGCGCCGAGCAGACGCCCGTCGGGCGCGAACGACATCGTCAGGTGCAGCTGCTCGGCGCCGGGGAAGTAGCCCGCGTGGTGGCCGGGGTGCACGTGCACCACGTGGTGCGCGATGCCGGCCTGCTGCAGGGCGCGCTGGCTCGCCCCGGTCATGGCGGCGGTCAGGCCGAACACGCGCACGACGGCGGTGCCCAGCACGCCCCGCGCCTCGCGCTCGGGCGTGACGCGGCCGAGGATCGCGTCGGCGGCCCGGCGGCCCTGGCGGTTGG
>AXCX01000068.1 GCA_000767215.1 Actinotalea fermentans ATCC 43279 = JCM 9966 = DSM 3133
GCACTGGCGTGCGGTCGTGTGGGCCATGGCGACCTGGCGCGTCGGGGCGTGCGTCGTGCTGCCACCGGCCGGGCGCCCGGACCTCGTCGTCACCCACGAGCCGGCGCGCCACGTGGGCGAGGGCACCGACGTCGTCGCCGTCGCACTGCCCGCCCTGGCCCGTCACCTCGAGGGCGAGCTGCCGGCCGGCGTCGTCGACGCGACCTCCGCCGTCATGACCTACGGCGACGTGCTCACGTGGATGCCCGAGCCCTCGCCGAGCGCGCCCGCGGTCAAGGTCGGCGAGCAGCTCGTCGCCCACGCCGCGCTCGAGCACTGGGCGCGCTCCGTCCTCGAGCGGCACGGCGAGTGCCCGCCGGGCGGGCGGCTGCTGGTCGCCGTCCCCGCCGACGCCCTGGAGGACGGCCTCGGGCTGGCGCTGGCGGTCCTGCTCCTCGGCGGCTCGGTGGTGCTGTGCGGCCCGGGGATCGACGCCGTGGCGCGTCAGCGCATCGCGCGGGCGGAGCTCGTCGTCGGGCAGGTCGTCGTCGCGGGCTGACCTGGGGTCTTCTGCCGGGTGACGCCCGGGTGGGGCGACCGGTCAGGGCACGTCGGCCTGCACGACGGTGCCGGCACCCCCGACGCGAAGCGGCCCCTCGACCGCCGGGACGAAGACCGACTCGCCCCGCGCGAGCTGCGTCTCGTCGTCCTCGGACCGGACCGTGACCTCGCCCGACACGCACAGGACGATGCGGGGACCACGGCCGGGGAGCGGGTGCACCTGGCCGCCCTCGACCTCGGCGACGGAGAGCTCGAAGTCGTCCACGGGCGCGTAGAAGACCTTCGCGGCGCCGTGGAACACCTCGGGCGCGACGCGGATCGGCGGCGCAGCGACGTAGTCCACGTTCACGAGCAGCTCCGGCACGTCGACGTGCTTGCTCGTCAACCCCGCACGCAGCACGTTGTCGGAGTTCGCCATGACCTCGACGGCGAGTCCCTGGAGGTAGGCGTGCACGCCGCCCGCCGGGATGAACATCGCCTCGCCGGGCTCGAGCGTCACGGGGTTGAGCAGGAGCGAGGTGACCGCGCCCGGGTCGCCGGGGTACGCCTCCGCCAGCTGCACGACCGTCCGGTCCGCACGCGGCGACGGCGAGCCGCTCGCCAGGCGTTGCCGGCACGCGCGCGCCACCGCCTCGACCTCGCCCGTCGTGGGTCGCAGCTCGGGTTCGAGCAGGCGACGGAACGCGGTCCGGATCCCGCGCACGGACGGCTCCGCGGCGAGGACGCGGTGCAGGGCCTCGGCCAGCGGCGCGTCGAGACCGACGAGGAGCTCGGCGGCGCGACGCGGCGCCCGGAAGCCCGACAGCGCCTCGAACCGGGTGAGCGCGTACACGAGCTCGGGCTTGTGGTTGGCGTCCTTGTAGTTGCGGCGCGGGTCCGTCAGCGGGATGCCGGCCGCGTTCTCGGCGACGAACCCCTCACGTGCGCGTTCCACGTTCGGGTGCACCTGGAGGGAGAGCGGCTGCTCGACGGCGACGAGCTTGAGCAGGTACGGGAGCGAGCGGCCGAACCTGGCCATGACGTCCGGGCCCAGCATCGACTCCGGATCCGCACGCACCAGCGCGTCCAGCGGGACGCCCGCGGGCTCCTCCGCGGTGGCGACGCGCGACGGGGCGAGCGGGTGCGCACCCATCCAGAGCTCGGCGACCGGGCGGCCGGGCGGGGCGGCACCCAGCAGCTCCGGGATCGCGGTCGACGATCCCCAGGCGTAGTCCTGTGTCTGGTTGACGAGCCTGTACATGGCCCCCCGTCCGAACGTCCAGTGGTCGCCATGATGCTAGTGGGCGGCCTCGAGTCGGCGGCCTCCGCCGAGCGAGCGGGTGTCTGCCCGGGCCGTGATGCGCCAGACTGGTCCACCATGCGAGGGATCATCCTGGCCGGCGGCTCCGGCACGCGACTCCACCCGATCACCATGGGTGTCAGCAAGCAGCTCGTCCCCGTGTACGACAAGCCGATGATCTACTACCCGCTCTCGACGCTGATCCTCGCCGGCATCCGCGACGTCCTGGTCATCACGACGCCGCACGACGCCGAGCAGTTCCAGCGGCTGCTCGGGAACGGGTCGCAGTTCGGGATCTCGATCTCCTACACGGTGCAGCAGGAGCCGAACGGCCTCGCCCAGGCGTTCGTCCTGGGGGCCGACTTCGTGGGCAACGACAGCTCCGCGCTCGTGCTCGGCGACAACATCTTCTACGGCCCGGGCCTGGGCACCCAGCTCGCCCGGTTCGAGGACATCGACGGCGGGGCCGTCTTCGCCTACCGCGTCGCCGACCCGACCGCGTACGGCGTCGTCGAGTTCGACGACGAGGGGCGCGCCCTCTCGCTCGAGGAGAAGCCGAAGCAGCCCAAGAGCAGCTACGCGGTGCCCGGGCTGTACTTCTACGACAACGACGTCATCGCGATCGCGCGCGACCTCGAGCCGTCGGCGCGAGGTGAGTACGAGATCACCGACGTGAACCGCCACTACCTGGACCAGGGTCGCCTGCAGGTGGAGGTGCTCCCGCGCGGGACCGCGTGGCTCGACACCGGCACGTTCGACTCGCTGCTCGAGGCCTCGGACTTCGTCCGGACCGTCGAGCACCGGCAGGGCCTGAAGATCGGCTGCCCGGAGGAGGTCGCCTGGCGCCGCGGCTTCCTCTCCGACGAAGAACTTCGCGACCGTGGCGAGGCCCTGGTGAAGTCGGGGTACGGCGCTTACCTCCTGGGCCTCCTTGCGGCGACCGGGTAGTGCGCCCCCGGCGGACGCCGGTGATCGCGCGAGGGCTGTGGCCGGGAATCGGCCCACAGCCCTCGCGCGATGCTGCGCCTACAGCGTCACCGAGCGACCCTCGTCAGCCGACGTGAGAACCGCTTCGGCGACGCGCACCGTCGCGAGACCCTCGACCATCGTCACGATGTCCGACGAGACGCCGAGAATGGCGTCGCGGAAGGCCTCGTGCTCCACGAGCAGGGGCTCTCGCTTGCCCAGCGCGTAGCGGACCACATCGCCCTCGGTCATCCCGCGGAAGCCGGCAAGGGACTCCCAGGTGTTCTCGGTGGTCCCGTTGGCGTAGTACGTCAGGTCGGCGGTCAGCGTGTCCGCGACCAGCGTCCCCAGCTCCCCGGTGACGACGGTCGAGCGCTCTTTGAGCGGGGACAACCAGTTGACGAGGTGCGTGGCGATCACGCCGCCCTCGAGCTCACCGACGAACGCGACCAGGTCCTCGTGCTGACGTCCCGATCGGAAGGCGACGTGCGCAGCGACACTGGTGTACGGCGCACGCGCCACCCACGCGGTGAGGTCGATGTCGTGCGTCGCGAGGTCCTTGACCACGCCGACGTCCGCGATCCGCGGCGGGAACGGCCCCTGCCGGCGCGTGGAGACCTGGTAGATCTCGCCCAGCTGACCAGCGTCGAGACGAGCCCGCAGCCCACGCAGGGCAGGGTTGTACCGCTCGATGTGACCGACCGCACCGATGAGGCCGCGCTCGCCGAACGCTGCCGCAAGGCGGCTCGCCGCCTCAGCGGTGTGTGCGAGCGGCTTCTCCACGAGCGTGTGCACCCCGGCCTCGGCGAGGGCGAGGCCGATCTCGAGATGCAGGTTCGTCGGCACCGCGACCACGGCGTAGTCGATGCCCGCCGCGATGAGGTCGTCGACCGACGACCCCACGTCGAGACCCGCCGCCACCCCGTGGCGGTCGCCGCCCGGGTCCGCCACGGCCACCAGATCGACACCGGGGAGCGACCGCAGGACGCGGGCGTGGTGCCGCCCCATCATGCCGAGGCCGATGAGTCCGGCGCGCAGGTCCGCCATCAGGCACCGGCCTTGGCAAGGGCGTTCACGCCGGTGACGATCCGCTCGAGGTCCTCCTGCGAGAGCGCAGGGTGTACCGGCAGCGAGAGCACCTCGGCGCACGCCCGGGCCGTGACGGGCAGGTCCGCGGCCACACCGAACGACGGCAGCTCATGGTTCGGGATCGGGTAGTACACGCCCGAGCCGACGCCGTACTCGGCGGCCAGGGCCTGCGCGAAGGCGTCCCGTCCCTCGGGAACGCGGATGGTGTACTGGTGCCACACGTGGGTCGCGCCGTCCGCGACGACCGGCACGCCGACGCCGTCGAGGTGCGCACTGAGGAAGTCGGCGTTGGCCCGGCGCTGCGCAGTCCACGCGGGCAGTTTCCGTAGTTGCACGCGCCCGATGGCGGCGTGGACGTCCGTCATCCGCGAGTTGAAGCCGACGACCTCGTTCTCGTAGCGACGCTCCATGCCCTGGTTGCGCAGCAGGCGCACGTTGCGCGCGATCTCCTCGCTCGCGCAGGAGACCATGCCTCCCTCGCCCGACGTCATGTTCTTGGTCGGGTAGAGGCTGAACATGGCGAAGTCGCCGAACGAGCCGACCGGGGCGCCCTGCCAGGTCGCCCCGTGCGCCTGCGCGGCGTCCTCGAACAGGCGCACGCCACGACGGTCGGCGAGCTCCCTGAGTGCCGACATGTCCGCCGGGTGCCCGTAGAGGTGGACCGGCATGATCGCCGCCGTGCGCTCGGTCAGGACCTCTTCGACGGAGGCGGCGTCCAGGCAGAACGTGGTGGCGTCGATGTCGGCGAAGACGGGCGTCGCGCCCGCCAGGGCCACCGAGTTGGCAGTGGCCGCGAAGGTGAACGACGGGACCACGACCTCGTCGCCCGGGCCGATGCCGGCGGCCAGCAGGCCGAGGTGCAGGCCCGACGTACCGGAGTTGACGGCCACGCAGGTGCGTCCGCCGACGAGCTCGGCCGCGAACTCGGACTCGAACGCGGCCACTTCCGGGCCCTGCGCGATCATGCCGCTCGCGAGAACCCTGTCGACCGCCGCTCGCTCCTCGTCCCCGATCAGCGGCTTCGCCGCCGGGATCATGCTCTGCCCCATCACTCGTCTCCCTCGTTCGCCGTGACGAGCGTCAACCCGTCACCCGTCTGCTGGTACGTCTCTCCAGTCGCGGGGCAGCGCCATCCGCCGCCGCCGATGTCCTCCAGGCGCACGCCCGCCCGCCCCACCCAGCCGATGCGCCGCGCCGGGACGCCGGCCACGAGTGCGTGATCGGGCACGTCCTTCGTGACCACGGCGCCCGCCGCGACGGTCGCCCAACGACCCACCGTGACGGGGGCCACACAGACGGCCCGAGCTCCCACCGCGGCACCGGTCCGCAGAGTGACGCCGACCGCCTCCCAGTCGTGGGCGGACTTCAAGGTCCCGTCCGGGTTCACCGCCCTCGGGTAGGTGTCGTTCGTCAGGACCGCGGCCGGACCCACGAACACACCGTCCTCAAGGACGGCAGGCTCGTAGACCAACGCGTAGTTCTGGATCTTGCAGCGGTCGCCCACACGGGCGCCCGAACCGATGTAGGCGCCCCGTCCGACGACGCAGTCCACGCCGAGCACGGCCCCGTCACGGACCTGGGCGAGGTGCCAGATGCTGCTGCCATCGCCGACGTGCGCCGAGGGGTCGACGTCCGCCGAGTCTGCGATCCGGGTGGCCACGGGGACCTGCCTTTCCCTGTCGTCCTGAAGTGAGCCGACGTGTCGTCGCCAGAAGCGAGCCTAGGGAGCCCGGCCCGCGATCGGGCCGGACCCTCGTCCCACGGCTCAGCCGCCGACCCGCGCGGCCGCCCCGCCACCGAGCGCCTCGATGGCATCGACGATCAGCGCGCTCGGCCGGACGTCGCCGACGGTACCCGCACTGCGGTGTCTCTCGTGCCCCTCGAGGAACTGCGACAGCGCGTCCCTGTCGAGCCCGGTGAGGACCATGCTCACGCCCACCCCGTCCATGCGTTCGGTATGCCTGCGGTGGACGGCGCACGGGATGCCGAGATGTGCGGACTCCTCTTGCAGGCCACCGCTGTCGGTGACGACGAAGCGCGCCTTCGCGAGGACGGGGAGGAACCGGACGTAGCTCAGCTTCTCGGCGAGGACGAACCGTTCCTCGTCGAAGAGCGACAGCAACCCGTACGAGCCCAGGCGTTCGAGCTCGGACCGTCCTGCGAAGTAGACGATGGGGTGGCGCCTGCGGGCGTAGTCGGCCAGGCACTCCAGCGCGTCCCGGTAGAGCGACTCGTCGCGGACCAGCTCGAAGCGGTGCAGGGTCGCCACGCCGTAGCCCTCGGGGAAGGAACGGGCATCCTCCTCCTCCGGGCGCTCCAGCGCGTAGCGGACGGCATCCACGACGGTGTTGGCGCCCGTCACGACGACCACGCCGCGGCGGCGGCGGAGGTTGTGCTCCTCGCGCTCCGTCGGCGCGAAGTGGATGTCCGTGAGGTGCGCCACCGCTCGGCGGTTGAGCTCCTCGGGGAACGGGTGCAGGAGGCTCCCGCTGCGCATCCCCGCCTCGACGTGCCCGATCCGAGCACCGAGGCGGCGGCCGATCAGGGCACCGAGCGGCGCCGTGAAGGTGTCGCCGTGCACCAGGACCACCGCCGGCGTGCCGTCCACCGTGAGTCGCCGACGCAGCTCTGCTCGGCGCGCCCAGGTGGTCCGCACCACGCGGACGAGCCAGGCCGGGACCTCCGCCGGCCGTGCGAGGTTGCGAGCGGTGCCCCGCGGCACGAGCCAGACCGCGGGTTCGGGAAGGTCGAGGTCGCGCGAGGTAGGACTGAGCTCGTCCACGTGCTGCCCGGTGTACCAGATCTCAGCGAGCCGGCCGCGGGCGGCGAGCTCGTGGAACACCGGCGCCATCTTGATGAGCTCCGCGGTGGTCCCGACGATCAGCGCAATCACGGTGTGCCGTCCTCCTCGCCGTGGCGGTCCGCATCCGGTCCCGGCGCGGTCGGCGCATGAGCATAGCCCGCTGTCCCCTGCGGGCCACCGCCCGGCACGCGGCGGGACAGATGCAGGTGCGCGGCGAGGAACGCCACGAGGACGGCGACGCCCACCGCGCCGTTGAACACGATGAAGGTCTCGACGGAGGGCAGTGCCGCCTTGCCGCCGAACCACTGGACGAGGGCCAGGACGAGCAGAGCACCCACGCCGACCCTCGTGCTCGCAGCGGTGAGCCGGATCAGGAGGCCCTGAGCCATGGCCCAGGGGATCCACGCGACGGCGAGCAGAGGCAGCAGCTCCGCCGTCTGGGCGTAGCCGTCCCCGAAGATCGCCGCCACGACGTCGCCGAGCCATGTGACGAGGCCGACCATCACGAGGCTGGCGACCAGGGTGATGCCCAGGGTCACGGCCACTCCCAGCCGCGTCATGGAGGAGTCGTCGCGCCGCGCGACGAAACGCGGGAGCAGGTACAGGGAGAGCGTCGACGGCACGATGAGAATCGTCTTGATGACGGTGACCGCCGCGGCATAGGCGCCGGCCACGTCGGCCGGAGAGCCGCCACGGACGAGGACGACGTCCATGCTGGTCACCCAGGTGAACACGACGGTCAGCAGCAGCACGACGACGGTGTCGGCGCTGAACGCACGCGGGCCCGTGCCGAGCGCACCACGCCTCGCCTGGGCCGCGGCCCCGACTGTCCCGAGGACCGACGTCAGCAGCAGGGCCCCCAGGACGCCCACCGCAGACCACCCGAGGGCCAGCGCGACGACGCTCAGGCCGAGCTGGAGCACCTGGGCTCCCGTGGACCACAGGACGACCGCTCGCGCACGACCCGCGCCCTGGAGCAGACCCTGCGCTCGCGCGAAGAGGAAGTAGGGCCCGACTGTGAGAGCGGCGAAGACGAGCGCCAACGGCGAGACCTCACCCGATCCGAGCAGCGGAGACGCCACGAGTACCCCGACGGTGCAGATCGCGCCGAGGACGAGCGCCTCGATCGTCGAACCATCGAGCCGAGGACCCCGTCTGACGGGCCGACGGCGGGCCTCGGCCGTCGCCACGGCGACGGAGTTCCGCAGCGCCGCGCTACCGATGGAGGCGACGTTGATGAGGGCGAGGAAGGAGGCGAGCAGCCCGTAGTCCGACGGGCCCAGGCCCCGGATCACCAGGAGCTGGAACGCGGCCGTCGACGCGACACCGACGGCACTCACGACGAGGACGCCCGCCAACGCACGCGCATGCTGCTGTGCATGTCCCCTGGCGGTTGCGCCGGCCGACGTCACCGGGACCATCGGAACGCCATCCGGAGCTGTCACGTCGGCTCGGCCCGCCGCCACAACGTTGCCCGGTGGATGACGAGGCCCCGGACGAGGCCCCGCCAGAACGCGACGCCGAACGGCAGGATGTACGCGACGTAGGCAACGAGGGCACGCCGCGGAACCCTGCGCGCACCGCCGATGGCAGCGGGCAGGGCCACCGCGACGGCGGCGGCCGCGGCGATTCCTGCGACGGCCCGCCAGGCGTGGCAGGCGGAGGCGACGGCGAGGCCCGCGACCGCCAGCGGAGGCGCGACCCCGAGCCCGACGAGGGCAGCACTACGTGCGGGGCTGGTGCCGCCGTAGCTGTCGACGAAGAGGGTGCCGCGGTTGCGGGCGTGCGACAGGAACCGGCGCACCGTCGTCCTGGGCCGATAGGTGGCGGAGAAGCCCGGCTCGAGGCGGATGGGCACCTCACGTGCGACGAAGCGCAGGAGCTTGGTGTCGTCGGACGTGAACCGCGCGTTCTCGGCCGGCCACGACGCGTCGTACGCCCGGAGCATGAGGTCGCGGTCGATGAGGAGACAACCGGTCCCCTTCGGCACCCGGTCGAAGTTGTCGGGCGTGATGAGCATCGGCCGAGGGTTGGCGAGGTAGGAGCTCCAGAAGACCCCCGTCGGCACCTCCCAGAACCGCCCCACGAGGGGCGTCTGCGGGTCGGTGACGACGTGGCCGTTCCACGGCTCCCGGCCCCCGAGGGCGTCGTGCTCAGCCAGGTACGCGAGCGCACCCGGGTGGAGGAGCAACCTCGAGTTCAGGATGAGCACGTGTGCTGACTCGGCGGCCCGCAGGCCCTCCCAGACGGCCACGAACACGCCGAGGTTGTCCTGGGGCACGACCCGCAGCGGATGAGGGTACCGGGCACCGATGGAGGCCAGGACGTCAGCCGTGCCGTCCGTGGAACCGTCGTCGACGACGACGACCTCGGCGGCCCACGACGTGGCATCGAGAGCCACGCGGAGCGCCTCGAGCGTCGTAGGAAGCCACTCCGCGGAGTTGTACGCGGGGATCACCACCGAGACGTCCGGGCCGCTGGGCGCCAAGGGATCGTTCTCCTCACTCCGGTCGACGGGCTCACCGTCAAGGCGATGACGGCGGCGGGCGGTGCTTCGGAGGTCGACCGGACGCCGGCCGCCGCACCGACGGTCCAGGCTACCGGAGCGACTCTGGCCCGGAGGAGCGGTCCGACGCCCCGGGCGTCGAGGCCACCTCGACGCCCGGGGCGGCCGGAGCAGTGTCCCCGCGCAAGGTCGGCGCCGTCGGCGTCACGGAGACTTCCTGCACGACGAGTTCCCTCGACAGCAGCACGAGGCCGGCTGCAAAGGCCGACGAACCGAGGAGCCAGACGACCATCGGCCCGGGGACGCCGCCGGACCACCACCATTCCGATGCGACCCCGAGGTTGATGGATTCGACGTCCGTGCCGTAGACGTACCGCCGGATGTTCGAGTAGAGCGCGAGCGCGTGCGCAGCGCTCATGCCTCCGACGGCCAGCCAGCGCTGGCCGGTGGAGATCGTGGGCGCGCGGCCGTCCACCCGGCACACCACCGTCAGGACCAGGAGGATCATCAACGGCAGCACGTAGCGAGGCTGGACGTACGCGCCGACCGGAACCCCGGTGAGGTACTGGATGTACGCCGGTACCAGCAACGCGGCGAGGGCAGCGCCCGCCACCGCCAGCCCCTGCGGCCGCGCGATGCCGCGGATCCCACTGACCAGCACGGTCATGAAGAGACCGAACATCACCGTCCAGACGAGGGCGGGCATCCCGGTGTCGAGCCAGCCGAGGCCCCAGGAGCCCAGCGCGCCGGCCCACAGCGCGGGCACGTCGGCAACGGTGCGCAGCACCCGGCCCAGCGAGAAGACCTGGGCCCCCGTCCCCTCGACCGCTGACGACTGCCCGACGGTGAGGAACGCTATGCCGGACAGACACGCCAGCACGGCCGGGTAGACGGCCCGGACGACCCAGCGCCGGTCGGCGCGCAGCGTGACGAGGAGGGCCGCGCCGATGCTCAGCCCGGCGTACAGCGCGGCATCGCCTCGGGCACCGGCGCCGAGCCCGACCGCCAGGGCCAGCAGCCCTGCCGACAGGAGCTGCCGACGACGACCGTTCGCCGTGAGGTGCACCAGACAGGTCACGAACACCGTCGCCGCGGACGTCAGCGCCCAGCTGCTCGGGTTGACCGACGGCACGATGAAGGTGCCGAGCGGCACGAAGGTGACGGCGACCCCCAGGACGAGCCCTCGCCGCAGGGCCGGCGTCGCGAGGACGAAGGCGCCCGCCACGAACAGCACGAAGATCATGGCGTTGAGGAGCCGCATCGCTATGACGGAGCCCTCGATGCTGTCGCCCACGAGCACGCTCATCACGCTGAAGAACACGGGCGGGTAGTCGCCCAGGAAGTTCCCGCGCTCGGTGTCGAGCATCCGGCCGTCAGGATCGGTGATCGAGCTGCCCTGGCAGGCCGCGCTCTCCTCGGGGTGGAAGGCGTAGCAGCGGGCCTCGTGAAGTGCGGCCGGCACCTCGCGCGAGACGGGCGAGCCGCCCTCCTCGCAGAGCCCGTCCCGGACGCCCTGACCGCACCAGATGCTGGTGAGGTGGAAGTCCTCGTCGGGCGAGGAACCGACAGGGCTCCCGACGGCCCAGGCCGCGAGGGACACCATGACGAGAACAGCGCTCAGGACGCGCACGACGGTGGTACGGCCGACGACGGCCCCGAGGCTCCGCACGGCGCGCAGGTTATCAGCCCGCCCCCGAAGCACCGCGCGGCCGTGCGAGGACGTCGCCGGGCGGCTCCTCGGTACAGTGCCGGTGTGCCCGACGCTCACACCGACCTCCTCATCATCATTCCCGCGTGGAACGAAGAGGTGACGATTGGCGCCGTCGTGCGGGAGGTGCACGAGGAGGTCCCGCAGGCAGACGTGCTCGTCGTGAACGACGGCTCCATCGACGCGACCGCCGAGGTCGCCCGGGCGGCGGGTGCCCTCGTGCTCGACCTTCCCGTGAACCTCGGGGTGGGCGGCGCCATGCGGGCCGGCTACAAGTACGCGTTCCGCCGCGGATACCAGCGCACGGTCCAGCTCGACGCAGACGGCCAGCACGACCCCGCCTCGGTCGAGCGCCTCCTCGGCGCGATGCGGGAACGGGGCGCGGACATCGTGATCGGCGCCCGGTTCGCCGGCGTCGGCGAGTACTCCGTCCGGGGGCCGCGTCGCTGGTCCATGAAGATCCTGGCGAAGGTGTTGTCACGGGTCACGGGCACGCGGCTGACGGACACGACGTCGGGGTTCAAGGTGTGTGGCCGAGCCGCCATCCGCTTGTTCTCGGCCGACTACCCGGCCGAGTACCTCGGTGACACCGTGGAGTCGCTGGTCATCGCGACACGCGCCGGACTGAAGGTCGACCAGGTGGGAGTGGCCATGCGGCCCCGTGCCGGCGGAAGCCCCTCGCACAGCCCCATGAAGGCTGCCGTCTTCCTCCTTCGCGCGGTCTTCGCACTCGCCATCGCCCTCTCGCGGCCCAAGGCGCCGCTCCCGGCGGAGCTGACGGCATGACGGGCTACGCGCTGGCAGTCACGCTCTGCCTCCTGGTCGTCGCACTGCTCTTTGCTCTGCTGCGCCGCCGCCGGATCCGCGAGAAGTACGCCGCCCTGTGGGTGATCCTCGCGATCGCCGTCGGCCTGCTGGGGGCCTTCCCCCGGCTCGCCTTCTGGCTCTCCGACGTCGTGGGTGTGCAGGCGCCCGTGAACCTGCTGTTCGCGACGGCCTTCGTGGTCCTCCTCGCGGTCTGCATCCAGATCTCCTCCGAGGTGTCGAGCCTCGAGGAGCAGACGCGCACCCTGGCCGAGGAGATCGCGCTCCTGCGGCTCGAGGTGCGCCAGTCGACGGAGCTCGCGGGACCGGCGGAGCAGACGCCGTCGACGGACGCCGCGAGCGCCGACTCCACCACGACGGACGGGCCGAGCGCCTGACGGAAGGCCGAATGGTCGGTCGCCGGCGGCGGTTCGTGATTCCCCCGGGCCCGAGAGTGGTGAAAGATTCCTTGGGACAACTCGGCGTGCTCAGGGGGATCTCATGAGGCAGACGCGCGTACTCCTGGCCGCCGCCGTGGCGGTGATGCTGACGGCCCCGGTCGCGAGCGCCTCGGCAAGCGCAGCTCCATCCGCCCCCACGACCGGTGGGCCGACACCCCGCGCGTCCGCGGCCGCGCTCGGCAGCGACGGCGGTGACGGTCTCTCGGTCGTCGAGCTCGACCTGCCGAGCGTCGACCGCGCGTCCGTCGACGCCCTGCCGGAGTCGGCGCCGATGCCGGACGAGGGCGGCACGCCTCTGGCGGCAGCCGCCGCGCCCGTGGGCTCACCTGACGTGCTGTCCGCGGAGCTCGACACGGCCCCGTTCTCGGTGCTCGGCGTCACGTGGCAGGCCGACCCGGCGCTGACGGGGGTGGTGATCCGCTACCGCGTCCGCCAGGCGGGCGAGTGGACCGACTGGGCGGCCGTGTCGGCCTCGGACGTCGCCCCGGACGCCGACTCGACCGAGGGTCGCAGCACCGGCGCGCGCGACGGCATCGATCCGATCGTCGCCGTCGACGCCGACGGCGTGCAGATCTGGGCCGACGCCGCGACCGGGGTCGTGGCCGGCCTGACGGCCGTGCTCATCGACCCGGGCGACGACCCCCCGTCCCTCGATGCGGCCGCGTCCGTGTCGCCGAGCAGCGGCGCCGAGCTGACGGCAGGCGGTTCCGGAGCATCGGTGGCGGGGCTCGGCATGGCGCAGCCCTCGATCATCTCCCGAGCCGGCTGGGGCGCCGACGAGTCCCTTCGCCCCTGCGAGCCCGACTACTCCTCCGGGTTCGCCGCGGCGGCGGTGCACCACACCGCGTCCACGAACTCCTACGGTCCCGACGACGTGCCCGGCCTCATCCGTGGCTTCTACGCGTACCACACCCGTCCGGAGTCGGCCGGGGGCCGCGGTTGGTGCGACATCGGCTACAACTTCCTCGTCGACAAGTTCGGCCGCATCTTCGAAGGTCGCGCGGGGGGCATCGACCGCTCGGTGATCGGCGTTCACACCGGCGGCTTCAACTCGCGCACGATCGGGGTCGCGGCCATCGGCGACTACTCGCAGGCCGCAGCCCCTGCCGCGATGATCGAGGGGCTCAGCCAGGTGATCGCCTGGACCTTCACCGTGCACCGGATCTTCGCCGGCCAGAGCGTCTCGCTGGTGTCCGGGGGCGGCGCGTCCAAGTACCCCGAAGGTACCGTCGTGCAGTTCCCCACTGTCTACGGACACCGCGACGCCCAGCTCACCGCCTGTCCCGGGCAGGCTCTGTACGACGCCCTGCCGGCGATCCGCGCCCGGGTGGCGCAGCTCGCCAACGCCACCGTCTCGTGGTCCCCGTACGGCAACTGGGAGTCCACCCGCGTGGACGGGCGGCAGGTGTCCCTCAAGGGCTGGCTGCACGACCCCGACACCACCGCGCCGATCCAGGTCGCAGTTGAGGTGAACGGGGTCACCACGACGGCGCTCGCGGACGGCGCCCGTCCAGACGTGGACGCCGCCGTACCGACCGCCGGTCCGCGCCATGGATTCCAGGTCACGGTGAACACGACGCGGGACCGCAACGTCGTCTGTCTGCGGAGCCGCAACGTGGGGCTGGGTGCCGACGTGAACCACGGCTGTCGCGTGGTGACGACCCGGTCCTCTGCGCCGCCGACGGGCCGCATCGAGCAGATCTCGGGCTCGACCGGCCAGGTTCTCGTCTCCGGCTGGGCCTACGACCCTGACACGACCGATCCCATCGACCTCCGGATCGACGTGGGCGGCGTCGCGCACGTGGTCACCGCGGACGGGAGCCGCCCGGATGTGGGTGCCGCCTTCGGCAAGGGCGATCGGCACGGCTTCGTCGCGTCGCTACCCGCTGCGGTCGGCGCTCAGCGCGTGTGCGTCTACGCCACGAACGTTCCGGGCACGGAGCTGCAGCTGCTCGAGTGCCGCGTGGTCGACGTCGTGAACCGGGCACCGTCAGGCCGGGT
>AXCX01000658.1 GCA_000767215.1 Actinotalea fermentans ATCC 43279 = JCM 9966 = DSM 3133
CCAGCCCGAGCGCCGTGCCCACCGCGGCAACGGGCACCGCCTCCGCGAGGAGCTCGACGAGCACCGCGCCGAGCGAGCCACCGCGCGCGCGGTGCTGGGCGAGCACCTGCGCCCGGCGGGTGGTCAGCAGGGCGGCGGCCAGCACGAGCGTGAGCACGACGCCGCCGCCGACCGCACCGACGAGCACGCCGCCCTGCACGCGGGCGGCCCGGACCTGGTCGAGCACGACGCCGAGGACCTCCGGCAGGTCGCTGCGCACCTCCGACCACATCGCCGTGGACAGGGTCATCGGGTTCGCGACGGC
>AXCX01000659.1 GCA_000767215.1 Actinotalea fermentans ATCC 43279 = JCM 9966 = DSM 3133
TCGGCGCCCGCGTCGGCGACGGCGACCGGGTCGGCGCGGTAGGTGTAGGACGCGGTGAACGAGCCCGGCGGCAGGGCGGCGAACAGGTCCGGGAACGCGTCGTCGGTGCTCAGCATCCCGACCGCCGTGTTGAGCACCACCTCGTCGCCGCGCGCCGCGGGCGCGAGCAGGGCGGGCAGCGCCGCCCAGACGGGGTCGGTCGGGTCGTCGGCGCGGAACACCCCGGCGACGCGCAGCTCGCTCGGCCCGTCGGACACCCACGGGCTCGGCAGCGTGTCGCCCGGTCCCACCTGGAGGAAGGCGGCGACCTCCGCCGAGAGGCCGACCTCCACGACGCGGACGGGCGGGCCGTCGCCGGGCTCGGGCTCCGGTGCCGCCGCCGGGGCGCGCCCGTCGACCCAGGTCAGCGCGGGGCCGCCCGCGCGCCATACGTGGGCGAAGCGCACGGTCGTCTCGCCGCGCGGGTCCGTCACGTCGGTCAGCGGCAGCGAGCGGCTCAGCAGCGCCCGCATGCCCTGGGGGTCGATGCCGGGCAGCGTCTGCGCCACCGAGTCGTCCAGGAGGTCGGCGAGCCGCACGATCTGGTCGACGATGTCGTCCCGGCCACCGTTGTCGTCCCACGGCTCGTCGAGGCCGTGCGAGACCACGACCGTCGCCCGCTCGCCCGCGGCGGCGACGGCGGTCTCGACGGCGTCGCGCTCCGTGCGGGCCACGAGGCGGGGGGTCAGGGCCGCGAGGCCGACGCCCAGGGCGAGGACGAGCGTCATCAGCGCGAGCGGCCAGGCGTCGGCGCGTGCACGACCGGGCACGCTGGCGAGGTCCAGGCCGGGCCGCAGGCGCGCCCACGGTCG
>AXCX01000660.1 GCA_000767215.1 Actinotalea fermentans ATCC 43279 = JCM 9966 = DSM 3133
CTCATCTCGCTCGCGCTGAGCCTCGGCCTGCCCCTGGTGGCGTCGGTGGTCGTCGCGGCGCTCGTGGGCGTGCCGGGCCTGTGGGCGGTCCCGGCGGCGGTGGCCGCGTTCGCCGCGTGGCTCGCGATCCTCGTCCCGCGGCAGGTCCGCGCGCTGGGCTACGCCGAGCGCGACGACGACCTGCTGATCCGCAAGGGCATCATGTTCCGCACGCTCGTCGTGGTGCCCTACGGCCGCATGCAGTTCGTGGACGTGCAGGCCGGCCCGCTGGACCGCTGGGGCGGCATCGCGAAGGTGCAGCTGCACACGGCTTCCCCCGCGAGCGACGCCGCGATCCCCGGGCTGCCGCCGACCGAGGCCGACCGGCTCCGCGACCGCCTCGCCGAGCGCGGCGAGGCCCGGCTGGCCGGGCTGTGAGCGAGGCACCCGTCCCGTCGGCACCGGTGGCCCCGGCCGACGGCGACCCGCGCGTCTGGCGCCGGTTCCACCCCGTCACGCCCGTGGTCAAGGGCTGGAAGGTGCTGCTCGTCCTGCTCGTCGTCCTCGGGCAGCAGGCCGGCGACAACCTCTCGGGGACCTGGGAGGTGCTGAGCTCGGTCGGCTGGTGGGCCGTCGGGGCCGTGCCGCTCGCCGTCCTGCTCCTGGCCACCGGCTACGCGGCCATCGCGTGGCGGATGAGCCGGTACGCGGTCGACGAGACGGCCGTCTTCCTGCACACGGGGGTGCTCTTCCGGCAGCAGCGGACCGCCCGCCTGGACCGCATCCAGGCCATCGACGTCGTGCAGCCCCTGCTGGGTCGCGTGTTCGGGCTGGCCGAGCTGAAGATCGAGGTCGCCGGGGGTGCCGACTCCGCGGTGCGCCTGGCCTTCCTGCGCGAGCAGCACGCGCAGGAGCTCCGGGCCGAGCTCCTCGCCCGCGCCGCCGGGCTGCGGATCGGTCCGTCGGGGGCCGGTGCGGCCCTCGCCGGCTCGCCGGTGCCCGCCGCGGGGGCC
>AXCX01000661.1 GCA_000767215.1 Actinotalea fermentans ATCC 43279 = JCM 9966 = DSM 3133
GACGACGCGCAGGAGTGTGGACTTCCCGGCGCCGTTCGGCCCGAGCACGCCCGTGAGCAGGCCGCCGGGAGCCGCCGCCGTGAGCCCGTCGAGCACCGGGCGCCCGCCGGCGGACCAGCGCAGCCCGTCCAGCCGCAGGCTCATCCGTCCGCCCCCGCGTGCCGGCTGCGCCACAGCAGGACGGCGAACACGGGCGCCCCGAGGAACGCCGTGACGATGCCGACCGGGAGCTCGCGCGGCTCGAAGGCCGAGCGCGCGGCGGT
>AXCX01000662.1 GCA_000767215.1 Actinotalea fermentans ATCC 43279 = JCM 9966 = DSM 3133
CCGGCCAGGGCCGACAGGGGGAGGAGCCGACGGTGGGCGGCGCCGACGACGAACCGCACCGCGTGCGGCAGCGCCAGGCCGACGAACCCGATGGACCCGCTCACGGCGACCAGTGCCCCGGTGAGGAGGGCGACGACGGTCAGCAGCACCCAGCGCGTGCGCGCGACGTCGATGCCGAGTGCCCCTGCGGCGGTGTCGCCGAACGCGAACGCGTCGAGCGTGCGGCCCTGCAGGGCCAGGCCGGTGCCCAGGACGGCCGTCGCCCCGAGCGCGATCCCGACGGCGGGCCAGCCGGCGCCGGCCAGCGAGCCCATGAGCCACGCCAGGATCTCGCGGTAGGAGTCGCCGGTCGCCGACCAGAAGATCACGAACGAGGTCCCCGCCGAGGCGAGCTGCGCGACCGCGAGCCCCGCGAGCACCGCCCGGCCCGGGGTGATCGCGCCCCCGGCTCCGGCGAGGAAGAGCGAGGCGAGCAGCGCGAGGAGCGCACCGACGAACGCGGCCACCGGGAGCAGCACCCCGGCGCCGAGGACGAGCACGGCGACCGCGCCGAGGGACGCGCCCGACGACAGGCCCAGCAGGTAGGGGTCGGCGAGCGGGTTGCGCGTGAGGCTCTGCATCACCGCGCCGCACACGGCCAGGCCGGCGCCCACCGCGGCAGCGGTCAGCACCCGGGGCAGGCGGAGCTCCCAGACGATGCCGTCGCGCAGCAGCCCCAGCGCCGGCTCCGCGGGCCCGCCGCCCACGAGCGCCGCGAGGTGGTCGCCGATCGAGCGCCACACGTCCAGTGGGGCGAGATCGGCCGGCCCCACGGTCACGGCCAGCGTCACGGACGCCACGAGCAGAGCGGCCGCGACGCCCACGGCGACCGACGTCGGCACGCGCCGCCGGG
>AXCX01000663.1 GCA_000767215.1 Actinotalea fermentans ATCC 43279 = JCM 9966 = DSM 3133
CCGCCGCCGCCGCGCGCGTGGGCCGACCGCGATCCCGCCGCCGCCGCCCGGCTCGCTGCCGCGCGCGAGATCCTGCACGGGCTGAGCGAGGGGCTCCGGGTCCCCGTGGAGAACCTCCTCCAGCCGGACCTGCTGCGCCGGCTGTGCTGGTCTCCCCCGGACCCGGTGACGACGGAGTCCGTCGCTGCCGCGCTGACGGCCGGCGGTGCCCGGCCGTGGCAGGTCGACCTGGCCGCCGCGCCTCTCGCGCAGGCATTTGTTACGGTGCATTAGCCGCTCCTGATCAAGGACGGCTCGGCAGCCCACGGCGCGACGAGGCGTCGACGGCACGTGGGCCGATCCCGCAAGGAGCCCCGATGCACCGTCAGGACCCCGCGTGACCGCCCCGCAGGACCCCTCGGCCGAGCAGGTGACGCACGCCGTCGTCACCGACGTCCCGTTGCCGGGCGACGTCGGGACGCTCGCGCTCGTCACGCTCACCGGCAGTCCCGGGCGTCCCACGACGCTCGGCCCCCGCGGGCTGGCGAACCTCCAGGCGGCGCTGACGGAGCTGGCCCGGCGCGCGCGCGACGGCGAGGTGGCCGCCGTCGGGATCACCGGGACCCCGCCCGTGTTCGCCGCTGGCGCGGACCTCGACGTCGTGCTCGCCCTGCGGGACCACGCGGAGTCCCGGGCCGTGGCGGAGCTCGGCCACGACACGCTGCGCCTGCTCGGCGAGATGGCGGTGCCGACGTTCGCGTTCCTGAACGGGCCGGCCCTCGGTGGCGGCCTCGAGATCGCACTCCACTGCACCTACCGCACGGCCGCCGCCGACGTGCGGGCGCTGGCCCTCCCGGAGGTCCGGCTCGGCCTCGTCCCCGGCTGGGGTGGCTGTTGGCTGCTCCCGCGGCTCGTGGGCGTCGAGGCGGCGCTGGACGTCATCGTCCGGCGCGCGCTGGCGGGCCGCATGACCAGCGCGGCCGACGCCGCGGCGCTCGGCCTCGTCGACCACCTCGTCGACCCCGGTCGCGTGGTGCCCGACTCCGTCGCCTGGGTCGCCGACGTCCTGCGCGGCCTGGACGTGCCCCGGCGCGCGCTCGACGACGCGGACACGTGGCAGCGGGCGGTCGACGCCGCTCGGGCGGACGTCGAGCGGCGCC
>AXCX01000664.1 GCA_000767215.1 Actinotalea fermentans ATCC 43279 = JCM 9966 = DSM 3133
GAGGGAGCGCGCGGTCTGGGCGCGCTCGTCGGCGATCCGTGCCGCCTCGGCGGCCTCCTCGGCCGCGATCTCGTCCCGCCGCTCCTGCGCCTGCGCGGCGCGGATCTGCAGCCCGGTGAGCATGCCCGCGAGCAGCGCGACGGCGGCCGCCGCGGCCATGGCGGTCAGCCCACGTGCCCGCCAGGGCAGCGGCCGCCGCAGGGGCAGTCGCAGCCTCACGCGGCCCAGTCTGACCATCGCCTCGCTCGTGTGTCGACTCCCGGCGCCCCGGCAGGACCTGCGGCCCAGGCGACCAGGCGAGCGGCGGGTGAGGCTAGAGGTCGACGCCAGACATCGAGAGGGGAGGCTGTCGCGATGAAGGTCCTGGTAGCGGTGGCCTCGCGCCACGGGT
>AXCX01000665.1 GCA_000767215.1 Actinotalea fermentans ATCC 43279 = JCM 9966 = DSM 3133
GGGGGAGGTCCTGCGGGACGGCGGTTTCGACGTCACCGTGGCCGATCCTGACGACGTCGACACCGTGGAGCCGTACGGCGCGGTGGTGCTCGGCTCGTCCGTCTACGTCGGCCGCTGGTCGGCGTCCGCCCGCGCGATGGTCGACAGGTGCGCCTGCTGCCTCGTGTCGCGACCGGTGTGGATGTTCTCCTCGGGGCCGGTCGGCTACCCGCTGGCGCCCGAGGCGATCGCCGACGAGGTGCCCGGCATCGTGGCGCGGCTGCACGCCCGTGGGCACCGCACGTTCCCCGGGCGGCTCGACACCGGGGCGCTCGGGCTCGCCGAGCGCGCCGCGGTCGCGCTGCTGCAGGCGGAGCCCGGCGACTTCCGGGTGTGGGCCGACGTCACCGACTGGGCGTCCGGCATCGTCAGCGAGCTGCACACCCAGGAGATCCGGGGCCTGAAGGTCGTGCACTGAGCCGCGTGCACTGAACTGCGTGCACCCAGCCGCGTGCACTGAGCTGAAGCGCGGCTAGAGCACCAGGGCCACGGCCACCGCGAGGCAGCCCAGGAGCCCCAGGACGGGCACGGCCCGCCGGGCCGTCCCGGGCAGGGTCAGCGCCGCCGCGTGCGCGACGGCGTAGTAGACGAGCACCGCGGTCGACGACGCGGCGATCGCGGCGCCCACCGGGACGAACGCGGCCACCACGCAGGCCGCGGCACCGACGACGAGCTGCGCCCGGACGGGCCGCGCGTCGTCGGCGGG
>AXCX01000666.1 GCA_000767215.1 Actinotalea fermentans ATCC 43279 = JCM 9966 = DSM 3133
CGCGCCCTCGGGCAGCTCGTGCGCGGCCTTGGCGGCCCGCGCCGGCCCGGCGATGTCGAGGTGCGCCCAGGTGCGCCCGCCGGCGAAGCGCTGCAGGAACAGCGCCGCGGTCACGGCTCCGGCGCCCGCGCCCGGTCCGGCGACGTGCCGGACGTCGGCGACGTCGGAGTCCAGCGACTTCTCGTACTCGGGCACGAGCGGCATGCGCCACAGGGGCTCGCCGGCCGCCTCCCCCGCCGCGGTCAGGGCGCGGGCCAGGTCGTCGTCGGGCGTGAACAGCGCGCCGTGCTGCTTGCCGAGGCCGAGCGTCGCGGCCCCGGTCAGCGTGGCGACGTCCACCAGGACGTCCGGCTCGAGCTCGGCGGCGGCGTACGCCAGCGCGTCCGCGAGAACCATGCGGCCCTCGGCGTCCGGGTTCGCGACCTCCACCGTCGTCCCGCCGAACACCGTGACGACGTCACCGGGGCGGTAGGAGGACGCCCCGAAGGCGTTCTCGGCGAGCGGCAGCAGCGCGGTCACCCGGTGGGGCACCTGCAGCGCCGCCGCACCCAGGACGGTGGCGAGCGCCACGGCCGCCCCGGTCATGTCGGTCTTCATGGCGACCATCGACTCGCGCGGCTTGATCGCGAGGCCGCCGGTGTCGTAGGTGATGCCCTTGCCCGCGACGACGACGTGCCGCCCGCCGCCCCCCGGCGGGACGTAGCGCACGACGACGAGGCGCGGCGGGCTGGCCGACCCGGCGCCCACCGCGACGATGCCGCCGAAGCCCGCCGCCGCGAGCTCCGCCGGCCCGAGCACGTCCGTGGTCAGGCCGGCCTGCCCGGCGGCGACCACTGCCTGCTCGGCGAGCCACGCCGGGGACTTGATGTTCGAGGGCGTCACCGCGAGCACGCGCGCGGTCCAGCTGGCGGCGGCGTGGACCCGGACGGCCTCGACGTCGGGGTAGTCGCCGAGGAGCACGAGCTCCGCGGCCGGCGGGGGCGGGGGTGCCCCGGTCGCAGCGCTGGGGTGCCGGTAGGCGCCCAGCAGGTAGCCCTCGACGAACGCGCGGGCCCCGTCGTCGCTCCCTGAGCCGACGGTCGTCGCGACCCGGCCCAGGCCGGTGGTCGCGCGCGCGACGGCCGCA
>AXCX01000069.1 GCA_000767215.1 Actinotalea fermentans ATCC 43279 = JCM 9966 = DSM 3133
GCCCGGCCGCGCGCGGCTGGCGGACGGCCTCTCGCGCGGCCGGTCGTCGGCCATCAGCCGCAGACCGCCGGGAGGTCGGCAGGCGTGAACGGGTCGACGCCGGGCGTGGGTGCCTCGGTCGGCTCGGTCGGAGCCGGCGGCGGCGCGTTCGGGTCCACGGGTGCGTTCGGGTCGGCAGGCGCGTTCGGGTCGGCAGGCGCTGTCGTCTCCGTCGTCGGCGGCGCGGTCGCCTGCCCGACCATCGGCACGTCGGCCGCGATGTTGGCCCAGACCTGCGCCGCCTCGTCGGCCCAGACGACCTCGTTGCGGTCCGCGGGGTTCGTGCGGTGCGGGATGGTCATGAAGGTGATGTTCTGCACCGGGATGCTCTGCAGGCTCCAGCCCAGCCCCGCGAGCGTGCGGATGCTGCCCAGCCGCGGGTCGGCGGTCAGCGACTGCGTCGCGGCGGTGAGGAACCGGTAGAGCTGGTCGATGTCGGTGAGGAGGTTCTTCTCGAAGACCTCGTGGGCGATCGCGCCCATCAGCTGCTGCTGGCGGCCGAGGCGGTTGATGTCCGACCCGTTGCCGAGGCCCTCGCCGGTGCGGGCGCGCGCGAAGGCGAGGGCGGTCGTCCCGTCCAGGTGCCGGTTCCCGGCGCTGAGGTACAGGTTCGCCTTCTCCGAGGCCATGTCGTTGGGGATGCACATGTCCACGCCGCCCAGGGCGTCGACCATGTTCCGGAAGCCCGCGAAGTCGACGACGATCCAGCCGTCGATCGGGATGCCCGTGAGGCTCTGCACCGTGTTGATGGTGCAGGCGGCGGCCTCGCCGACGTCGCCGTGCTCCGCGCCGATCGAGAACGCCGCGTTGAAGCGCGCCGACTGCGGCCGCGACGTCGTGCCGTCGAGGTAGGAGCAGGCGGGGATGTCCACGCGGGAGTCGCGCGGGATCGAGACCAGCTCGACACGGTTCCGGTCGGCGGAGACGTGCGCCACGATCGTGGTGTCCGAGCGCATGCCCTCGTTCTCGCCGCCGATCACCGCGTTCTCACCGCTGCGGACGTCGGAGCCCATGATCAGGAAGTTCAGGGCCCGGCCTTCGTAGGCGTCCTCGGGGTCGTGCTGCGTCGTGACGTTCGGCTTCGGCGGCACCTCGTCGATGAGCTGCGCGACGTCGTGCGTCTCGATGTTGTTGCCGAGGCGGACGATGGCGGTGGCCACACCCGTGCCGACGAACGAGACGAGGGCGAGGGCGACCAGGGCGGCACCGCTGAGCAGCGGGTGGCGGCGCTGACGGCGCGCGTGGCGGACGCGGTGCTGCGGCGTGGCCGTGTGGCGGGGAGTCACGGCTCACGAGCATAGGTGGGCAGGTGGGGCGGGGCGGGTGCACCTCGGGCCAAGGTCGTGGAGGTGTCGTGGAGATCGGTTCCCGCGCCCGGGCCGCTGACGGCGGGCGCGGGAACCGACGGCGTCAGCGCCCCAGGCGGGCGTACTTGGCCTCGGTGGCGTCCTTCTGCGGGCGCCACCAGGCCTCGTTGGCGCGGTACCACTCCACCGTCGCCGCGAGGCCGTCACGGAAGCTGCCGTAGCGCGGACGCCAGCCCAGCTCCTCGCGGAGGCGCGTCGCGTCGATGGCGTACCGCATGTCGTGCCCCGGCCGGTCGCTCACCAGGTCGTAGGCGTCGCGCGGCTGCCCGGTGAGCTCGAGGATGAGCTCGACGACGTCGCGGTTGTTCATCTCGCCGTCGGCCCCGATGAGGTAGGTCTCGCCGATGCGGCCCTTCTCGATGATCGTCCAGACGGCGGAGTTGTGGTCCTCGACGTGGATCCAGTCGCGGACGTTCTCGCCCTTGCCGTAGAGCTTGGGGCGGATGCCGTCGACGACGTTCGTGATCTGGCGCGGGATGAACTTCTCCACGTGCTGGTACGGCCCGTAGTTGTTGGAGCAGTTCGAGATCGTGGCCTGCACCCCGAACGAGCGGACCCAGGCGCGCACCAGCAGGTCGCTCGCAGCCTTCGTCGAGGAGTAGGGGCTCGAGGGGTTGTACGGCGTGGCCGGCGTGAACTTCGCCGGGTCGTCGAGCTCGAGGTCGCCGTACACCTCGTCGGTGGAGATGTGGTGGTAGCGCGCCCCGTGCCGGCGCACCGCCTCGAGCAGGGTGTACGTGCCCACCACGTTGGTCTGCACGAACGGCCAGGGGTCGTCCAGGGAGTTGTCGTTGTGCGACTCGGCCGCGAAGTGCACGACGACGTCGGCGTCGCCGACCAGCCGGTCCACCGTCTCGGCGTCGGCGACGTCGCCGCGCACGAAGGTGATCGCGTCCGCGACGGGCGTGAGGGAAGCCTCGTCGCCCGCGTACGTCAGGGCGTCGAGGACCGTCACCCGCACGTCCGGCCGCTCGCGGACCGTCTGGTGGACGAAGTTGGCGCCGATGAAGCCGGCTCCGCCGGTCACGAGCAGTCGCACGCGGACCTCCCTTGTCGATGTACGCCGCCCAGCGTACGCAGTCCACGCTGGTATCCTCGATCGGACCTTCCCCCATCCGCCGCCGCGAGCGGGTGCGGATGTGCGCGTGCCGAGACCTGGAGAACTGCACTGAGCGACCACGGCCATGCCGGGGCTCCCGTCGCCCCTCGAGCCCGGCGCACGGACCCTCGGGTGCGGTCAGTCCGGTACACGCCGCCCCTCTGGCGTCAGTGGAACCTCGTCTGGAACTTTGCCCAGCGTGACCTGAAGTCGAAGTTCAAGGGCTCTGCGCTCGGGTGGGCCTGGTCGCTCATCGTGCCGCTCGCCACGCTGGGGATCTACACCGTCGTCTTCTCGTTCATCTTCCGAGCCGAGCCGCCCGACCTGGGCAACGGCCGTGACGGCGTCTTCGTCCTCTTCCTCTTCGCCGGCCTGACGGCGTGGACCTTCCTCGCGTCGTCGATCAACGGCGGGATCAGTGGCTTGATCGGGACAGGCGCTCTGCTCAAGAAGATCTACTTCCCGCCGTACGCGCCGGTGCTCGGCGCGGTCGTGGCGGTGGGGGTCCAGAGCCTCATCGAGCTTGGGCTCTTCCTCTCGGTGCTGCTCGTCCTGGGCAACGTCGGGTGGAGCTGGCTGCTCGTCCCCGTCTGGGCCGCCGTGTTCACCACGTTCACGGTCTCGCTCGCGGTGATCTTCGCCGTCCTCAACGTGACCATGCGCGACCTCGCTCACCTCGTGACGATCGCCCTCCAGCTGTTGTTCTACGCGACACCGATCATCTACCCCCTGACGCTGGTGCCCGAGCACTGGCACTCGGTCCCGCTCAGAGTCCTCATCGAGTGGACGCCCTTCAGCCAGTTCATCCAGGTCTTCCGGGGGCTCACCTACGGACTCGACGCCGGTTCGTGGATGTCCTGGCTGACGATGGTGGCCTGGGCGGCCCTCGCCCTGGGCATTGCCGCGCTCGTCGTTCGACGCCGCGGCGGAGACCTCGGGGAGGAGCTGTGAGCGAGCCGGCCATCCGCGTCGAGGACCTATCCAAGGTGTTCCGCCTGCACACGGAGCGCCGGTCCTCCCTCAAGGAGATCGTCGTGCGGGGCCGGTCCCGCCGTGCGGGATCCTTCCAGGCACTGGAAGGCGTCTCGTTCGAGGTCCCCCGGGGCACCACCGTCGGTCTCATCGGGCACAACGGCTCGGGCAAGTCCACGCTGCTGAAGATCCTCGCGGGCGTCTACCGCCCGACGTCGGGGGGCGTCGTCGTGGACGGCCGGGTCTCGGCCCTTCTCGAGCTGGGTGCCGGTTTCCACGGCGAGCTCACCGGTCGCGAGAACATCTATCTCAACGGCTCGATCCTCGGCATGTCGCGGCGTGAGATCGAGTCGTCGATCCAGGAGATCATCGCGTTCGCCGGGATCGGTGAGTTCATCGACTCGCCCGTGAAGGTCTACTCGAGCGGCATGTACGTCCGGCTCGGCTTCGCGATCGCGGTGACCCTCGACCCGGAGATCCTCATCGTCGACGAGATCATCGCCGTCGGTGACGAGGAGTTCCAACGGAAGTGCTTCGACCACCTGTTCCGGCTGCGGAACCAGGGCACCACGATCGTCCTCGTCACGCACTCGATGGGCCTGGCAGCGGAGCTGTGCGACACCGCCGTCTGGCTCGATCACGGACACGTGCGGGCGATCGGCCCGGCGCCCGAGGTCATCAGCGAGTACCTCGGCGCGGTCAACGAGAACGAGGCCCTGTCGAACGACGAGCCGGGGATGATCAGGGCCGGGCTCGACGCCGTCCGGAGCGGTTCCGGCGAGGTTCAGGTCCGGGCCGTCGAGGCGCTGGACCAGCTGGGCAGGCCCCTCCCGGTCGTCCTGACGAACGAGCCGCTCACCCTGCGCGTGCACTTCGACGTGAAGGTCCCTGTCCGCGACGTGACGATCGGGATCGGGTTCATCCACGAGAACGGCACAGGAATCGGCGGCAGCAACACGCGTGAGCACGGGGTGCCCATCCAGTTGGAACCGGGCGTCGGGTACATCGACTACACGACCGATCGTCTGGACCTCATGCCCGCCAACTGGCGCATGTCCACCGCCGTCCGCAGCCACGGTCATGTGTACGACATGCTCGAGAAGGCATTCCCCCTCCCGGTCCGCAGCAGCGGCGGCAGCACCGAGGGCGGCGCCGTCCGGATCCACGGTCGCTGGGGTGCGGCCGTCCAGGAGGACTCGCCCTCGACCGCTCCGTCGGCTGCGACGCCATGAGGGTGTCGGCGCGGCGGGTCGGTCGTCGGGTCCGCGCGGTCCTGGCACCACGGCGCTCGGCACCTCTGGCCGACGCGTACCCGCGGGTCCTCGAGCAGACTGAAGGGCGAGTGGTCGAGGAGCGGGTCGGCGGCGAGTTCGCCGCGGCCGTCGCGGGCGGCAAGGCGGCCGTGATCGCACACTGGTCCCGGTCGCCGCAGGTGACGCTCTCCGTCCGGGCCCTCGTCGGTCAGCTCTCCGCGGCCGGCTACGCGGTGCTCCTCTCGTCGAGTTCACCGGCCGGGCCGCTCGTGTGGGGCGACCTCGACCTCTCCCGCGTCGCTGTGCTGCGCAAGCCCAACGTCGGGTACGACTTCGGGTCCTGGGCGGTCGCTCTCGACCGGTACCCGGACCTGGCCGCTGCGGACACGCTCGTGCTCACCAACGACAGCATGGTCGGACCGTTCGCGTCGATCGCACCGCAGCTCGACCTCCTGGCGTCGTCAACCACTGACGTGTGGGGGATGACCGAGACCGCCCAGTTCACCCGCCACATCCAGAGCTACTTCCTGGGCTTCCGGCGCGGCGTCCTGCGGAGGCCCGCGCTCGCTGCCTTCTGGCGGGACGTACGGCACTACGACGACAAGCAGCTGGTCATCCACCGGGGCGAGCTGGCCCTCGCCACTCTCCTGCATCGTGAGGGCATCCCGCTGGGCGCCGCCTTCCCGGCCGGGAGCGTCGTCGGCCTGGCGGACAACCCGACGATCATCGGCTGGCGGCGGCTGCTCGAGGCGGGCTTTCCGTTCGTGAAGCGCGAAGTCGTGCGTTCACCCCATCTCGCGCCCGATGGTGACCGGGTCGCCGAGGTGGTGCGCGATCTGTACGACGTCGACGTGGCCGACTGGATGGAGCACGACGAGGCGCACGGCGAAGGGGGGGAGCACGGATGAGGCGGATCACTCGGGCGGGCTTCGAAGGAAGGCTCAAGCGACTCCGGATCGCGGTCGGCGCGAGGATCGCGGGGACGCGTCCACGCAAGCCCGACTCCGGTGCGCGGACGAGCATGTCGAGCTGGCTGCGTCGGCAGCGCGGGCGACGGACGGGTGCCTTCCCGAACGAGTGGCGGTCCGACGAGACCATCCCCTTCGCGTCGCCGTCGAGGGTCGGCGTCGTGCTGCACGTCTTCTACGGGGACCTCGTCCCGGAGCTGTTGCGTGAGCTCGTGAACGTCCCCGTCGGGATCGATCTGCTGGTCACGAACGCCTCAGGCTCTCCGCTCACCATCGACGTGTCCGCTCTGCCCAACGTCCGGAACGTCGCCGTCCTCGACGTCCCCAACCGCGGCCGGGACATCCTTCCGCTCGTCTACCTGGTCAACGCCGGGCTCCTCGACCCGTACGACCTCGTGCTCAAGGTCCACACGAAACGCAGCACGTGGCGTCGCGAGCACGCCGAGCTCGGCGGCACGGGGGACACGTGGAAGGAGTCGTTCTACCAGTGCCTCCTGAAGGACGAGGAGAACGTCGCGGAGATCCTCGGCGCCTTCGCGTCACAACGGGACCTGGGCGCCGTCACAGCGGACGGGAGCGTGCTCGGCGCCCAGTTCTGGGGCGCCGACGAGCCGGGAGCCCGGGATCTTCTGGAACGGCTGGGCATCTCCCTCGAGGCGTCCGCTCTGCGCTTCCCCGCCGGCTCCATGTACTGGGTCCGCGGGATTGTCCTGCAAGGCCTGCGGTCGCTCGCGCTCTCGGCGGAGGACTTCGAGCCGGAGGCCGGGCAGGTCGACGGGACCACGGCGCACGCGATCGAGCGACTCATCGGTGTCCTCACGATCGAGGCAGGCCTCCGTGTGGAGGAGCGGCACACCGTCCGCGGCGAGGCCGGTCGGGCCCAGCGCTACGCGGCGGACGCCGAACCCGAGCGCTGCCTGCGGGTCGTGCCCTTCTACCTCCCCCAGTTCCACGCGACGGACGAGAACGACCGTTGGTGGGGCACCGGGTTCACGGAGTGGCAGAACGTCACGGCGGCCCACCCCGTGTACCCAGGGCACGAGCAGCCCCTTCTTCCTGCCGACCTCGGTTTCTACGACCTCCGCCTCGATGCGGTGCGGGCGGCGCAGCAGAGCCTCGCGACGGCGTACGGCGTCGAGGGGTTCATGTACTACTACTACTGGTTCGCGGGCAGACGGCTGCTGTCGATGCCGATCGAGAAGCTCCTCGCGAGCGACACCCCGAAGACGTTCTGCCTCATGTGGGCCAACGAGAACTGGACGCGGCGCTGGGACGGCCGCTCATCCGACACGCTGATCGGTCAGGACTACGACAGCGTGCCCGCGACGCAGTTCATCGACGACATCCTCGAGTTCATCCGGGACGAGCGGTACCTGAAGGTGGCCGGTCGCCCGGTGGTGTCGGTGTACCGGATCTCCCAGATCCCGGACTACCCCGCGGTGCTCGAGCACTGGCGCCGTCGTGCCCGCGAGGAGGGCGTCGGCGAGCTGTTGCTCATCAACGCCGACGTGGCGAAGGAGTTCGACGGCCTCGACCGCTCCGTGGCGACGGCCGGTCTGGACGGCACGCACGGGTTCCCTCCCCACAACGCCAAGTGGGACTGGGTGGACTACGCCGATCTCGGTGCCGACGCGGAGTTCCACGGAAACCTCCTGAGCTACGACGCCCTCGTGCGCGATGCCGAGACGCGGCTCCGCACCCTCCGCCCAGGGTTCTTCCCGGCCGTGATGGTGAACTTCGACAACACCGCGCGGCGCCAGTGGGGAGCCGACATCTGGCACGGCTCGAACCCGTACACGTTCCGTCGGTGGCTCGCGGCGACGGCCGACGCCGTCGCGGGTCGTCCGGAAGCCGAGCGCCTCGTGTTCGTGAATGCGTGGAACGAGTGGGCCGAGGGCGCCGTCCTCGAGCCGACCGTCCGGCACGGCCACGGCTATCTCTGCGCGGTCAGGGACGTGGTCTTCTCATGAGTAGGCCCAGATCCGGCGGCCGACAGCGACCGTGCCGGCTCGGTGAGGCGTGACGGCCCTCGGCGGGGCGGAACCCCGCGGTCGGCTGGGACCGTCGCGGGCCACGGCCCGGTGGGCGCTGGCTCCGCGACGGATGAGGATCAACGCCGCTCGCCGTGAAATCCACGAGCGGAGCGCGGCCGACGCCGAGTTCCGGTCCTCGCTCGTCGACCTGTACTTCGACCTCCGGAACGACCTGCCGACGGGCCGGGGGGACCTGCGGAGCCCGGCCGAGATGCCTGTCTGGTGGTACTGGGCGGACGGCGTCGACCAGGCGCCGCCACTGGTCCAGCGCTGCCTGGAGAGCGTCCAGAAGCACCGGGGCGCACACCCTGTCGTCGTTCTCGACAGCTCCACGTGGCCCACGTACGTCGAGCTCCCCGACCATGTCCTCGCTCGCCGGAGCGCCATGTCGGAGACGCACTTCTCGGACATCCTCAGGGCCGCGCTTCTGGCGGCACGGGGAGGGGTGTGGATCGACGCAACGGTCCTGCTGACCGCACCGCTGGAGGAGGTGTCGCGTCTCGCGGCGGAGAGCGGCTTCTTCGCCTTCTCCAGGCCGTGCGACCCGTTCGTCATGTCGAGCTGGCTCATGACGTCGGCGTCCGGCAACGCCCTGACCCAGACCCTGCGCGACCTGCTCTTCGCCTACTGGCGCCGGCATGACCAGCTCGGGCACTACTTCCTGATCCACTTCCTCGCGGAAGTCGCCATGACCCTGAACACCCCGTGTCGGCAGATCTGGGAGCGCACACCGGAGCGCTCGTTCGACCCGCCCCATCGGCTGCAGCACGTCCTCGGCGATCCCTTCGACGCGGTCCTCCTCGAGCAGATCCGGCGGGGCTCAGGCGTCCACAAGCTGAACTGGCGGGTCGAGCAGCGGATGCGGGCGACCGGCAGCGTCCTGAGCGGGACGTTCCTCGGCGCGATCGTCGGGGGGGACGTGACGGGCGGGCGGTGACACCCGCGCTCGCTGCGCCCCCGCTCGGACGAGCTGCAGCGTCAGCAGTAAGGGAGGACCCACGCCAACCACTATCGTCATCCTCGTGTTCGGCTGTCCACGGCGGTGCACTCGGTCTCCGGGGGCGCCCACCCGCCGGCGACACCATGCCGATCGTCGTAGTCACCAGCCCGGACGATGACGTCCCGGCCGATCCGGGAGCAGGTGTTGTGAGCACAGATCCGACGGCGGAGACGCCGCTGCGTGCGCTGCCCACACGGCGCGTCGATGGCGTCCACATCGTCCGCGAGACCGGGCAGTCGTGGCTGGACGGTTCGGAGGAGATCCTCTTCGAGCGCATGACCACGTCCGGCCTGCCGCTCGACTCGCTGAGCGACGAGCTCTTCGCGACCGCCACCAACTGGCCGGAGCAGTACCACCTGTCGCCGTCGCGGGCGAACGTCCTGCGGGCGCTCGACCTGCCGTCGGACGCCGTCGTCCTCGAGATCGGCGCGGGGTGCGGCGCGATCACGCGGTACCTCGGCGAACGGTGCGCGTCGGTGGATGCCCTCGAGCCGACCCTGGCTCGGGCGCGCGTCGCGGCGGCCCGCACGGCGGAGTTGCCCCACGTCCGGGTCTTCAACGCCGAGGTGGCCGACCTCCCCCAGGTGCCGGCATACGACCTCGTGGTCGTGGTGGGCGTGCTCGAGTACGTCGGCAGCGGCAAGGACGACACGACTCCCTACGTCGAGTTTCTGTCCGCCCTCCGCGGTGTCCTCCGCCCTGGCGGCCGCCTGGTGCTCGCCATCGAGAACCGCATGGGGGTGAAGTACCTCGCCGGAGCGCCTGAGGACCACTCCGGCGAGGTGTTCCACTCGGTCGAGGGCTACCGCGAGGACGGTCCCGCGAGGACGTTCAGCCGTCGGCGGCTCCTCGAGCTCGCGCGGCTCGCCGGCTACCGTGACGCCCGCGCCCTGGGCGCCTTCCCCGACTACAAGCTCACCCGCCTCGTGTTCGACGACGCGCTCCTGTGCCACTCCCGGGAGCTTGCGGTTCAGATCCCCCGTTTCCCCAGCCCGGACTGGGCGACACCTCGCCCAGCCCTCGTCGACGAGGGCAGGCTGTGGGCGCAGCTGGTGGACGCGGGTGCGGCCGGCGAGCTCGCCAACTCGTTGGTGCTCGTCGCACAGGCGGGAGGCGGTACCGACGACGTCGAGCCGGAGGGTCTCTGGCCGGCCGAGCGTCTCGCGGTGTACTTCTCGATGCGCCGCCGACGTCCCTTCCAGGTTCTCAAGCGGGTGGACCTCGTCGACGAGGTCGTCACCGTCACGAGCGTCCTCCTCGGCCACGGTGAGGCCGACGGCCTCCGGGTGCTGCCGTACTCAGAGCCGGCCGTCGACGGCACGTCGTTGGTCGACAAGCTCCTGCGGGAGCCCGAGCGACTCCCGGAGCTCGTGGGCGTGTGGGCCCGACTGCTCGAGGGCCGCGCGAAGGAGAGCAGCGAGGGGACGCCGGTCGACGTCCTGCCGCACAACGTGCACTTCGTCGACGGCGTCGGGCGGTTCATCGACGACGAGTGGCGTTCGGATGCGATCTCGCTCAACGAGGCGAAGCTGCGCGGGGCGGTCCTCCTGGCCCGCGACCTGAGCCAGGTGCGCCCGCTGCGGGTGTGGCGCGCCGCATCCGTCACGGCTCTGGCTGTGGAGATCGCCCGCCATGCGGGCGTCAAGACCGACGCGGACGGGATCCGCAAGGCGCTGGACCGCGAGGCCGAGTTCCAGGCCCGGGTGGGCGGTGGGAAGCCGGGTTCGGAGGCGTACGCCACCACCCGCGAGGTCGTCCGCGTCGAGCTCGGCCGACAGTTCTCGACGCCGCAGCCCGACGTCGCCCCGGAACGCGTCTGGGAAGCCGGTCAGCGCGCCCAGCAGGAGGCGATCGAGGCGCGGGACCTGCTCTTCGAGACGGGCCGTCAACTGGAGGCCGCCCGCGCCGAGCTCGACCGACAGCCGACCGTCCGGCTCGCGAGGGCGTTCCACGCGGCGGTGAGCCAGGCCCGCCGCGTGGCGCGCGGGGGACTCCGTCGCATGTCACGCGGGTAGCCGATCAGCACGCCTCGTGCGTCAGCCGCGGACCGCCCCTGAGCCGGGCGGCCGTCGTCGGGCAGCGCAGGACGGTCAGGGCACCGTCACCGTCTGGCACGCCAGGAGCCGGCTGGCGCCGGCGCCGGTGTTGATTCCGTAGACGCACGCCGTGTGCGTCCCGCGCGTCGCGGCGATCGAGATGCGGTAGCCGTGGTTCTGGCCCGCGCTCGGGTACACCGCGCCGACGTCGGCGCGCGGCCCGTCCGCTCGGACCACCGTCTGGGTGCGGCCGTCGAGGTAGAGCTGGACCAGGATGGGGTCGCTCGTGTCCGGGTCGATCGCCCAGCCGGTCGCCGTGACGGTGCCGGAGGCGGCCGAGACCGACTCGACCGAGCCGAACGGGTCCGCCGAGGGCACCTGGACGACGCGGCATCCCAAGAGGACGCTCGCGCCGGGCCCGGTGTTGATCCCGTAGAGGCACACGCCGTGGCTTCCGGGCGTGGCCGGCATCGTCATCTGGAAGCCGTGGCGGGAGCCGAAGCCGGGGAACGCGGCACCGACGTCGGGGCGGTCGCCGTCGGCCCGGCCGACGGAGTTCGCGCGCCCGTCCACGTACATCTGGACGAGGATCGGGTCCGTGCTGTCCGGGTCGATCGTCCAGCCTCGTGCGCTGACGGTCCCGGGCCCGGTCGTCACCGCGTCGATGTTGCCGAACGGGTTCGGCGGGGGCACGTCGACGACCCGGCATCCGAGCAGGACGCTCGCACCCTCGCCGGTGTTGATGGCGTAGAGGCAGACCGTGTGGCGCCCGCCGTCGCTGGGCATCGTGACGGAGTACCCGTGGTCGGGCCCAGCGCTCGGGTACGCGGCACCGACGTCGGGCCGTGCGCGGTCGGCCCGGCTGACGGTCTGGGTCCGTCCGTCGAGGTACATCTGCACGAGGATCGGGTCGGTCGTGTTGGGGTCGATGGCCCAACCGGACACGGTGACCTTGCCCACGCTGGTGGTGACCGTGTCGACCTGGCCGAACGGGTCGCTGGACGGGACGAGGACGGAGCGGCACCCGAGGTTGCGGCTTGATCCCGGACCGACGTTGATGGCGTAGAGACACACGTCGTGCCAGCCGGCGCTCGCCGACATGGTGACCGAGTACCCGTGATCGGGACCGGCGGCAGGGAAGGCGGCGCCGATGTCGGGGCGCGGTGCGTCGGCTGTGCCGACCGTCTGAGTGCGCCCGTCGAGGTACATCTGGACGAGGATCGGCCCGGTCTCGGCCTCGGGATCGAGGGCCCAGCCGCGTGCTGTCACGAGGCCAGGAGTGGCCGAGACGGCGTCCAGCTGGCCGGTCGGGCTTCCCCGGTTCGGGTCCGTGTCGAGGAAGTTGTTGTCGATGTTGATCGTGACGCCGCCCCACGTCTCGTTGTGTCCGCCCCGGTACTGATGGATGCGGGCATACGGGGCCCAGAGCGTGTCGGGAACGTAGCTGTCGTGGCTGTAGACGTCCGGGACCCCGTTCCAGCGGGCGATCCAGATCTTGTTGGGCGCGACGTAGCCCGGCTGTGGGAAGCCTTGCGCGAGGTCCTCGATGCCCGTCGCCGCGCTGCTGTAGACACCCGAGCTGTACCCGTTGTAGTTGAGGGCTTGCGTCCATGACGACAGGAACGCGCGCACCGAGCCGCTGCACTGCGGGCCCTGGGTGTAGCTCTCCATGTCGAAGTAGATGTCGGAGCCCGGCCCGATGCCGAGGGCCTGCGCCCGCGCGATCGCGTCGAGCGCCGAGTCGCGGCCCTGCTGCCACTCCTGGCCGTAGGTGATCTTGTTCGTGTAGTTCGAGCAGGGAGCCTGCAGGCCGACGTAGATCGGCGTGACCTTCCACCCGAGGCCGGCGATCGATCGCAGCCAGGAGGAGGTCAGGTTCGGCTGCGCCGCGCACGCTCGCGAGATGCCCCCGACGTACACGCCCACCGAACGGTACGGAGAGGCGAGCCAGGCCTGCATGGTGGACAGGCTGGGTGCGTTGCACGCGTCGAATCCCTCGCCGTAGTGCCAGGTGAAGGAGCGATCCAGTGGCGTCGGGTTGGCCATGGCATGACGCGGTGCCGCCGCCGGCGCGACCGCGTCAGCCGTCACGACGACCTCGCCCACCTGCGGCACGCTCCCGTCGGGCTCGAGGGTGATCGTGAGGAGGACGTCGGTCCCTTCGACGACACCGACGAGCTCCCCGGCGACCCGTTGCGCAGCGGTCGGTTCCGGGAGCGGACCAGGTGCCAGGGACACTGTGCCGAAGGGGGGCTCGGCGGGCACCGGCTGGAGGAGCACGCTCCCGACCCGCCCGAGGAGGAGGGGCGGGCAGTCCTGGTCAGCGCCAGGTGCTCCGACGTAGACGGCGTGCGTGTCGGCGCGCACGCAGGTCCGAGGCTCGGCGGTGAGATCCAGTACGGGCCATCCGGCGGGGACGGTGAGCCCGACGCCCCGGTAGACCAGCTCGGGCGCCGGCGCCGCTTCGGTCGCCGCGGGCGGCGCCGGCGGAACCGTCATCGTCGCCTCGTTCGGCGCCACGTCCGGGGTGGGGTCCGGCGTCGGTACCGAGGTGGGTTGGGTGCTCGGGTCGGACGTGGGTTCCCCTTCGTCCGAGAGGCCGGGGGTCGCGGGCGGGCTCGCCGTGGCGGACGGCGTCGGCTCGGCGCCGTCCGGTGCGGCGCCCGCGGGCAGCGCTCCGAGCAGCGCCACGGCACCGACCGCGAGCGTCGTCGTCAGCCCGCGCATGCGCCCGAACCGGGTCATGTCGTTCCCCTCGATCAGTGTGCGTCGGTTTGGCAGACCTGTCGAGGATGCCAGGCGTCGGATCCCTCGTGTGGCCGGCGCTCCGGCGCGCCGCACAGGCCTTCTTGGGTGTGCCGTCACGGGCCGGATACGGTGAGGATCGGCCCGCAGAAGCGGTGTGTGAGTGGTGCGGGAGGATTCGGATGCGACGGCGGCTCGCTGGGGTGCTGACGACGGTGCTGGCCATCATGGCGGTCGGCTTCGGACCGGTCTCGGCGCCGTCGGCCTTCGCCGTGACCGAAGAGGCATACACCCCTCCCCCCTCGGGTGCATGGCAGGTCGAGGGCCGCGGATGGGGGCACGGCGTCGGCATGTCGCAGTGGGGCGCCCAGGCACAGGCTCTGCAGGGGCGGACCGCCGAGCAGATCCTGGACTTCTACTACCCCGGCACCGCTCGCTACGACATCGGCCAGGACTACCCGCTGCGAGTCCGGCTGGACGCCCTGGCCGGCGCGACAATGACGTCCGGCCCGGTGCCCGGTGGATCCCTGGTGATCACGGATCTGGCCACGGGCGCGTCCGCCACGGCACCGCCCGGAGCGCGCGTCGAGGTGACCAGATCCGCCGGAGCGTTCACCGTGACGACCGGGGGTGCTCCTCTTGCCGTCGGCGCGTCGGCGGTGGTGACGGGCCCGGTCCAGGTCGGCGGCTCCGGGGGATCTCAGGTGTGGGCGTACCGCCCGGACGGTTCGGGCACCCGGTACCCGGGGGCACTCCGGGCGAACCCAACCGGTGCGGCCACGCTCGAGGTGGTCAACCACGTCCCGATGGAGCAGTACCTGCGCGGCGTCGTGCCGCGCGAGTCCCCGGCGTCATGGGGTGCGGCAGCACTCCAGGCACAGGCGATCGCTGCGCGAACGTACGCCCTCGCCGTACGCAACACCGCCGCCACGGCGGACTTGTGCGACACGACGCAGTGCCAGGTGTACGGCGGCGCCGCCGTGGTCACTGCTTCCGGCGCCGTGACTGAGCGCTTCGACCCGCGGACGGACGCTGCCATCAGCGCGACGGCACGCATCGCGCGCTACTACGGAGGCGGCCCTGCCTTCACCCAGTTCTCGTCGTCGAACGGCGGGTACTCGCGGGCGGGAAGCCGGCCGTACCTCGTCGCTCAGCCGGACCCCTACACGGGCACCGCGCCCGGCGACGACGTGAGTCGATGGACCGGGACTCTCTCGGTCAGCCGTGTGCAGCAGTCATGCCCCAGCGGTGGCACTCTGCAGCGGATGGTCCTGACGCGGGATGGTCGCGGCGAGCTGGGAGGCCGTGTCACCCAGGCCCGCCTGGAGTGCACGACCGGCACGGCGACGGTCAACACCCCGGCGTTCGGACTCCTGTCGAGCTGGTGGCGCCCGACATCCGTCGGCCAGCCGTTCGGCAACGCTGAGGCGATCGTCGGCAGCAGCGGCGGCATCACGGTGACGGGCTGGGCCATCGATCCTGATACGACGTCGCCCGTCACGATCCGCGTCGAGGTGGACGGCGGCACGGCGGGATCGGTCCTGGCGAACGGCCCGCGCGCGGACGTCGGTGCGGCGTTCCCCGCGTACGGAGCCGCTCACGGGTTCGACGTCACGCTCCCGTCGGCGCCGCGCACCGCCGACGTCTGCGTCGTCGCTGTGAACACCGGAGCCGGCAGTGACAGCGTGCTCGGCTGCCGGACGCTCACCGTGCCCCCGGGCGCGCCGTACGGGGCCGTCGACGCGGCGAGCGGCGTGCCGGAGCGAGGCAGCTCTCCACAGGGCATCAGTGTCCGGGGCTGGGCCGTCGACCCGGACGCCGGCACGGCGCCCGTCGCAGTGGAGGTCCGGGTCGACGGCACTCCTGCGACGACGGTCACCGCCGATCTGAGCCGTCCCGATGTCGGTGCCGCCCTGCCCGGTGTCGGTGACCGGCACGGGTACGGGGTGACGGTTCCGGCGACACCCGGCGCCCACGAGGTATGCGTCCTCGCGGTCAACATGCCGGCGGGGCGGAACCCGACGTTGGGGTGTCGGTCGGTCACGGTGCCAGGCGGCCCTGCCGTCGGGAACTTCGAGATCCTGGAGGTCGTCCCGGGGGGCGTCCGCGTGCGTGGCTGGGCGCTCGACCCGGACACGGCGAACCCCGTCTCCGTGTGGTTGAGCCATGGAGGCAGTGGTGAGCCCGTCGTCGCGGATCGGCCGCGGACCGACGTCGCTGCCGCGTACCCGGAACACGGTGATCGGCACGGGTTCGACGTGACCTTGTCACTGCCGGCCGGGCTCCAGGCGGTGTGTGTGACGGCGATCAATGTG
>AXCX01000667.1 GCA_000767215.1 Actinotalea fermentans ATCC 43279 = JCM 9966 = DSM 3133
GCCGGGCCCGCCACTCCCGCGACCAGGCCGCGGCGCTGGGCGACCTGCTCGGCGGAGAGGGTGCCGACGCCCGCGCCGGCCGCGCCCGCCGCGGACAGCGACTCGACGCGGTGCCCTGCCGACCGGTCCACGGTGATCGCGGTCCACTCGACGCCGTCGACGGTCACCGGCCCGTCGGCCGGCTTGCGCAGGTGGGCCAGCATCATCAGGCCGTTCTGGGTCTCCGCGGCGAGGCCGGCGTGCGGGCCCTGGTTCGAGACGAAGTTGCCGAGCCCGTAGGCCACCCACATGCCCTCGCCGCGCGGGCCGCCCGGGAGCTCGACGACGGGCTGCGGCACGTGGGCGTGGTGCCCGATGAGGAGGTCGACCGCGCCGGAGGCGGCGAGCCCGTTCGCGATCTCCTCCTGGAGCGCCGTCGGGTTGCTCGTGTACTCGACGCAGCAGTGCACGCTCGCGACGACGACGTCGGCGCCCGCCGCCCGCGCGGCGTTCGCCTGCGCGACCATCCCGGCGACGTCGATCAGCTGCACCATCCACGGGCTGTCGGCGGGGACGGGCAAGCCGTTGGTGCCGTAGGTGGCCGCGATGTGCGCCACCCGGATCGTCTGGCCCTCGCGCTCGAGGGTGTAGATCTGCGGTGCGGCGGCCTCCTCGGCCGTCCGCGCGGTGCCCACGTGCCCGAGCCCGGCCGCGTCGAAGGCGTCGAGCGTCGTGACCACCCCGGCCGCGCCCCGGTCCACGGAGTGGTTCGACGCCGTCGAGCACCCGTCCCACCCGGAGGCCGCCAGCGCCGGCACGATCTCGGGCGGGGCGCCGAACATCGGGAAGCCCGACGGCGACGAGCCGGCCGGGGCCACGGGGACCTCCATGTGGCACAGTGCCAGATCCGCGCCGGCGATGAACGGCTGCACGGGCGCGAACAGCGCGCCGAAGTCGTACGCACCGCCCGCGCGGGCCGAGATGTTGACCGACTCGTGGGTGAGCACGTCGCCCGCCGCGAGGATCGTGAACACGGCGTCGGGTGGCGGCGTCGGCGTCGGGGTCGGCGTCGG
>AXCX01000668.1 GCA_000767215.1 Actinotalea fermentans ATCC 43279 = JCM 9966 = DSM 3133
GCCCGGGGGAGTGGCTCGCGATGGCGGCGCTCGCCGGGACGGCCGGCCTCTCGGGCTTCCTGTGGCCGCTGCTGGTGGGGCTGCGCACCGGCTCGCTCGACGCCTACACGCAGGTGCAGTCGGCCTGGCGCGGGCGCGGCGAGGTGGTGCCGCTGCTGCCGTGGGTCGACGTCGCCCGCTACTTCGCGGGCGCGTGGTGGCTGCCGGCGCTCGTCGTCGTGGTCGGTCTCGGCGTCCTGGTCGTGGCGACCCGGCCGCTCCGCCTGCTCGGGCCGGAGCTGTGGGGCTGGACGGCGGGCTACCTCGCCTACCTGCTCGTCGCGATCGAGCCAGGGACGTCGCTCGTGCGGTTCCTCGTCCTCGCGTTCCCGATCGCCGCCGTGCTGGCCCTGCTGGCGCTGCGGGCCGCCCGGTGGCGGGCTGCACTCGCGGTGCTGCTCGTCGTCGCCGCGCTCTCCCAGGTGGCCTGGGTGGCGACGGTCTGGCGCCTCGTCCCACCGTCGGGCTGGCCGCCGTGACGGGTGAGCGGGTGAACTAGACTGATCTCGGACATCGGCCCGCAGGCGCCTCGCGCTCGGGACCGGACGCGACCGACGAGGAGGACACGGCTGATGGCTGCGATGAAGCCGAGGACCGGGGACGGGCCGCTCGAGGTCACCAAGGAGGGCCGTGGCATCGTCATGCGCGTGCCGCTCGAGGGGGGCGGCCGCCTGGTCGTGGAGCTCAGCCCGGCTGAGGCGAGCGAGCTCGGCGAGGCGCTGACCGCCGTCGTCGGCTGAGTCTGCGACGGCACCGTGGCCCCATCCCACCGTGGCGTGACCACCGTCGTGGTCACGGCCGCCGACCTGCCGGCCGTGACGACCCTCGCCGGCGACGTGGCGACGTCGGACCTGCTCACGCAGGGCCTCGACGCGCTCCTCGTCCCGGTGGCGCCCGCGGCCGCTGACGCGGACGAGGGGGACGGCGTGCAGCCGCGCGCCGGTGCGACGGAGGCGGCCGTCCGGTACGGCATCGACCTCGGCGACCTGGCCGAGCGGGTGCGGGCGGACGGCTCGGCGGGCAGCGTGCACACGATCCAGCTGCCCCGGGGCGCCGGCGACGCCGCGCTGCCCTG
>AXCX01000669.1 GCA_000767215.1 Actinotalea fermentans ATCC 43279 = JCM 9966 = DSM 3133
CCGCCGCGGGCAGGCCGGCGGCCAGCTCCGGGGACGGCGCGCTCGGGACGGTCGGGCCGTCGTCGTCGGGGGGCGCGGCGGCCGCGGCCCCCATGCTCAGCGGCACCGCCAGGGCGGCTGCCGCCACCCCGGCGACGACGACTCGGAGCTGTCTGGTTCGGGACATGAGGCACTCTCCTCGTTCGCGAGTCAGGCGACCTTCGATCGGCTGCCTCACCGCGAGCGGGGGCCTCGGCGGCAGGACGGCGTGGCCGCACCCTAGCCCCGGGT
>AXCX01000670.1 GCA_000767215.1 Actinotalea fermentans ATCC 43279 = JCM 9966 = DSM 3133
ACGCCGACCTGCGGATTCGTGCTGGAGATCACTCCGGTGGCGTCAGGCGCGCCCGACGTCGCCGGACCCGTCGATGTCCTCCGAGACCTGCGGGTCGCCGGTGTAGCGGACCTCGCCGGAGCCGTCGATGCGGACGTCGAGGGTGCGCTCGGCGTGCACGCGCGCGTCGCCGGAGCCCTCGATGGCGACCCGGACGTCGGCCGCGAGGAGGCCGTCGGCGTCGACCTCGCCGGACCCGGGGATGCTCACGTCGAGGGACGCGGTCGTCCCGGCGAGCCGGACCGAGCCCGACCCGTCGATGGCGACGGTCACGGCCTGCGCGTCGAGGTCGTCCAGCGCGACGTCCCCGGAGCCCTCGATGTCGACCAGCACCTCGTCCGCGCCGTCGGCGCCGGTCACGTCCACGTCGCCGGAGCCCTCGATGGACACCGCGACGGGCCCGGCCGGGGCGATCTCACCGGACACGTCGACCGAGCCGCGCACCGAGATCGACGAGAGCGCCGGCAGCACCAGCTCGTACTCGATCCGGCCGGTGTTGAACCACGCCCCGGGCAGGTCGATGTCCAGGGTGTCGCCGTGCACGACGGCGGTGATCTCCCGGATCACCTGGTCGCCGGCCGTGATGGTCAGGCTCGGCTCGTCGCCGACGACGACCGTCATCGTCCCGGAGGTGCCGATGTCGACCTTGGTGACGGGCGAGGACAGCTCCTGCGTGATCGTCTGGCGCGGCCCGGCGTCGCCGTCGCCGATGACGACCGACCCCTCGCACCCGGCGAGCGCGCCGGCGGCCAGCAGGGCGCTCGCCCCCACCAGGGCCGCGGTCACGGCGCGGGGGCGCG
>AXCX01000671.1 GCA_000767215.1 Actinotalea fermentans ATCC 43279 = JCM 9966 = DSM 3133
GCCGCGCCGACGGGGGCCGTGCCGCACGCCGACTCCCTCGTGGGCGAGGCGCTCGCGGTCGACGTGCCCCGCGGGCTGGTCGTCCTGCCCGCGCACCTGACGCGGTCCCGGTTCGCCACCGCGGCGCCGGACGGGACCGTCGCCGTCCCGGTGCACCTGGCCGACGCCGCGGTCGCCGCGTTGCTGCGGCCTGGGGACCGCGTCGACCTGGTCTCCGGCGGGCTCGACGGCTGGCCCGGCGAGGACGGACCCGCCGTCCTGGCCGCGTCAGCACTCGTCCTGGAGGTCCTCACCGAGGACGACGCGGGCGACGGCGGCGTCGGGCTGCTGGGCTCCGGGACCGCCGCAGACACGGACCCGCTCGTCGTCGTGGCGGTGCCGGCGGAGGACGGGCACCGCATCGCGGCCGCCGCAGGGGGCTCCCTCGGGGCCGTCCTGGTGCAAGGATCCTGACGAGTCAGGGCGAACCGCCCGGCTGGAGCACCGGAAGGGGTGGCGGGGATGATCAACGGCTTCAAGCAGTTCATCTTGCGGGGCAACGTGGTGGACCTGGCGGTGGCGGTCGTCATCGGCGCCGCCCTCGGCGCGGTCGTCACCTCGATCGTCGAGAACATCATCACGCCGCTCCTGGCGGCGCTCGGCGGGGTGCCCGACGTGTCGGGGCTGTGGACCTTCACGATCAACGAGGCGGTCTTCTCCCTCGGCGCGGTCATCGCCGCGATCGTCAACTTCCTCTTCATCGCGGCCGCCGTGTACTTCGTCATCGTCATGCCGATGAACAAGCTCGCCGAGCGTCGCAAGAAGGGCGTCGAGCCCGAGCCCAAGGCGCCGGCCGAGGACGTCCTGCTGCTGCAGGAGATCCGCGACCTCCTGGCTGCGCGCCGGGACGTCTGACGCCCGTCACTGGGGCGAGGGCGCACGGCGGTGGGCATCAGCCCCGCCGCGTCAGTCCTTGCCCCAGTGCGGCGGGACCTCGCGGCGCAGGCGCTCGCCGTCGTCGGGCTCGGGGCGGTCGCCCCAGCCGAGGTCCGCGTCGTCCGACGTCGGGGAGATCACCGGCTGCTCCCGGCCCGGGCGCACCGCCCGTCGGTGCCGGCGCGGCCGGCCGG
>AXCX01000672.1 GCA_000767215.1 Actinotalea fermentans ATCC 43279 = JCM 9966 = DSM 3133
CCGGCCGTGGTGGGCGGCGCCGTCGGCCGTCGGGGCGTGCGACGGCGCCCGGCCCCGGGACCCGACCAGCCCGAGGAGCGCCGGCACGGCCGTCAGCCCCAGGGCGACCGCGAGCGCCACGGTCACGGCCGCCGTGACGGCCATCGTGGTCACGAACCCCATGCCCAGGGTGAGCAGGCCGAGCAGGGCGATGACGACGGT
>AXCX01000673.1 GCA_000767215.1 Actinotalea fermentans ATCC 43279 = JCM 9966 = DSM 3133
CCGGCCGTCGCGGTCGCGCGCGCGGTGGCCTCGACCGGGTCGAGCCCGAGCCGGGAGCGCAGCGAGCGCTGCTTGTGCACGAGGAACAGGGCGTAGTCGATGCCGACCGCGAGCCCGAGCATGAGGCCGAGGGCCGGGGTCGACGTGGTCATGAGGAAGTTGCCGGACAGCGCGTAGGCGCCGCCGACGCCGATGAACACGCCCAGCAGCGCGGTGAGGATGGGCAGGCCCGCGACGACGAGCGAGCCGAGGGTCAGGAGGAGCACGACGGCCGCGACGGCCAGGCCGATGACCTCGGTCCCGCCGAGGGGCGCCTCGAGCGGCTGGAGCGCGCTGCTCGCGGCGGCGTCCAGACCGGCGGGTGCGACGGTGTTCTCGATACCGGTGAGCAGGTCGTCCAGCGCGCCGTCGGGCAGGTCGGACGCCTGCTCGGTGAGCTGGAGGGTCGCGACCGCCGTCGTGCCGTCCGCGGAGACCACGACGCCCGGGCGGGGGCCGTCCGGCGTGCGCAGGGGCTCGCCCCGCGGCGAGGTGCCGGCCGTGAGCGCTGCCATGCGGTCGAGCGCGGTGGCCGTGCCCTCCGCGACAGCGGACTCCACGGCGGCGACGGGGTCGGACATGGCGGGGTCGGCCTGGGGGAGCGTGACACCGGTCGGCGCCAGAGTGGCCAGGTCGGCCTGGAGCGTGCCGGCGTCGGCGAACAGCGCTCCCGTGCCCTCGATGCGGGCCCGGTCGTCGGCGGCCAGCAGCGCCTCCGCGCGTGCCGCCAGGTCGTCGAGGCGGGCGGAGGCCGCCGCGAGCGCCGTACGCCGCTCGGCGGGGACGTCGGCGCTCGGGGGGGTCGCCTGGGTCCGGGCCTGCTGCAGTCCCGCGAGCAGCTCC
>AXCX01000674.1 GCA_000767215.1 Actinotalea fermentans ATCC 43279 = JCM 9966 = DSM 3133
AGGGAGCGTATTCCCCGGCGCGCTGTGGTGAGCAGCACCCGGAAATCCCTTGGCAGGTCCGCGAACGCGACGTACGGTCGTCGGACACGTGAAGGGAGGTGGTCCAACAGATGAGTTTCACTTGGACGCGTGAGGTGACTGCCCGCTAGTCGCCCGAGAGCATCGGACGGATTGCCTTCCGGTCCCGCCGCTCAGCGGCAGCGAGACCCCGGCAGTCACCGCAGCCCGTGGGTGCCGTGCATTCGTCCAGCACGGCGCGCCGACATCCGGCAGCCCACGGGCTGTTCCACGCCCGCGCCCGGTCAGGCGTCCGTGTACTTCTCCCGGGCGAACGGGCTGACGGCCAGCCGGGCCAGGCCCGCGGCCAGGCCGAGCGGGGCGAGCAGCGACACCGCGACGTCCGGCCCGCCGAGCCCCGCGCCGGCGAGCGCCCCGACCATCGACCCCGCGAACGTGAACGTCACGACGTGCGCGGCCGTGCTCGCCGAACGCCGCAGCAGCCGCCCGAGACCGAGCGCGGCGAACGGACCCAGGAGCAGCAGCAGCGCCCCGCCCATCACGCCGACGACGGCCGTGATCCGGGCCGCGCTGTCGTCGGAGGCGAGGACGCCGTCGGGCACGACGAGCTCCAGCCACAGGTAGAGCAGCCCCGCGAAGAGGACCGCGGTCAGCGCGCAGCCCGCGAACGTCACCAGCGGCGAGAACGAGATGGCCCACGGCGGCACGTCGCGCGAACGGTCGACGGCGCTGATCTCGCTGCTCATGGCTGCCCAGCCTAGGACCGGCGGACCGCCTGGCAGGATCGACCCGTGCCCGACTTCGCCGTCTTCGAGCCGCTCGCGCGGGGCGTCCGGGACGCCGCGGTGGGCGTGCGGACGGCGCGGGCCGACGACGCCGCGGCCGTCGCCGCCGTGGCCGCG
>AXCX01000070.1 GCA_000767215.1 Actinotalea fermentans ATCC 43279 = JCM 9966 = DSM 3133
CTCGGGGGTGGCGTCGGCGGCGAGCTGGGGCAGGACGGTGACGCCGTCGGGCCCGGGGACCGGCGCACCGGCCGTGGCCGTCGGCGCGTGGCCCGGCTCCGCGTCGGCGAGGCCCAGCGTCACCAAGGGGTCGGTCTCGGGCGCCTGGGCGCGTCGGCGGCGCAGCATCACGCCACCTCGCTCAGCCGGCCGTCGGCGATCCGCACCTGGCGCTGCGCGCGGGCGGAGACCTTCGGGTCGTGCGTGATGACGACGAGCGTGAGGCCGTCCGCGTGGAGCTCCTCGAACAGGTCCAGCACGCCCTCGGACGTCACCGAGTCGAGGTTGCCGGTCGGCTCGTCGGCGAGGAGCACGTGCGGCTGCGAGATCACGGCGCGCGCCACCGCGACCCGCTGGCGCTCGCCGCCGGAGAGCACGGTGGGCAGGAAGTCCAGCCGGTGCGACAGCCCTACGCGGTCGAGGGCCGCGAGCGCCCGCTCGCGCCGCTCGGCCCGCGGCACGCCGCTGTACAGGGTGGCGAGCAGCACGTTGTCGAGCACCGTGCGGTGGGGGAGCAGGTGGAACGCCTGGAAGACGAACCCGATCCGCCCGCCGCGCAGGTGCGCGCGCTCGTTCTCGCTCACCGTCGCCGTGGAGACGCCGTCGAGGAGGTAGTCGCCCGCGGTCGGCCGGTCGAGCAGGCCGAGGATGTGCAGCAGCGTCGACTTGCCGGAGCCCGACGGGCCGACGATCGAGACGTACTCCCCGCGGCGGACCACGAGGTCCACGCGCTGGAGCGCCTCCACCGGCGGCGTGCCGGGGAACGAGCGCGACAGGCCGCGCAGGTCGATGACCGCGGGTTCGCTCATCCCTCCGCGTCCTCGGTCGCCTCACCCGTCGGCTCGTCGCCGGCGTCCTCCTCGTCGGAGGCGCCCTCCTCGTCCGAGGAGTCCTGGGTGGAGTCTGCGAGCGATCCGCCCTGGCCGACGACGACGCGGTCACCGACCTTCAGGTCGCCCTCGACGGGCCTGATCTCCGCGTAGCCCTCGGCCGCGAGGCCGGTCTCGACGACGACGAGGCGCGGGGTGTCCGACCCGGCGTCGAGCACCTGGACGCGGGACTCCCCGCCGGGGCCCTGCGACAGGGCGGCCAGCGGGACGGCCATGACGTCGCCCTCGGTCGAGCTCACCGGGATGGTGATCCGCACGTTCGAGCCCTGGAGCATCATCCGCTGCTCCTCGCTGAGCTCGCCCGGCACCACCACGACCTTCCGGCGGTTCGGGTCGGCCGCCGTGCCGCCGTCGCCACCGCCGGCGCCGCCGCCGGCACCGCCGTCGGAGTCGCCCGGCTCGATGGCGCCGACCGACTGGACCTCGCCCGGCACCTCGGTGCCGTCCGGCATCGTGATGACGACGGGCGTGCCCTCGACGATGAGGTCGGCGTCGTTCTTGTCGAGCGTGCCCTGGATCTGCAGCGTCGCGCCGGACACGGTCATCACCGGCGAGGTGCCGGCGACCATGGAGCCGCGGCGGACCGAGACGTCGTCGACGCGGCGCGGCGTCGAGGAGAGGTAGACGACCTCGCTCGCCGGCAGCGGCGTGATGGTCTCCGCCTGCGCCTCGGCGAGCGCGGTGCGCGCCTCGGTCAGGCCGCGCTGGGCGGCCGTGACGGCTGCGCGTGCGGCGGCGGTGTCGGGGTTGTAGGCGGCGTTGCGCTCGGCGATGGCGGTGTTCAGCGCCGCCTGGGCGCTCACGACGCCGGCGCTCGCGCAGGGCACCTCGGGGTCGGCCTTGGCCTGGCAGGCAGCGAGCTCCGCCTTGGCGTCGTCGAGGGTGGCCTGCGCCGACGCGACGTCGCCGTCCGCGCGCACCCGCGCCAGAGGGTCGCCGGCGGCGTTCAGGTCGCGCTGGGCGGAGGCCACCTGCTCCTCGGCCCCGCGGACGGCCTCCTGGGCGGCCTTGACCGCGCCGTCCGCCTCCTCGCCCGACGTCGGGGCGGGGTAGCCGACCTTCGCGTACAGCGCGCGGACCGCGGCGGCCGCGCTCGCGTCGTAGGCGTTGTTGCTCACGTCGCCCGCGTCGATCCCGAGGGCGGCCAGCGCCGCGCGCAGCTGCTGCACGTCGGGGCCGGCGACGCCGGCCCGCAGCGTCCGGTAGACCGGCAGCTCGCCGGTGAGCAGGATCACCGGGCGGCCCGTGACCTCGAGGATCACGTTGCCGGCCTCGATGTTCGAGGCCTCCTCGGGCACCTGGCCCGTCACGACCGCGGGGCCGCCGATCTCGCCGGTCTCCAGCGTGACGGCCACCGGGTCCTCGTACAGCGCGTCGCCGCGCATGACGATGTCGTTCGTCAGCGGCCGCTCCTCGACGGGGACCGTGATCAGCCCCGCCTCCGGGGGTGCGGCGTTCGCGGCCGCCTCGGCCGGCGAGACGATCAGCCGGCTCAGGCCGATGCCCGCGCCGAGCGAGACCACGGCCGTGATCGCGATGATCCAGATGGTCCGGGTGGAACCGGTGACTGCCCTCACGTGCTGCCTCTTTCGTGGTGCGAGCGGACGGCTCCCTCCCGCGTGACGACGGCGCCCGGAGCCGGGGCGCCGTCGTCGGCCGTCAGGCCCGCGGCGGGCCGCTCAGCCCTGCTGCTCCTTCTGGTACGCGATCCACTCCTCGAGCTCCGCCTTGTGCTCGTCGTAGAACTTCTGCTGGAGGTCGAGGTTCACCTCGGAGTAGACGTCGTCGTAGCCGCTCTCGTCACGGCACGTGTAGTCGGCGACCGCCAGCTCGATCTCCTGCGGGGTGATCGCGGCGAGCTGGTCCTGGATCGACTGCTCGACGGCGCGGTAGTCCTCCTCGGTCGCGTCCGGCGGCATGTCGGAGTAGGCGTCGTTCCAGATCGGGTCGACCTGCGAGTAGATCTCCTGCTCGGCGTCGCCGACCTTGGCGAGGTTCGGGTGGCCGGCGTCGGCCATGCACGAGGCCCACTCGGCCTCGGTGGCGAGGATGCGGTCGTCGGTGGAGACCGACTCCCACATCGTGTTCATCTCCTCCATGAGCGAGGCGAACGGGTCGTCCTCGCCGGCTCCGAAGGCCGAGTCGCCGTAGATCTCGTGCTGCGCCGAGCCGAAGCAGCCCATCTCCTCCCACGAGGGCTCGACGTACTCGCCGTCCTCGGTGGGCTCCATCGACTGCTCGCCCCAGAGCGCCGCGTAGTACGCGTTCAGCTCGGTCTCGCTCATCTTCTCGGTGATGGCCTGGTTCGGATCCACGAACTCGTCACCGGGGAGGGGCTCGGGGCTCTCCTCGGAGTCCTCCCACGGGTTGGTGGTGATGCCGTAGCCCCACTGCTCGGCGAACTCGAGCGTGCCCCAGGGGATCTCGTCGTCGGTCGAGATGGACATGCCCGCGTTCATCGCCGAGTAGTCGACCGGGATGTACTCGAAGCCCAGGCCGGCCATGCACTCGGCGACGAGCTCCTCGACCTGCATCTGCTGCTGGTTCGAGGTCTCCTCGTCCCAGTCCGCGTAGGCCTCCTCGAACATCTTGTCGATGGCGCCCATGGGGCTCTCGCCGTCGCTCGGCTTGTCGCCGTCGCCGCCACCGCAGCCGGTGAGGCCGGCGGCGAGCGCGGTGCCGAGCACCAGTGCGCGGACGGTGATGGTGCGCTGTCGCGCCGTGGTCGGTGTGGCCGTCATCTCTCCTCGTTTCCCCCTGGCGGTGGAAGCCGGCCGTCGGGTGGCTCCGTCGCGCCGACGCTATGGGTCCGCTCCCAAGGCGCGGATCGTCCTGCTGGATGATGTCTTGGTTGTGTCGTCTAGACCCCAGGACTGGCATCACGATCAGGACACGTTTCTGGTGGGGCGCGGCCGGCCGGTCAGAGCCGACCGCCCCCGCACGTATGACGCGCGACGGGCGTGTTTCGTTGGTGCGTCGGCGGCCTCAGTCCTGGCCGGAGTCCCCGGAGAGCGTCTCGAGCCACGTCTGGATCTCGTCCGCGTGCTCGGCGAGGAACGCGAGCTGGTACTGCGTGTCCACCTGACGGCGGACGTCGTCGTAGCCGACGTCGGCGCGGCACGTCGCGTCCGCGACGGCCATGTCGATCTCGCGGGGCGTGATGTCCGCGAGCGCCTCGTCGAACGCCGCGTCCAGCTCGGGGTCGCCGCCGTCGGCGGCCCCCAGCAGGGCCCGACGCGCGGCCGCGGCCGGGTCGTCGCCGTCGGCCGTCGCCGGCGTGCCGCCGTAGACGTCCGCGCGGGCCGCCTCGACCTCCGCGCTGATGGCCGCCTCGCCGTCGCCCACCTGCTCCAGGCCGTCGAAGCCGGCGTCGAGCATGCAGGCGGACCAGTCGGTGGAGACCTGCGCCAGGCGGGGGTCGGCGTCGGCGTCGGCGAGCATCTGGACCATGTCCGCCTGGAGCGCGGAGAACGCCTCGTCCTGGATGCCCGAGGCCATCACCTCGTGCTGGGCCCGGCCGGTGCAGCCCGCCTGCTCCCAGTCGTAGTCCTCGAGCGTCTCGCCCTCGGCCGTCGCGCCGGCGTCGGCGTACCGGGCGCCGTACAGCGCCGTGAGGTACGCGTCGCGCTCGGCGTCCGACATCGCGGCGACGCGGTCCTCGTTCGGGTCGGCGACCTCGGCGTCGCCGGACGTGAACGGGTCGGTGGTGATGCCGTAGCCGTACTGCTCGGCGAACTCGACGCTGCCCGGCTCGAGCTCGAGCGCCGCACCGAGGTCCAGCTCCACCCCGGAGTAGTCCACGGGGGTGTACTCGAAGCCCTGCTCGTTCATGCAGGAGGCGACGAGCTGCTCCATCTCGGCGAGCCGCTGCTGCAGGTCCTCGTCCGACCAGTCGGACAGGTACTCGGTGAGCATCGCCTCGAGCGGCGCGGCGTCGGCCTCCGACGGCGTCGGCGTGGGCGCGGGCTCGTCGTCGCCCGAGCAGGCGGCCAGCGGCCACACGACGGCGGCGACGGCGACGAACGACAGGGCGGCGCGGCGTGCGGGCATGGTCATCTCCTCGGGCTCACCCCCACGGTAGGCACGCCGAGGCCCGCCGGGGAATCGTCCTTCGGAACGACGTCCAGCGCGCCGGTCCGCCGTGCGGAGGACCCGGGCGCGCGGCACGCCGTCGGGCGTCAGTGCTGGACGGGCTCCAGGCCGAGAGAGCGGCCGGCGAGGCCGCGCGAGCGGCGGGCGAGGCCCGCGGCGACGTGCGCGAGGACGCGCGCGGCACCGCTCTCGGGGGCCGTGGCGACGACGGGCGTACCGCCGTCGCCGGCCTCGCGCAGTGCCATGTCCAGCGGGATCTGGCCCAGCAGCGCGACGGCCGAGCCCGTGGCCCGCGACAGGCTGTCCGCGACGGCCGCGCCGCCGCCCGAGCCGAAGACCTCCAGGCGGGTGCCGTCCGGCTGCTCGAGCCACGACATGTTCTCCACGACGCCGACGATCCGCTGGCGCGTCTGGATGGCGATGGCGCCCGCGCGCTCGGCGACCTCCGCGGCGGCGACCTGCGGCGTCGTGATGACGACGAGCTCGCTGTTCGGCAGGAGCTGAGCGACGGAGATCGCGATGTCGCCGGTCCCGGGCGGCAGGTCGAGCAGGAGGACGTCGAGGTCGCCCCAGTAGACGTCGGCGAGGAACTGCTCGAGCGCGCGGTGCAGCATCGGGCCGCGCCACACGACCGGGCGTCCCGGGGGCACGAACATGCCGATCGAGATGACCTTCACCCCGTGCGCGACGGGAGGCAGGATCATGTCGTCGACCTTGGTCGGCTGCTGCGAGACGCCCAGCATGCGGGGGATCGAGAACCCGTAGATGTCCGCGTCGATGACGCCGACCTTCAGCCCGGACTGCGCCATCGCGACGGCGAGGTTGGCCGTCACGGACGACTTGCCGACACCGCCCTTGCCCGACGCGATCGCGTACACGCGCGTCAGCGAGTCCGGCTTGGCGAAGGGGATCTCGGGCGCCGCGTCGGTGCCGCGCAGCATCGTGCGCAGCTCGGACCGCTGGGCCTCGCTCATCACGCCCATCGCGACCTCGACCGAGGCGACGCCCTCGAGCGCGCCGACCGCGGCCGTGATGTCGCGCGTGAGCGTGTCCTTGAGCGGGCAGCCCGCCGTCGTGAGGTCGATGCCGACGGTGACGCGGGCGCCGTCGGGGGACTCGTCGAGGTCGACCGAGCGGACCATCTTCAGCTCGGTGATCGGCCGCCGGATCTCGGGGTCGATGACGCCCTCGAGGGCCGCATGGATCTGCTCGACGGTGGGGATTGGCATGGGGTCCATCGTAGGTGGCGCCGTGCCAGGTCCCCTGGGACGGGGTCCCGGGCCCACCGCCCCGCCGAAGTAGACAGTCCCCGACGGAGCAGACAGCCGGGAGTGTCTACTCCGGCGGCAGGTGTCTCCTTCGGCGGAAGGACGGGCGGGCGGGGTCGCCGTACGCTCGCGGTATGGAGCGCGCGCGGGAGTCCCGGCCGGACCACGAGGCGTACCTGGTCGTCATCCGGGAGCAGTCCGAGCGCTTCCTCGAGGCGCTCGTCGCGGTGCCCCTCGACTCGCCGGTGCCGACGTGCGAAGGCTGGACCGCCGGCGACCTCCTGTGGCACCTCGGCGAGGTGCAGCACTTCTGGGCCCACGTCGCCGCCGGCGCCTCGGGGGACGACGTCGTCACGCCCGACCGTCCCGAGGACGAGGCCGCGCTGCGCCGGTTCGTGGCGACGGCGGGCACCGAGCTGCTGGCCGCGCTGGCCGCCCGTCCGGCGGACGCTCCCGCCTGGTCCTGGCACGCCGACGGCGGGACGCTCGGGTGGGTCGCGCGGCGGATGGCGCACGAGGCGCTCGTGCACCGGGCCGACGCCGAGCTCACCGCCGGGCTCGTGGTCCGTCCACCCGCCGTGGAGGTCGCCGTCGACGGCGTCGACGAGGTGCTGGCGGTCTTCGTCGACGGGGTGCCGTCGTGGGGCACGTTCGCGCCCGACGGCGTCGCGGTCGCCCTGCGCGTGACGAACGCGTCCGGCGCCTGGCGGCTGGACCTGGGGCGGTTCACCGGCGTCGGACCGGACAGCGGCACGGCGTTCGACCTGGACGCGGCGGCGGTGACGCGCGTCCCCGACGACGACCCGCGGCCGGCCGAGCTCCTCGTCGCCGGCCGGGCGTGGGACCTGGACCGGTGGCTGTGGGGTCGCGGGTCGGCGGACGTGCTGGAGGTGGACGGAGACCCCGCCGTCCTGGCCCGCCTGCGCCGCGTCCTCGCGGACGCGACCCAGTAGCGCGCCGCCCCGCGCGCACCCCTCAAGTGGAGCGCGGTGCTGGCGAATCGGCTCAACTGGAGCGCGATGGCGCCGCCCTGCTCCACTTGAGGGAGCGAGGCGCGGGCGGGGCCTAGATCCAGCGGCGGCGGCGGAAGACCGCGAAGAGGCTGACGCTCACCACGGCCATGAGCACCAGGGCGAACGCGTACCCCAGCTGCCAGTGCAGCTCGGGGATGTGGTCGAAGTTCATCCCGTAGACGGTCCCCACGAGCGTCGGCGCGAAGAGGATGGCCGCCCACGCGGAGATCTTCTTCACCTCCTCGTTCTGCTCGACGCTGACCTCGCTGAGGTTCTTCATCTCCTCGTTCTGCTGCTGCGCGACGAGCGTGGCGTTCACCGTGAGGATGTCGCGCAGCAGGTGGCGGAACCCGTCGATCTGCTCGATGACCAGGGTGAGGTGGTCGTCGACGTCGCGCAGGTAGCGCTGGAGCTCCTCGTCGGTGCCGTACTTCGCGAAGCCGGCCATGAGGTTGCGGACCACCGTGGCCAGGGGGCGCGCCGCGCGCTGGAAGTCGATGACCTCGCGCGTGAGCTCGTAGATGCGCCGCGACACCTGCGGGTCGCCGCTGAACACCTCGGTCTCGATCTCGTCGATGTCGTTCTCGAGTCCGGCGACCACGGGGGCGTACCCGTCGACGATGCGGTCGAGGATGGCGTAGAGCATCGCCTCCGGGCCCAGACGCAGCAGGTCGGGGTTGCTCTCCAGGCGACGCCGGACGCCGGACAGCTCGGGCGCCTCGCTGTGCCGCACGGTGATGACGAAGTCCGGCCCGACGAACACGTGCACCTCGCCGAACTCGACCTCCTCGACGTCGTCGAGGTAGCGGGCGGCGCGCAGCACGACGAAGAGCGTGTCGTCGTACCGCTCGAGCTTGGGCCGCTGGTGGGCGAGGATCGCGTCCTCGAGGGCCAGCTCGTGCAGCCCGAACTCCTCGGCCAGCGACGCGAGCTCGTGGTTGTCGGGACGGTAGAGGCCGATCCACGCGACGGCGCCGTCGGCCGAGCGCAGCGCCTGGTAGGTCTCGGCGAGGGTCGTGGGCGAGCCGATGGCGTCGCCGTCGACGTACACCGCGCTGTCGACGAGGCTCCCGGCCGGGGCGGTGGGCGCCTCGGGCGCGGCCGGGGGAACGGCGGGGACGACGGCGTCCTGGCGGGTGCCGCGCCCGCCGAGCGAGCGGAACGGGCGGAACGAGATGCTGGACATGACGGGGTCCTCACGTCCTCACGAGGAGGTGACGGGTCCCGGGTGAGCGGTGGCACGGCGGACAGGCCGCGCCAGGGCAGGCAGCCCGGGGCAGAGCCGGCAGCGAGTGGCAGTGCTGGCTGTGCTGAGAGGTGCGCGACGCGCTGCTCAGCGGATCGGACTACTGGGGGGTTCGCCGTCCACGGCAACCACCTCCCAGGTCCGCGCTGATCCGTCGATCGAAGGCTACTCGCGGTTGCCGGGCCGGTCCGACGGACGATCGTCCCCGGCGCCCGGGACGTCGGTCTCGACCTCGCGCGCGCGGTCCAGCTCCTCGAGCAGGTCGCGGATCTCGGAGCGGACGAAGTCGCGCGTCGCGACCTCGCCCAGGGCGATGCGCAGCGCGGCGATCTCCCGGGCCAGGTACTCGGTGTCTGCGAGCGAGCGCTCGGCACGCTGACGGTCCTGCTCCGCGGCCACGCGGTCGCGGTCGGCCTGGCGGTTCTGCGCGAGCAGGATGAGCGGCGCCGAGTACGACGCCTGCAGCGACAGCATGAGCGTCAGGGCGGTGAAGCCCAGCTCCGCGCGGTCGAACCGCAGGGCCTCCGGGCCGTACGTGTTCCAGGCCAGCCACACGCCGACGAACACCGACATGTAGACGAGGAAGCGCGGCGTGCCCATGAAGCGGGCGATGCCCTCGGACACCTTGCCGAACACGTCGGGCTGGAACCGGGGGCGGGGGATCAGCGGCCGCGAGTCGGCGCGCGGGGTGTCGAGACGCTCAGCCACCGTCCACCCCCTGCCCGATGGCGTCCGTCATGGCGCGGTCGGTCTCGTCGTCGTCCGCGTCGCGCCAGTCGGTCGGTAGCAGGTGGTCCAGGACGTCGTCGACGGAGACCGCGCCCAGGAGGCGGCGCTCGTCGTCGACCACCGGGAGGGCCAGCAGGTTGTAGGTGGCCAGCAGGCGGGTGAGCTGGGCGAGCGGCGCGTCGACCGTCACCTTCTCGATCTCGGCGTCGATCAGCCCGCCGATCGCCTCGTGCGGCGGCTCGCGCAGCAGGCGCTGCATGTGCACGACGCCGAGGAACCGCCCGGTCGGGCTCTCCAGCGGCGGCCGGCAGACGAACACCATGGACGCGAGGGCCGGCGTGAGGTCCTCGCGGCGCACGTGCGCGAGCGCCGCGGCGATGGGCGTCTCCGGCGGGAGGATGACCGGCTCGGTCGTCATGAGGCCGCCCGCGGTGTCGTCCTCGTAGGCGAGCAGGCGGCGGACGTCGCGCGCCTCCTCCGGCTCCATGAGCTCGAGCAGCTCGGTCGCCTGCTCGGCGGGCATCTCCGAGAGGAGGTCGGCGGCGTCGTCGGGCTGCATGACGTCGAGGACGTCCGCGGCGCGGTTGAGGCCGAGGCCCGTGAGGATGGCGACCTGGTCGTCCTCGGGCAGCTCCTCGAGGACGTCGGCGAGGCGTTCGTTGTCCAGCGCGGTCGCGACCTCGAGGCGGCGGGTGTCCGACAGGTCGTGCAGCGCGTCGGCGAGGTCCGCCGGCTTGAGGTCGACGTACGACGCCAGCAGCAGGTCCGCCGGCTGCGCCCCCGCGCCCGGGGCGAGCGTGCGCACGTCGTCGACCTCGACGATGAGCGTCTCGCCGCGGCGGCGGATCAGCCCGCCCTTGGCGGGCAGGTGCCGACGGACGTACAGCTGGGTGACCACCCAGTCGCGGTTGCGCTGCTGCTCCATCGCCAGGTCGACGACCGTGGCGCTCCCGGAGCCGTCCTTGAGGTCGACGTGCCGGTCGAGGAGCTCGCCGATCGCGAGCGTCTCCGTCGGCCGCTGCTCGAACCGGCGCAGGTTGAGCAGGCCGGTGATGATGACCTGGCCGGCGTCGATGCTGGTCACGCGCGTGAGCGGCAGGAAGACGCGGCGCCGCCCGGGCACCTCGACGACCAGCCCGACGGCCCGGGGCCCGCCCTTGGGCCGGAGCAGCACGACGACGTCGCGCACCCGGCCGACCTGGTCGCCGATGGGGTCGAACACGGCGGTCCCGGCGAGGCGCGCGACGAAGACGCGGGTCCCGACGCTGCTCACGGCGCCAGCGTAACTGCGGGGCTGGCGCGCGGCCTTCAGGCTGGCTGATCCTCGGTCGCGGCGGCCAGCCACGCGTCGAGCTCGGCGCGGTGCTCGGCGACGAACTCCGCCTGTCGCTCGGCCGACACGCTTGCCAGCTCGGCGGCGTAGCCGACCTCGTCGCGGCACTGCAGGTCGGCGAGGGCCAGCTCGATCTCGAACGGTGCCATGTCGAGCTGGATGCGATGGGCCCGCCCGTCCATCTCGGCCACCGACGCCCCCTCGGGCGCGGACGGCTCGCTCTCCATGAGCCTGGCGTCGACCTCGCGGAGCACCGCGTCCTCGCCGTCGCCGACCCGCTCGAGGTCGGGGTGGCCGGCGTCGAGCATGCAGGCGGCCCACCGGGCGTTCACGCCGTCGAGGCGGGGGTCCTGGGCCGTCTCCTCGTCGAGCGCCGTCATCTCCGCGGACAGCTGCGCGAAGACGTCGGGCTCGAGCCCAGCCTCCCCGGCGTCGACGGCCCGCTCCGCGTCGCCGTGGCAGCCGAGGTCGGCCTCGGGGTCGACGGTGTCCTCGCTGATCGAGACGGCCTGGAGCCCCAGCTCGCTGTCGACGGCGGGCGGCGGGCCCCACAAGGCCGTCGTGTACGCGGGGAGCTCGCCGGGGGACATCTCCATCAGGCGCTCGATGTTGGGGTCGGGCGTCTCGTCCTCGGGCGGCGTCAGCCGCGTCAGCGTGAGGACCCCGTAGCCGTACTGCTCGGCGAACTCGCGGGTGCCGGGGACGAGGTCGCCCGGATCGGCGAGGCGCCACTCGTCGGGCTGCCCGGACGGCACGGGGTGGTACTCGAAGCCCTGCTCGGCCATGCAGGCGGCCGTGCGCTCCTCGACCGCGTCCCAGCGCAGCCGCGGGTCGGGCCGGGCCGCCTCGATCTGGGCGCGGATGGCGTCCAGCGGGGGGTCCGCCGGGGGTTCGCCGGGGCCGCAGGCCGTGAGCGCGAGGGCCCCGACGACGGCCGCCCCGGTCGTCGCCGCGACCCTCGCCGGGCGCGGGGTGTCGCGGCGGACGACCTGGGGGATCGCGCGTGGCATGGCCGGCTCCCTCCGTGTGGCGACACCGCCAGGCTAGAGGCCGATGATCTTGGTCGGGCCCCATCGGGCGGCATCTGGCCGTTTCCCAGCGGACCCTCAGCCGCGGCGGGGCGGGAACCCTTCGGGCCGCGCGATCGTCGTTCCTGGTGTGGGCCGTGCTCCGCGGAGGGTGCGCCGTGGCGAGTCCGCGGCCCGGGGGAGAGGATGAGACATGACCATGAACAGCCCCGGCGGCCGTGGCGCCCCGCGCGTCCCGACGCTGCCGACCGGCGAGCTCGTCGCCGCGTACGGCACCTACCTCGAGGCGCAGCGCGCCGTCGACCACCTGGCGGACAAGGAGTTCCCCGTCCAGAACGTGACGATCGTCGGCACGGACCTGCGGATGGTCGAGCGGGTGACGGGTCGGCTGACGTACTCGCGCGTGGCCCTGGCCGGCCTGCTCTCCGGGGCGTGGTTCGGCCTGTTCGTGGGGCTGCTGCTGTCGCTGTTCTCCAGCCCCGACGGCGCCTTCCTGCCGATCCTGCCCGCGATGGCGATCGGTGCCGCGTTCGGCATCCTCTTCTCGATCATCTCCTACGCCCTCACGGGCGGACGCCGCGACTTCACGTCGACCAGCCAGATCGTGGCGGGCTCGTACTCGCTGCTGTGCGCGCCGGACGTCGCGCACCGTGCCCGCGCGCTGCTCGCGGAGATCGGCGGCGTGCAGGTCCCCGGCCTGTACCGCCCCCAGCCGACCGACGCCGCGCCGTCGGCGCCCCCGGACCCGCACTCTCCGCCGACGGCTCCCCCTCCGGCCTCCTGACCCGGCCTCCTGACCCGGCCTCCTGTGCGGCGAAGGGTTCCTACCGATATCCGGTAGGAACCCTTCCGCCTGCGTCGGCGCACGCCGGGACCGAGGGCCCATGGCGCCCGATGAACGCAATGTGATATCACTGTGATGACGCACGCAGAGGCGCGCGGACCCACGAGTGAAGGGCATGACCATGAGCGCGGTCGTCGAACGCGACCCCCAGCTGGAACCGGGCGCGGGCCCGGTCGGCCTCCACGCGACGGAGGTGGACATCGCCGAGCGGCGCGCGTGGCACACGAACGGGTTCCTCGGCGTCGTCGTGATGCTCGTCCTGATCGGCGGCTCGATCGCCCTGTTCGTCCAGGCGGACTCCTCCGGGGACGACGCGCTCGCCGCGGTCGGGGCGGTCGCGATGCTCCTCGGCGTCATCGCCGCGACGTCGCTCACCATCGTGCAGCCGGGCACCACCCAGGTCGTCCAGTTCTTCGGGCGGTACGTGGGCACGGTGCGCCGCCCGGGCCTGCTGTGGCTCGCGCCGCTGACGACGCACCGCCGGGTCTCCGTGCGGGTGCGCAACTTCGAGACCGGTCACCTCAAGGTGAACGACGCCACGGGCAACCCGGTCGAGATCGCCGCGATCGTCGTCTGGCAGGTCTCCGACACGGCCAAGGCGACCTTCTCGGTCGAGAACTACCAGGGCTTCATCGAGACGCAGTCCGAGGCGGCCGTCCGGCACGTCGCCGGCGCGTACCCCTACGACGCCGCCGACGACGCCGAGTCGCTGCGCGGCTCGACCGACCAGATCTCCCTCGAGCTCGCGCACGAGGTCGCGGCGCGCGTCGTGGCCGCCGGCCTGGAGATCCTCGAGGTCCGGATCAGCCACCTCGCCTACGCGCCGGAGATCGCGCAGGCGATGCTGCAGCGGCAGCAGGCGGCCGCGGTCGTCGCCGCCCGCTCGCGCATCGTCGAGGGCGCCGTCGGCATGGTGCAGATGGCGCTCGACCAGCTGAGCCGCGAGGGCATCGTCGACCTCGACGAGGAGCGCAAGGCCGCGATGGTCTCCAACCTGCTCGTCGTCCTGTGCGGCGACTCGCGGGCGACGCCCGTCGTGAACACCGGGACGCTCTACCAGTGACGGACCTGTGAGCGAGGCGGACGAGGCGGAGATGAACGGCGAGGCGGACGGGGTGCGGGAGGGGCCCCCGCCCGCCTCGCCGTCGCGGGGCCGCGAGCGCAAGTCGATGCTGCTGCGGCTCGACCCCGCCGTGCACGAGGCGCTGGCCCGCTGGGCCGCCGACGACCTGCGCAGCACGAACGCCCACGTCGAGTGGCTGCTGCGCCGCGCGCTCGAGCAGGCCGGCCGCCTCGGTCCGGAGGACCGGCGCCGCGCCCGGTGACGCGCGGGGTGATCGGGCGGGTGGTCGGTCGGGTGGTCAGTCGGCCAGCAGGCCCGCCATCCACGCCTCGACGTCCTCGGGGCGCCGGGGGAGTGCGGCCGAGAGGTTCTCGTTGCCGTCGGCCGTGATGAGCACGTCGTCCTCGATCCGCACGCCGATGCCGCGGTACTCCTCGGGCACCGCGAGGTCGTCGGACTTGAAGTACAGGCCGGGCTCGATGGTGAACACCATGCCGGGCTCGATGACGCCGTCGACGTAGAGCTCGCGGCGGGCGTGCGCGCAGTCGTGCACGTCCAGGCCGAGGTGGTGCGACGTGCCGTGCACCATCCAGCGCCGGTGGTACTGGCCCTCCGGCTTCAGCGACTCCTCCGCCGAGCAGGGCAGCAGCCCCCACTCCGCCAGTCGCGCGGCGATGACCTCCATCGCGGCGGCGTGCACCTCGCGGAAGCGGGCACCCGGCTTCGCGGCCGCGAAGGCGGCGTCCGCGGCGTCGAGCACGGCCTGGTAGACCCGCCGCTGGACCTCGGTGAACTCCCCGTCCACCGGCAGGGTCCGCGTGATGTCGGCGGTGTAGAGCGACTCGACCTCGACGCCCGCGTCGAGCAGCACGAGCTCGCCGGCCCGCACCTCGCCGTCGTTGGTGATCCAGTGCAGCGTGGTCGCGTGGTCGCCGGCCGCCGCGATCGTCTCGTAGCCGACGGCGTTGCCCGCCACGCGCGCGTGCCCGTCGAACGTCGACTCGATCACGCGCTCGCCGCGGCGGTGGCCGGTGGCTCGCCGCAGGTTGCGCACCACCTCGGCGAAGCCGTCGATCGTCGCGGCGATCGCCTCGCGCATCTGCGCGACCTCGTGCTCGTCCTTGACCAGGCGCAGCTCGGACAGGGCCTCGAGCAGCTCGCCGTCGGCGGCCGTCGCCTCGTCCTCGGTCGTCGCCTCGGCCCGGGCGGCGTCGACGGCGGCCTGCACGCCCTCGTCGGCACCCGGCACCACCCGCACGCGCACCCCGCCCGGGCCGACGTCCTTGGCGAGCGCGTCGAGCAGGTCGGCCAGGGCCGCGGTCTCGATGCCGGTGATCGCGGCGAGGTCCTCGAGCGTCGGCCGCGGGCCGACCCAGAACTCGCCGTACCGCGAGTCGGCGAAGAACTCCTCCGTGTCGCGGCCCGCCGCGGGCCGGAAGTACAGCACCGCGTGGTGGCCGGGCTCGCCGTCCGGCCCCTCGACCGGGTGCAGCACCAGGACGGCGTCGGGCTCCTGGTCCTTGCCCAGGCCCGTGAGGTGCGCGAACGCCGAGTGCGGCCGGAAGCGGTAGTCGGTGTCGTTGGACCGGGTCTTCAGCGGGCCCGCCGGGATGACGAGACGCTCGCCCGGGAAGCGCGCCGAGATCGCCGCCCGACGCGCGGCCGTGAACGGCGCCGCCGGCCCGGCCTGCGGCACGACGTGCGCCCGCTCGGCCCAGCTGCCGGCGATGAACTCGCGGAACGCCTTCGAGTCGGGCCGCTGCGACCGCTGCGACCCGCGCGCGCTCAGCTCCTCGGCGCCGGCGCCGGCGCCGGCACCGCCCGCCGCCGCCGTCTGCTCCGCCGGTTCGACGACCGGCCCGCCCTCGCTCGTCTCGCGCATGCCCTCGGTCATGCGCCCCATCGTCCCACTCCCGCACCCGACCCC
>AXCX01000675.1 GCA_000767215.1 Actinotalea fermentans ATCC 43279 = JCM 9966 = DSM 3133
GGCGGGTTCAAGCGGTCAGTGCAAGGGGTCCTGTGAGATGAGGCGGAAGCTGATCACGGGAGGGTCCGGATGCAGGGCAAGCATGGTCATCTCAGCCGGGAGCAGAAGCAGCTCGCGTTGCGGTTGCACGCCAAGGGCTGGCGGCTGGTCGACATCGCGCGCGAGATCGGGTGCACCGCGCCGATGGTCGGGATCATGGTCCGCACCGGTCGGCACGTGGGCGCCAAGCCGTTCGGGTGGGAGCCCCGCGCGGGCTGTCTGACGCTCACCGAGCGGGAGCAGATCCTGGCGGGATTGGCTCGAGGTCTGTCGTTGACGGCGATCGCCGCCCAGCTGGGACGCGCGGTCTCGACGATCAGCCGGGAGGTGGCCCGCGCCGGCGGCCGGGAGGAGTACTCCGCCTGGGGTGCCCACGAGCGCGCCCGCGCCCAGGCCCGTCGACCCAAGGCGTTCAAGCTCGCGGCGGGTCGGCTGGCGCAGGAGGTCGCCACGAGGCTCGAGGAGCTGTGGTCGCCGCAGGAGATCGCCGCCCGCCTACGGTTGGAGCATCCCGGCGACCCGGAGATGCATGTGAGCCACGAGACGATCTACCAGTCGCTGTTCGTCCAGGGCCGCGGTGAGCTGCGCCGTGAGCTCGCCCGCTGTCTGCGCTCGGGACGAACTGCCCGCAAGCCCCGCACGGCGGTCGACGGACGCGGGCGGATCCCCGGCATGGTCATGATCAGCGACCGGCCGGCCGAGGTCGAGGACCGCGCCGTTCCCGGGCACTGGGAAGGCGACCTCATCCTGGGCGAGCACAGCCGCAGCGCGGTCGGCACCCTCGTGGAGCGTTCGACGCGACTCACGCTGCTGCTGCACCTGGGCCAGGGCAAGAGCGCCGAGCACGTCGAGGCCGCGATGCGCGAGGCGATCACCGCGCTGCCGGTGTCGTTGCGGCGCACGATCACCTGGGACCAGGGCGCGGAGATGGCCAAGCACGCCGCGTTCACCGCCGCGACCGGCATCCCGATCTACTTCTGCGACCCACACTCACCCTGGCAGCGCGGCAGCAACGAGAACACCAACGGGCTCCTGCGCCAAT
>AXCX01000676.1 GCA_000767215.1 Actinotalea fermentans ATCC 43279 = JCM 9966 = DSM 3133
CGTCGGCGAGACGCGGCCGCGCGGGCCGTTCGTCGTCGCCGGCCCACCCCTGCGCGGGCAGCCCCTCGGCGTCCGGCATCAGCGGCTCCGGACCGTCGCGGGCCCGGCGACGCGCTTGAGCACGTCGGTGATGACGTCGTCGGCGTTCACGCCCGCGGCCCAGGTGGCCGGGGTGAGCGTGATGCGGTGCGCGAGCGCGGAGACCGCGACCTCCTTGACGTCCTCCGGCGCCACGAACCGGCGCCCGTCGATGACGGCGAGCGCCCGCGCGACCAGCATCAGCGCCTGCGACCCGCGCGGGGACGCGCCGATCTCGACGGCCTCGTGGCTGCGCGTGGCGGCGGCCAGGTCCACGCAGTACCGCACGATGTCCGTGTCCACGTGCACGGCCTCCACGCCCGCCTGCATCGCGAGCAGCGCCCGCGCGTCGACCACGCGGCGGACGGGCGCCTCCTCCTGGCGGCGGGCCAGGCGCCGGGTGAGCACGTCCACCTCGGCGTCGTGGTTCGGGTAGCCGACCGCGATGCGCACCATGAAGCGGTCGAGCTGGGCCTCCGGGAGGGGGTACGTGCCCTCGTACTCCACCGGGTTGGAGGTCGCCATGACGTGGAACGGCCGCGCCATCGGGTAGGTGGTGCCGTCCACGGTGACCTGGCGCTCGGCCATCGCCTCGAGGAGCGCCGACTGGGTCTTCGGCGCGGTGCGGTTGATCTCGTCGGCCAGCAGCAGGCCCGCGAACACCGGGCCGGGCCGGAACCGGAACCCCATCGCCTGCGGGTCCCACACCGCCGAGCCCGTGATGTCGCTCGGCAGCAGGTCCGGCGTGCACTGGATCCGCCGGAACTCCAGCCCGAGCGCCGTCGCGAGGCTCCGCGCGGCGAGCGTCTTGCCGAGGCCCGGGACGTCCTCGAACAGCACGTGCCCGCCCGCAAGGACCGCCGCCAGGGCGATCCGCAGCGGCTCGAACATCCCGACGACGACGGTCGCCACCTCCTCCAGCACGGCGGCGGCGATGTGCGAGACCTCCTCCGGCGACGGCGGCGCAGCCGGGGCGGGCTCGGCGGGCGCGGGCGCGGCGGCG
>AXCX01000677.1 GCA_000767215.1 Actinotalea fermentans ATCC 43279 = JCM 9966 = DSM 3133
CATTGCGCCCACATCAGGGATGAGGTGGGCGAGATGGCTTGGGTGACCGTTCGGCGCGCCGACGACGGCAAGAAGCGGTACCAGGGCCGGTACAGGGACGGGTCGGGAGCCAAGCGCACCGCCGGCACGTTCAGCACCGAGAAGGCCGCGATGCAGGCCGCCGTCCGCGCCGAGCTCGCAATGGCGGAGGGGACGTGGATCGACCCGCGCGCCGGGCGACTGACGTTCCGGGAGTACGCCGAGAACGTCTGGCTGCCGTCACGGCACCTGGAGGTGACCACCTACGCCGCCTACGCCTCGAACCTGCGCATCCACTTCATCCCCTTCTTCGGGGACTACCCGATGGGGCGCATCATGCCCGCGATGGTCCAGGCGTGGGTCAACCAGGCCGGAAAGGCGACGACGATCGCGGGGAAGGAGCGCAAGGGCCTGTCCGCGCGCTCGATCGTCAAGTACCACGTGATGCTGCACTCGATCTTCGCCCGCGCGGTCGCCGACCGGATCATCCCCTTCAACCCCTGTGGGGCCACCGACCTACCCAAGGTCGTGACGGCCAAGACCCGCACCCTCACCCCCGACGAGTACACCCGGCTGCTCGCGCAGATTCCGCCCCGGTTCACCGTGATGGTCATGACCGCGATCGAGACCGGCCTGCGCTGGGGTGAGCTCGTCGCACTTCGACCCCGGCACGTCGACACCAGCACCTGCACCATCACTGTGCAGGACACCATCGTCGAGGTCTCGGCCAAGGACTCCCCCACCGGACAACGCATGCTCGTCAAGCCCTACCCCAAGGACGACGAACACCGAACCCTCGCTGTCTCCCAAGACCTGATCGACGCCCTCACCTCACGCATCCGCGAGCTCGGTCTCAGGGACGACGACCTCCTGTTCCCCTCCCGCGAAACCGCAGGCGGGCAGCCCCTATCCAGGGCCACGTTCAACACCCGCTACTGGCGGCCCGCCGTCCAACGCTCCGGCATCGACTTTCCCGTCCGCATGCACGACCTCCGCCACGCCCACGCCTCCTGGCTCCTCGCCGGCGGAGCCGACCTGCGATCCGTCATGGCAC
>AXCX01000678.1 GCA_000767215.1 Actinotalea fermentans ATCC 43279 = JCM 9966 = DSM 3133
CGAGCCCGAGCCCCGAGCGTCGGGCCCCGCGCGCTCCCGCGGCTCGGCCGAGGCGGCCGCGAAGGCTGCTGCGGCGTCGGCGGCGGCGCGTCGGAACAAGCCCGCGGCGACGGACCCCTCGCGCCGGTCCATCGCCGACGAGCCGATGATCGACGCCAGCCCCGACGACCCGGACCTCGACGACTCCGGCCTGGTGGGCGCCCCGCTCGTCGCGCAGATGCTCGGCGGCACGGTGATCGACGAGGT
>AXCX01000679.1 GCA_000767215.1 Actinotalea fermentans ATCC 43279 = JCM 9966 = DSM 3133
CGGTGCTCCGACGGCCGTCGCCGTCGACCGGGTCCGCTGCAGGTACTCGGCGATCGTGGCGCGGCTGCGGGCGAGACACGCGATCCGCGCGTCGAGCTCGCTCAGCTCGTCCGCGAGCAGGCCGGCGACCTCGTTCGGGCACGACGCCGCGGGGTCCCGGGCGAGCGTCTCCTCGAGGTCGAGCACGGCCTTGATGAGCCGGGTCGGCAGCCCCGACCGCACCATCAGCGCGACCTGCTCGGCGCGCGCGACGTCGGCGTCGTCGTACTCGCGGTACGCGTTGCCCGCGCGCGCCGGCGCCAGGAGGCCCTGCTGCTCGTAGTAGCGCAGGACGCGGGTGCTCACGCCCGCGCGTCGGGCCAGCTCACCGATCCGCATCACGCACCCCTTGACCTTGACGCTGATGTCAGAGCTTAACGTCGCCGGCATGGACACATCGACAGATCTCGATACCTCGCGCCGGACCGGCCGCCGCGACGACCTGCCCTGGCCGAGCCTGCTCGTCCTGGGCGCGGTCACGTTCGTGGTCGTCGTCGGCGAGATGCTCCCGATGGCCGTCCTGCCGCAGATGAGCGCCGACCTCGGCGTCACCGAGGCGCGGACCGGCCTGCTCGTCTCGCTCTGGGCGGGCGTCGTCGTGGTCGGCGCCCTGCCGCTCGCGCGGCTGGCCCGGCGCTGGGACCGACGCGCGGTGGTCACCATCGCGATGGCGGTGTTCGCGGCGTCGTCGGCCGGGACCGCGGTCGCCGGCTCCTACGAGGCGGCCCTCGTCGCGCGCGTCGTCGGCGCGGCCGCGTGCGGCCTGCTCTGGGCGAGCGT
>AXCX01000680.1 GCA_000767215.1 Actinotalea fermentans ATCC 43279 = JCM 9966 = DSM 3133
CTCACGGCGACCGACCACGCCGCCGTGGACGTCGCGCTCGACGCGGCCGGCGTGGCCGCGCTCGCCGAGCGGCCCCTGGCGACCCTCTCCGGGGGCGAGCGACAGCGCGCGCACCTCGCGCGGGCGCTCGCCCAGGAGCCGCGCCTGCTCCTGCTCGACGAGCCCACGAACCATCTCGACGTCCGGGCCCGCCAGGAGCTCCTGCGCCTCCTCGGCCGCCTGACCGCGGCGGACGTCACCGTGGTCGCGGCGCTCCACGACCTCAACCTCGCCGCCGCGGCCTGCGACCACGTGGTGCTCGTCGACGCCGGGCGGGTCGTGGCCGAGGGCCCGGTCGCCGACGTCCTGGTGCCCGCCGTCCTCGAGCCCGTCTACCACGTGCGCTTCGACCTGCTCACGCACCCGCGCA
>AXCX01000681.1 GCA_000767215.1 Actinotalea fermentans ATCC 43279 = JCM 9966 = DSM 3133
GTGAGGCGGGGCGCGGGCTTCTCCCCTGGCCGCCGCCGGTGCACCATGGCCCGATGACCCTCTGGCTGACCGGCGACCCCGAGGCGGACCGCCTCCTGGCGGACGACCCCTTCGCGCTCCTGCTCGGCATGCTGCTCGATCAGCAGGTCGCGATGGAGACGGCCTTCGCCGGGCCCCGCAAGATCGCCGACCGGATGGGCGGCCTCGACCCGGCGCGCGTCGCCGACGCCGAGCCGGACGCGTTCGCCGCCCTCTGCGCGACACCGCCCGCGGTGCACCGCTTCCCGGGCTCGATGGCGACGCGCATCCAGGCGGTCGCGCGCGCCGTCGTCGACGACTACGACGGCGACGTGACGCGCCTGTGGACCGACGGCGAGCCGGACGCCGCCGAGGTGCTGCGCCGCCTGCGCGCGCTGCCGGGCTTCGGCGACCAGAAGGCGCGGATCTTCCTGGCGCTGCTCGCCAAGCGCCGCGGCATCCAGCCGGCGGGCTGGCGCGAGGCCGCCGGGGCGTACGGCGACGACGGCTACCGCTCGATCGCGGACGTGACGGACGCCGAGGCGCTCGCGCGCGTCCGCGCGACCAAGAAGGCCGCGAAGGCGGCGGCCAAGGCGGGCGGCTGAGGCGCCGACGAGCCACCGCCGACACCGCCGCC
>AXCX01000682.1 GCA_000767215.1 Actinotalea fermentans ATCC 43279 = JCM 9966 = DSM 3133
GGGCAGCACGCGGCCGCGCCGCCGCCGTCGGACCGGATGGACGTGGCACCCGAGGCCCCGGTGCAGGCGGTGCTCGCGCTCGGCTCCAACGTCGGCGCGAGCCAGGACACGCTCCGCGCGGCCGTCCGGGCGCTCGCGGACGTGCCCGGCATCGAGGTGTCCGCGGTCGGACCGCTGGCGCGCACCGCCGCCGTCGGCGGGCCCGAGCAGCCCGACTTCCTCAACACGGTCGTCCTGGTCGGCACGGTCCTCAGCCCGCGCGCGCTGCTCCATGCGTGCCTGGAGGTCGAGGCCGGCCTCGGCCGGGTCCGCGCCGAGCGCTGGGGTCCGCGCACGCTGGACGTCGACGTCATCGTGCACGGCTCCACGATCGGCGTCACGGACGACCTCGAGCTGCCCCACCCGCGCGCCCACGAGCGGGCGTTCGTCCTGCTCCCGTGGGCGCAGGTGGACCCGGGTGCCGTCCTGCCGGGCCTCGGCGGCGGTCCGGTGGCGGCGCTCGCCGAGACCGCGCCCGACCGGGAGGGCGTGCGCTGGGTGAACCTCGACTGGTGGACGGCGGGCTGATGCGGCGGACGTCCCGGGCTCGCGTCCTCGCGATCGCGCTCGCGTCGACGCTGCTGTCGTTCACGGCGCTCCGGCTCCTGGAGAGCCGCGGCGGCACGCTCCTGCCCGTCCCGCCGATCGCCTGGGTGGCGGTGCTCCTCATCGCCGCGGTCGTCGGCGTGCTGGCGTGGAACGTGCGGCAGTACGTGCGCGGCAAGCGCCCGGGCTTCGACGTCCTGCTCGCCGCGCGGACCGTCGTCCTCGCCTCCGCGTCCGCCTACACCGGCGGGCTGCTCTTCGGCTGGTACGCCGCCCAGGTGCTGGTCGTGCTCCTCGCCGGGGACCTGGACATCGCCGGACGGCGCGACGTCGCCCTGAGCGCGGGGGTGTCCGCGCTGGCCGCCGTCGTGCTGGCGGTGGTCGGGCTGGTGGCGGAGCGCTGGTGCGAGGTGCCCCCGCCCGAGGACGACGAGGGGGGCCCGGGCGCGTCCGCCGCGGGCAGCGCCGCCTGACGCCC
>AXCX01000683.1 GCA_000767215.1 Actinotalea fermentans ATCC 43279 = JCM 9966 = DSM 3133
GCGGCCGGCGGCGACCGCCTGCGCGCCCTTGGTGCGGCGCTTGGCGCTCGCGCGCGTGTCACGCGGCGGCAGCTGCAGGGTCTCCTCGGCGGCGATGCCGGCCTGCAGCTCGCGGGCCCGCTCGAGCTCGGCGTCGAGCTCCGCGCCGAACAGCAGGGCGTTGTTGGTGATCCACAGCCACAGCAGGAAGACGATGACGCCCGCGAGCGCCCCGTAGGTCTCCCCGTAGCGGCCGAACGTGGCGACGTAGAACGCGAACCCGGCTGTGCCGAGCGCCCACACGAGGAGCGCCACGAAGGACCCGACGCTGATCCAGCGGAACCTCGGCTGCCGCACGTTCGGCGTGGCCCAGTAGAGCAGGGCGATGGTCAGGGCCACGAGCACCGCGATGACGAGCCACTTGGCGATGTCCCAGACGGTGACCGCGACGTCGCTGAGCCCGATGGCGCCGCCGATCGCCTCCGCGACCGGCCCGGAGAGCACCATCGCGGCGAGGGTGACGGCGACGAGCAGCACCGTCACGAGGGTCACGAGCAGCAGGACCGGCCGGAGCTTCCAGAACGGCCGCCCCTCGTCGATCTCGTAGATCCGGTTCATCGCACGCGAGAACGCGGCGACGTAGCCCGACGCCGACCACAGCGCCACGACCAGGCCGGTGATCAGCGCGATGCCGGCGCGGTCCTGCGACGCGAGGTCCTCCACCACCGTCTGGACCTGCTGGAGGTCGAGGTCGCCGGCCATCTCGTCGACGAGCGCCATGACCCGGTCGACGACCACCTGCGCGTCGCCGAAGAGGCCGAACACGGAGACCAGCGCCAGGACCGCCGGGAACAGCGCCAGGACGGCGAAGTAGGTCAGGGCTGCGGCGAGGTCGGTCGCGTTGTCGGTCTGGAACTCGCGCACGGTCATCCGCAGCGCGTACCGCCAGGACGGCCGCGTCAGGTCCGGGGGCGACGGCGGCTTGCGCGGGTCCTCCGGGTCCGGGGCGTCCGCCCGGTCGACGGCGGCGCCGATCGTCGCCGACGGGTCCGCCGGAGGCGTGCTCGCCGGCCCGTCGGCCGG
>AXCX01000684.1 GCA_000767215.1 Actinotalea fermentans ATCC 43279 = JCM 9966 = DSM 3133
TACCGGCTGGCCGACGACCGCCTCGAGCAGATCAGCGTCGACCACTCCGAGGTCCAGGAGCTCGTCGAGGCGGGCGACATCACCGAGGCCGAGGTCGCCGAGCACCCGCTGCGGCACGTCGTCACCCGGGCGCTCGGCGCCGGCGGCTGGTCCGAGGCGGACTTCTGGCTGCTGCCGATCGGCTCGCACGACCGCGTCCTGGTCTGCTCGGACGGCCTGACGGCGGAGCTCACCGACGACGAGATCGCGGAGCTGCTTCGCGGCGAGCCGCACCCGGTGGCGGCCGCGCAGGGCCTGGTCCGGGAGGCCGTCGCGCGCGGCGGCCGGGACAACGTGACGGCCGTCGTCGTCGACGGCGGCAACGCGGGCGCGGACCAGGGGACGGCGCAGCGCCGCCCCGACGACGGCGTCGACGAGCCCGACGGCGACACCAAGCCGACCGCCCGACGGAGGCCGTGATGCGCTGCCTGTACGCACCTGGCGAGGGGCTCGCCGTCGTCACCGATGCGGCGGCCCTGCTGCTGCCGGCCGGCGGGGTGGAGCTGGCGCTCGCGCTCGAGCAGCGGCTGACCGAGGGGGCCGGCCTGGCCAGGGTGCTCGGCGAGATCGTCGCCGGCGCGCCCATCGGCACCGGCGACCTCCCCGACTTCCTGCTGCTCGCCTGGCAGGACGACGGCGTACAGGTCTTCGTGCGCGGACCGCTCTCCGTGGAGATCGCACGCGAGACCGGCGACGACGCGCGCCTCGACGGGCGCGGCGTCGTGACGTGGCGCGAGGAGCGCGTGCCCGGCGCCGTCCGCTGCTCCGTCGGTGCGCTCGGCGACGGCCCGGCCCTGCCGGTGTCCGCGGGCGTCGTGCGGGCGGG
>AXCX01000685.1 GCA_000767215.1 Actinotalea fermentans ATCC 43279 = JCM 9966 = DSM 3133
CCACGCCGTCGAGCGCCGGCAGGTCCGGGTGCGCCGCCGCGTAGGCGCCCCACCCGCCGCCGGTCGCGGACAGGCCGCCGCCCAGCCCGGCCAGCGCGACGAGGAAGCCGACCGCGTGCCGCCGTCGGGCGAGCACGACGGCACCGACGGTGCCGTAGACGATCGCGACGGTGACGTCGACCAGCAGGAAGAGGACGTTCGCGTCGGCGATCCCCGCGCCGGAGGCCAGGTGCAGCACGAGGCCGAGCAGCCCGAGGAACCACGCCACGCCGCCGAGGACGAGGGCGGTGCGCGGCAGCCCGACCGTGATCGACACCGCGCCACAGTAGGCGGCGGCCCCGGGCGGAGGGAATGCCCCGCCCGGGGCCAGTTCATTGCTCACCGACGACGGTCGCCGAGGAGGAAGCCCAGGGCGACGACGACCAGCCACACGGGCGCCACCATGCCCGCCAGGTACTGGAACGGCGAGACGCCGGTGAGGACGGTCAGTCCGCCCAGCAGCAGGCTCACGACGGCGATCCAGCGCGGCACGGCCCGGTGCCGCAGGCCGGCGACGGCGACCGCGAGCGCGCTCACGCCGGCGCCGAGCCAGAGCCACGGGATGGTGGCCACCCAGTCGGAGTAGAAGGAGCCGGACGTGTTCACCAGCTCGGGGGTGCCGAGGGCGAACATGAACTGGGTGTCCAGGCCGCCGCCGAGCAGCGCCGCCGCGGAGGTGAGCAGGAGTCCGCCCGAGGCCACGGCCGGGAGCAGGCTGCCCGCCGGGGTACCGGCACGCAGGCGACGGCCGAAGCCGGCGGCGGCGACGAGCAGCAGCACGGTGCACAGCGCCGTGGCGGTGTGGAAGACGAGCAGCGTCGGCACCCGCTCGGCGAGGTCGGCGACGATCGCGTCGGGGTCTCCGGCGACCTCCGTCCAGTTCACCGAGAGGGCCATGGACGCCTGGATGGACACGATGCCGGTCAGGCCGGCGAGCAGGGCGGTCGCCGCCCAGGCGCGCGACGGGGTGTCGGCGCCGGGGGCGGGCGCCGTGGCGGGCTGCCGGCTCGCCGC
>AXCX01000686.1 GCA_000767215.1 Actinotalea fermentans ATCC 43279 = JCM 9966 = DSM 3133
GGCACCGCGCGTCGCGGGCCGAGCTGCCGCGCTGGGCGCGGCGCCTGTCCGCGGGGGACGCCGCGATCCCGACCGTGACGATCACGGCCTGACCAGCGGATCGGACGCCTGTCCGGCCCAGCACCGCCGGACGCGCGGACCCGCCGCCGGGCACGCGGACGCGCCGCCGGACACGCGAACGCACCGCCGACACGCGGACACGCGAACGCCCGGGGACCGCACGGTCCCCGGGCGTTTCGCATGGTCGGCGCCGCAAGCGGCCTCGACGGAGCCTGCCGGTGGCTAGACCACCGTCCGCCGTCCACGACCGACGAGGCCCATGATCAGGCTCACGACCAGCACGATGATGCCCAGCCAGATGAGGAACTTCGCCGCCTCGACGGCGATCCCGAACACCAGCAGAAGCACACCGACGATGAGGATGAGAAGCCAGCTCGGCATGTCGAACCTTCCCTTCGATCGGCCGCCCTGGGAGGGGTTGTCAGGGCGGTCTCGTCCCGTCGAGCGTGACATCGATCATCACGACACGCATCTTGAACCGGTGCGCGCCGGTTGTCCGAAACGCGAGGGATCAGGGGCCGGCCGCTGCTGACGCTCGAGCCGCCGGTGCTGCCGCTACCCCTTGCCGCCACGCCTTGCAGCTCTACACCGGGCCGCTACGCCTTGCCGCCCCCGTCGCCGCCGTCCTCCGGCGCGCGGAGCCCCTCGTAGATCTCCTTGCAGATGGGGCAGACGGGGAACTTGTTGGGGTCGCGGCCCGGCACCCAGACCTTGCCGCAGAGCGCCACGACGGGTGCGCCCGACAGCGCCGACTCGAGGATCTTCTCCTTGCGCACGTAGTGGGCGAACCGCTCGTGATCGCCGGGTTCGACCTCCTCGCGCGTCTCGGTCTGCTCGAGGACGCTCGTGCCGGCGCCCGGCCCGCTCGGCCCGACCGGCTCGGCGGGTGCTCCGTGGGGCGTGGTCTCGCTCATCCCGCGAGTCTAGGCGGCCCGCGCAGCGCCCCCGGCGGCCGCCCCTGGGCGCGAGCGGGGAGACGAACCGGCGGC
>AXCX01000687.1 GCA_000767215.1 Actinotalea fermentans ATCC 43279 = JCM 9966 = DSM 3133
CGTCCGGCCGGGCCTGGCGGGGCTGCGCGACCGGCGGCGGTTCGACGCGACGGTCGTCGCGAACCACGACGCCGCGGGCCGCGCCGGCCTCATGGGGCACCGCGACGGGCGGACCACCAGCGTCGAGGTCGCGGCGATGCGCGAGATCGAGCCGGTGCTCGGGCGGCTGCGCAGCCTGCTGATCTCGGCGGCCTACCTGCCGACGCGGCGCCCCACGCGGGCGGACGACGGCGTACCCCGGCACGCGTGGACCCGCCGCGAGGTCGACCTGCTCGTCGAGCTCGCGGTGCACGGCCGGGACCTGCACGGCTTCCTCGAGGCCGCCCTGCTGCCGTTCGGCGCCGAGCTGAAGCGGCTCCAGGTGGTCACCGCCCGGACCGGCGCGTTCCTGCCGCTCGAGCTCGCCTACACGCGACCGGCACCCGACCCGGACGCGGGCATCTGCCCGTCCTGGGCCGCGGGCGGGAGCGCGTGCGGACCGGGCTGCGGCGCCGGACCGGACGACACGAGCATCGTCTGCCCGGCCGCGTTTCTCGGGCTCTCGGCGACGATCGAGCGCCACTACGTCGACGGCCCGCAGAGCGCCGACGGGCGTCAGTACCTCACCACGGCCGCCCCGGTGCGCGGCCGGTCCCGGCTGACGGTCACCCGCGGCGCCCTCGGCGCGAGCAGCACCGTGGCCGCGAAGGACGTCGCGGCGGCCCTCGCCGCCCTGGCCGCCGTGGACCCGGGCGTCCGACGCGCGGGCACGTGGCAGGAGTGGACGACCGCGCTGGCCGCGGCGGACACCGACCTGCTCGTGCTCGTCCCCCACGCGGACGTGCAGCGCGCCACCCTGGAGATCTCGACGGCGACGCTCGCGCGCGGGCGCATCGAGGCCCGGCACGTCACGGGCGGGCGCGACGTCCGGCCGGTCGTGCTCCTGCTCGGCTGCGACACGGCCGGGTCGGCGGAGGACCCGGCCGGGTTCGCGACGCGGTTCCTCGCGCGCGACGCGGCGGTCGTCGTCGCGAGCCTGACGATGCTGGGCACCGGGCACGCGGCG
>AXCX01000688.1 GCA_000767215.1 Actinotalea fermentans ATCC 43279 = JCM 9966 = DSM 3133
GTCCGCGTCAGGGGTCGCGTCAGCGTTCAGGTCGGCCGGCCCGGCGGTCACGTCGCCGCTCGGGTCCGGGCATGGTCGGGCGGGCGTCCCGCGACGGTCTCCACCGTCGCGTCCACGTCGCCCGTCAGCGTCGCCGGCGGCACCCCCAGGAGCGCGCCGAGGTGCCCGACGCCGTCGCTCAGGTAGCGCTTCACCGCACCGTCGCTGACCCCCAGGGCGTCGGCGATGTCGGGCACGGTGAGGTCCTCGTAGAACCGCAGCACCACGCACGCACGCTGCCGCCGCGGCAGGCGCGCGAGGGCGGCGCGCAGGTCGAGCCGGCCGGCGACGTCCGCCTCCGTCGCCGCGGTCGCCCCGGCGAGCCGGGGCAGCAGGGTCAGCCACCGGCCGCGGGCGCGGCCGTGGTCGACGTACGTCGTCGCGATGGCGCGGCGCACGTACGCGTCCGCCGCGTTGAGGGACGGGAACCGCCGCGGTCTCGCGAAGGTCCGCACCAGCGCGTCGTGCACGAGGTCCTCGGCCTCGCCACGATCGCCGGTGAGGAGCGCGGCGTAGGCCACGAGCGCCGGCCGCCGTGTGCGGAGAAGTTCCTCGAGACGCTCGTGCCACGCAGCCATGGCCGCTCCCTGCCCGTGCCGTCAGGTCCGATCCTGTCAGGCGGACCTACGAGATGAACGTCTCTCGAGGGGCGATCGTTGTGCGGCCGGGCGCACCGCCCGCGCCGGCGGCGTGGGCCCTGAGCCGCCCCTGGGGCGCCGGGCCGCAGGACCAGGGTCGCCCCCGGGGGGACCCCGATGCGCGCGCACCGCCGCTGACGGGATGCTCATGATCGTCACCAG
>AXCX01000689.1 GCA_000767215.1 Actinotalea fermentans ATCC 43279 = JCM 9966 = DSM 3133
GGCGGCGCTCACCGCCCACCAGGCGACGCCCGCCGCGACGGCGGTGCTCACCACCCAGGCGGCCGGACCGGCCGCGCGTCGAAGGCCTCGCACGCGACCATGGTGGCGCACGGCCCGCGCGCGGACCTCAAGGTGACGTTAAGACGTGGGCAAGGTGCGCTCAGGTGGACCACGAACCGCCCGGTCAGCCGCTCCGCAGGGGCCGCGATGGCCTACCGTCCGTGGTGTGGCCGACGTGCTCATCATCGAGGACGACGCGACGATCCGGACCGCCCTCGTCCGCGCCCTGACCGCCCGCGGGCACTCCGCCATGACCTCGCCCACGGCGATGGACGGGCTGCAGAGCCTGGTGGCGCACCGGCCCGACGTCGTCCTGCTCGACCTCGGCCTGCCCGACCTCGACGGCTCCGCGCTGCTGGCGATGATCCGGGCGGTCAGCGACGTGCCCGTCATCGTGGTGACCGCGCGCGACGACGGCGCGGAGATCGTCTCGCTGCTCGACGCCGGCGCGGACGACCACCTGGTCAAGCCGTTCGCCATCGACCAGCTCGAGGCGCGCATCCGCGCGGTGCTCCGGCGCACGACGACGACGCCCGCCACCGGGCCGCTCGTCGTCGGGGGGCTGGTGATCGACGCGCGGGCCCGCACCGTGACGCTCGACGCCGAGCCGATCGACCTCAGCCCGCGCGAGTTCGACCTGCTGCACCACCTCGCCGAGCGCGCGGGCGAGGTGGTGAGCAAGCGGCAGCTGCTCAGCGAGGTGTGGCACCTGCCCTACGGCGGCGCCGACCGCAGCGTCGACGTCCACCTGCACTGGCTGCGGCGCAAGCTCGGCGAGACCGCCGAGGCCCCCCGCTACCTGCACCGCGTGCGCGGCGTGGGCGTCCGGCTCGCCGCCCCCGACGCCGCGACCGGCGCCCCGGCCGACGGGAGCTGAGGCGTGCGCCGGATCCTGCTCCGCTACGGCGTCGGGATGGCCTCGGCGGTGCTCGTCGCGTTCCTGCTGCCGCTCGCCCTGCTCGCCCGCAC
>AXCX01000690.1 GCA_000767215.1 Actinotalea fermentans ATCC 43279 = JCM 9966 = DSM 3133
CCGGCGCCTCCCGCGACGCCGGGACCGCCGTCGCGGCCGCGTGGACGGGCGAGCCCACCCTGGGCACCGCCGCGCCGCGGGACGTCCAGCGCGGGGACACCTGCCACCTCGACGTCGTCGACGCGTGGGGCAACGTCGTCTCCGCGACGCCCAGCGGCGGCTGGCTGCAGAGCTCGCCGACGGTGCCCGGGCTGGGCCTGCAGCTGCCCACCCGGGCCCAGATGTTCTGGCTCGACGACGGGCTCGCCTCGACCCTGCGGCCGCGGACCCGGCCCCGCACGACCCTGTCCCCCACGCTGGTCGTCGGCGACGACGAGGTGATCGCCTGCGGGACCCCGGGCGGGGACCAGCAGGACCAGTGGCAGACCTGCGTCCTGCTCGGCCACCTGCTCTTCGGGCTGAACCTGCAGGAGGCGATCGACGCACCGGCCTGGCACACCACGCACCTGGTCTCCTCGTTCGACCCCCGCGTGCTCGAGCCCGCGGGGCTGCACGTGGAGTCCCGGCTGGGAGCCGATGTGCTCGCCGGCCTCGCCGCCCGTGGCCACGACGTCACCGACGCCGGGCCCTGGTCCCTCGGCCGGGTCAGCGCCGTCGCCCGCCGGGGCGACGGGCTGCTGCGCGCCGCCGCGAACGCCCGCGGGATGCAGGGGTACGCGGTGGGCCGATGAGCGGCCTGGAGTACCTCGCGGTGATGCTCGCCGGGCTCGTCGCGGGGACCGTCAACACGATCGTCGGGGCGGGGACCCTCATCACGTTCCCGCTGCTCGTGGCGATCGGCGTGCCGCCGCTCACCGCGAACGTCTCGAACTCGGTCGGCCTCGTCCCCGGGGCGGTCACCGGTGCCTGGGGCTTCCGCCGCGAGCTCGCCGGCCGGTGGGCGACGGTCGCCCGCATGGGCGCCGCGTCGGCCCTCGGCGGGATCGCCGGCGGGCTCCTCCTCCTGCGCGCGCCCGGGGCGTTCGGAGTCGTCGTGCCGTGGCTGCTCGTCCTGGCCGCGGCGCTCGCGGCGGT
>AXCX01000691.1 GCA_000767215.1 Actinotalea fermentans ATCC 43279 = JCM 9966 = DSM 3133
CGTCGCGGTGCGCCGGGGTGCCGGCCGGCAGTGCCGCGGCGGGTACCGCCAGCCCGGCGGCGAGGCCGGCGGCGACGGCGCCGGCGATGAGTCCACGCATGTCCACTCCTGAGGTCGGGTGAGTGAGGCGCGTGCGACGCTAGGTGGCGCGCTGGTCCGGACGGGTGAACGCCCGGCGAAGGCTGGGGTAAACCTCGGGGCCCGTGCGGCCCTTCCGTCGGCGCGGTGCGCGGGTGTTGGCTCGGGGCGGAGGTGGTCGACCATGCGCGGACGCGCACGTAAGACCCTGCTCGGCGTCGCCCTGGCCGTCGGGGCGCTGGTGCTCCTGGCCGGCTGTGCGGCGGGGCCCAACGACCTCACCGGGACGGCGGCCGCCGACGGCGACGTCGCCGGGTTCTGGCTGGGGCTGTGGCACGGCTTCATCGTCGTCATCACGTTCGTGATCTCGCTGTTCACCGACTCGGTGAGCATCTACGAGGTGCACAACAACGGCGGCTGGTACGACTTCGGCTTCGTCCTCGGCCTGATGATCTCCCTCGGTGGGGGTGCCGGCGGCGGGGCGGCCGGGCGTCGGCGCCGCTGACCTCGGCCCGGGGAGCGCCGCCGGGTCCCTTGTGGCATAGGTCGTCCCGCGATATATATCGACCATGGCAGCCAGCCGGATGACCGAACCCACCTACCTCGTGCTGCTCGCGCTCGCCGACGAGCCGCGGCACGGGTACGGCATCGTGCAGGAGGTCCGCGCGCTGTCGGACGGCGACGTGCGACTCGGGGCCGGCACGCTCTACGGGGTGCTCGACCGGCTCGTCGCGGCGGGCCAGATCGCGCCCGACCACGAGGAGGTCGTCGACGGCCGCCTGCGCCGGTACTACCGGATCACGGAGTCCGGTTCCGCGGCCGCGGCCGTCGAGACGGAGCGCCTCGCGGCTCTCGCGCGCCGCGCCCGCCGCGTGCTGGCCCCCCGCCCGGCGCTCGGGAACGCGTGATGCCCGCCCTGCCCGACGGCG
>AXCX01000692.1 GCA_000767215.1 Actinotalea fermentans ATCC 43279 = JCM 9966 = DSM 3133
GACCAGAGCAGGGAGCGGTCGAGGAGCGTCCGCGCGGCGGCGGCGACCGCGTCCAGGTCGGCACCGGTGGCCCGGGCGACCTCGGCGGCGGTGGGGCCGCTCGGGTGGCCCGCGGTGCCCGCCAGGGCGAGCACCGCCTCGAGCACCTGCAGCGTCAGCGCGTCGAGGGGCGCCAGAGCCCGTTCGACGCTCGTCCGTCCGCTCGCCCGGGCGGCCAGGGCACGGATGGACGACGGCGGCGGCGACGCCAGGTCCGGGCGCAGCGCGAGGAGCGCGGCGAGGCCGTCCTCACCGCGTGCGCGCAGGTGCTGCGTGAAGCCCATCCGCACCACGATACGGCGCGCGGGCCCTCGCAAGCAGCGGCCGGTCGGGGAGTGCGGCCCGAACCGCGGTGCGCGGCGCTCGTGAGGGTCTCCTTAGGATGATCACGACGTGCGCCCCA
>AXCX01000071.1 GCA_000767215.1 Actinotalea fermentans ATCC 43279 = JCM 9966 = DSM 3133
GCGACGTGGTTCGCGGGCGGGCGCCTCAATGCGAGCGTCCAGTGCGTGGACCGGCACGTCGCCGCGGGCCGCGGCGACCGCGTCGCCCTGCACGTCGAGGGTGAGGCGGGCGACCGGCGCACGGTCACCTACGCCGAGCTCCAGCGCGAGGTCGCCCGCGCCGCCCACGCGCTGACGGCGCTGGGCGTGCGCGCGGGCGACCGCGTCGTCGTCTACCTGCCCGTGCTCGCCGAGACCGTCGTCGCGACGCTGGCCATCGCCCGGATCGGGGCGGTGCACTCGCTGGTGTTCGGCGGCTTCTCCGCCGAGGCGCTGCGCTTCCGCCTCGCGGACCTGCGCGCGAAGGTCCTCATCACCTCCGACGGCCAGGTCCGCCGGGGCCGCGCCGTCGCGACGAAGCCCGCGGCGGACGAGGCGGTCGCCGGGCTCGACCACGTCGAGCACGTGCTCGTGGTGCGCCGGACGGGCGACGCCACCGGCCCCGTCCCCTGGACGCCGGGCCGCGACGTCTGGTGGCACGACGCGCTCGCCGCGGCGCCCGACACCCACGAGCCCGAGGCGTTCGACGCCGAGCACCCCCTGTTCGTCATCTACACGTCCGGCACCACCGGCCGCCCGAAGGGCCTGGTGCACACCACCGGCGGCTACCTCGTGCAGGCGGCCTGGACGCACTGGGCGTGCTTCGACGCGCGCGACGACGACGTCTACTGGTGCACCGCTGACCTGGCGTGGGTGACCGCGCACACCTACGTGCTCTACGGTCCCCTCGCGAACGGCGTGACGCAGGTGCTCTACGAGGGCACGCCCGACACCCCGCACGCGGCGCGGCACTTCGAGATCATCGAGCGCTACGGCGTGACCACGTACTACACGGCCCCCACGCTGATCCGCACGCTCGCCACCCGGTTCCCCAGCGGCCCGCCGCCGGAGTACGACCTGTCCTCCGTCCGCCTGCTCGGCAGCGTCGGGGAGGCCATCAACCCCGCGGCCTGGCAGTGGTTCCACGACCACGTCGGCGGCGGCCGCGCGCCCGTCGTCGACACGTGGTGGCAGTCCGAGACCGGCGCCGCGATGATCGCCCCGCTGCCGGGCGTGAGCGCCCGCAAGCCCGGCTCCGCCACCCGTCCGCTGCCCGGCGTCGCGGCCGCGGTCGTGGACGACGACGGCGCCCCCGTGGCGCCCGGCACCCCCGGCCTGCTCGTGGTCACCCAGCCGTGGCCCGGCATGGCGCGCACCGTGTGGGGCGACCCCGAGCGGTACCGCGACGCGTACTGGTCGCGCTTCGCACGCCAGGGCTGGTTCCTCGCCGGGGACGGCGCCCGCGTCGACGACGACGGCGACGTGTGGCTGCTCGGCCGGGTCGACGAGGTCATCAACGTCTCCGGCCACCGCCTGTCGACGGTCGAGATCGAGTCCGCGCTCGTCGCGCACCCGCTCGTCGGCGAGGCCGGCGTCACCGGTGTGCCCGACGAGGTGACCGGCCAGTCCGTCGCGGCCTTCGTCGTGCCGAGCCGTCCCCCGGGCGACGTCGGCGACCCGCGGACCTGGGCCGCGCACGCGGCCGAGGTCTCCGCCGAGCTCGGCGCCCACGTCGCCCGCGCCATCGGGCCCGTCGCCCGTCCGCGCCGCGTGGTGGTCGTCCCCGACCTGCCCAAGACCCGGTCGGGCAAGATCATGCGGCGGCTGCTCGCCGACCTCGTCGCGGGTGACAGGCTGGGGGACGTCACCTCGCTCACCGACGCCGGCAGTGTCCACCGGATCGCCGCGGTCCTGGCCGCGGGCGCACGCGCACACAGGGAGGACGTCGCATGACCGACCGCCAGTGGGGCTTTCGCACGAGGGCGCTGCACGCGGGCGGCGTGCCCGACGCCACGACCGGTGCGCGCGCGGTCCCGATCTACCAGACCACCAGCTTCGTCTTCGACGACACCGCCGACGCCGCGAACCTGTTCGCGCTGCAGAAGTACGGGAACATCTACTCCCGCATCGGCAACCCGACGGTCGCCGCGCTCGAGGAGCGCATCGCCTCGCTCGAGGGCGGCATCGGGGCGGTCGCGACGGCGTCGGGCATGGCGGCGGAGTTCATCACGTTCGCCGCGCTCGTCGGCGCCGGGGACCACGTGGTCGCGGCGGGTGCCCTCTACGGCGGCACTGTCACCCAGCTCGACGTGACGCTGCGCCGGTTCGGCGTCGAGACCACGTTCGTGCCCGGCACGGACCCGGCCGACTACGCCGCGGCGATCCGGCCGGAGACGAAGGTCGTCTACGTCGAGGTCATCGGCAACCCGTCCGGCGAGATCGCCGACCTCGCCGCCCTGGCGGACGTCGCGCACGCGGCGGGCGTGCCGCTGGTCGTCGACGCGACGCTCGCCACGCCCTACCTGTGCCGCCCGCTCGAGCACGGGGCGGACATCGTCATCCACTCCGTCACCAAGTTCCTCGGCGGCCACGGGACGACGCTCGGCGGCGTCGTCGTCGAGAGCGGCCGGTTCGACTGGGGCAACGGGAAGTTCCCGCAGATGACCGAGCCGGTGCCCTCCTACGGCGGCGTGCGCTGGTGGGAGAACTTCGGCGAGTACGGCTTCCTGACCAAGCTGCGCAGCGAGCAGCTGCGCGACATCGGGCCGGCACTCTCCCCGCAGGCCGCGTTCCAGCTGCTCCAGGGCGTCGAGACGCTGCCGCAGCGCATGGACGCGCACCTGGCGAACGCGCGCGTGGTCGCGCAGTGGCTCGAGGCGGACCCGCGCATCGGCTACGTGAACTGGGCGGGCCTGCCCTCCCACCCGCACCACGAGCGTGCCGCGCGCTACCTGCCGGCCGGGCCCGGCGCCGTCTTCTCCTTCGGCATCCGCGGCACCGACACCGTCGACGGGCGGGCGGCCGGCCGGGCGTTCATCGAGTCGCTGCAGCTGGCGAGCCACCTGGCCAACATCGGCGACGCGCGGACGCTCGTCATCCACCCGGCCTCCACGACGCACCAGCAGCTCTCGGGCGAGCAGCTCGCCGCCGCCGGCGTGCCGGCGGACCTGATCCGGATCTCGGTCGGGCTCGAGGACGTCGAGGACATCCTGTGGGACCTCGACAGCGCGCTCACGACGGCCGTCGGGGCCCGGGCTGAGCAGACCACCCACCTGTCGGAGGTGACGGCATGACCACGGTGCTCCCGCTCGGGCCGGTCGCCGGGGGCGACGCGTGCGCCGTCCCCGCTGCGCCAGGCGCACCCGGCGCTCCCGAGGCCGCCGAACGCACCTGGGTGGGCCCCGGGGCGGCCGAACGCCTCGCGATCCTGCGCCGCACCCGCTCGGTGGCGATCGTCGGCGCGTCAACCAACCCGGCGCGGGCAAGCTACTTCGTGGCGACCTACCTGCTGGCCTCGTCGGGCTACGACGTCTACTTCGTCAACCCGCGGGCCACCGAGCTCCTCGGCCGCCCGGTCTACCCCTCGCTCGCCGCGCTGCCGGTGGTGCCGGACCTCGTCGACGTCTTCCGGCGCCACGACGACCTGCCGACCGTGCTCGAGGAGACGCTCGCCGTCGGTGCCCGCACCCTGTGGCTGCAGCTCGGCTCGTGGCACGAGGAGGTCGCGCGCACCGGGGAGGCGGCCGGGCTCGACGTCGTCATGGACCGGTGCGTGAAGATCGAGCACGCACGGTTCCACGGGGGCCTGCACCTCGCCGGGTTCGACACGGGGGTCATCAGCTCGCGGCGGCAACGCACCGCGCGCTGAGCGGGCGTCAATCGTTCTCGGGCCACCAGACGGCGGCGCGCAGGACGACGCGGGCGTCGTCGCCGGCCGAGGTCAGCGGGCATCCCTCGGCGCGCAGGCGCGCGACGGCGTCGGCCCGGTACGCGGCCGGCGGCTCGCCCGAGGCGTTCACCACGCGCCACCAGGCGACGGCGCCGCCGGCGCGTGCCATCGCCTGACCGACCGAACGCGGTCCGCCGCGGCCGAGCCGCTCGGCCAGCACCTCCGCGATCACCCCGTAGGTAGTGGCGCGCCCGGCGGGCACGCGGTCCGCGAGGTCCAGCACCGCCTCGACGTACTCCTCGTCCACCTGAGCCTCCGTCCGGCGCGCGTCAGTCCCGGTGCACGAGGATGAGGGCCCGGTCGTCGGTGTCACCGGCGCGCACACCGTCGAGGACCGCGTCCGCACCGCCGCTGCGCGTCGCGACGAAGCGCTCGGCCTCCCCCATGAGCCGGTCGATGCCGAGCTCGACGTCCGCTCCGGGGGTCTCCACGAGCCCGTCGGTGTAGAGCATCACGGTGTCGCCGGGAGCGAGCGTCCCGTGGTGCGCGCCGAAGACCGGCGACGCGACGATGCCCAGCGCCGGCCCCGGGTTCGTCGCCAGCACCTGGATGAGGCCCGAGCCGGCGTGCAGCTGCACCGCGGGCGGGTGGCCCGCCGTCGAGACCGTGAACTCCCCCGTGTCGAGCCGCACGGCGAGGTGGATGGCGGTGGCGAAGCCCTCCGGCCAGTCCTGCGCGAGCAGGTACCGGTTCGCCGCCGGCAGGAACCGCTCGGGCGGCATCGTGCCGAGCAGTCCGCCGAAGGCACCGGACAGGAGGAGCGAGCGTACGCCCGCGTCCTGCCCCTTCCCGGACACGTCGACGAGCACGATCTCCAGCAGGTTCCCCGACCGGCTCCGCGAGGCGACCACGAAGTCGCCGGAGAAGGCCTCCGCGTAGGCCGAGCGCACGACGCTGTCCACCCGCCAGCGGGGCGGCAGCGGCGGGATCCGGCCGTGGGCGACGAGGCGGTCGCGCAGGTCGACCAGCATGAGGTCGCTGGCCGCTCCCTGCAGGCCGAGCCGGTCCCGCGACCGCACGAAGGCGACGGCCGCGAGCACCCCGGCGCCCAGCAGGATGAGGTCGCCGGGCGCGAACTGCGTGAACCCGGCCAGCTGCAGGCCCACGACCTGCCCGACCACGACGGCGCTCAGCACCGCCATCGCGCGCACGCGGAGCACGAAGACCCCGAGCAGCACCACGAACAGCAGGCTCGCCGGCGTCAGCCACTCCGGCCACGTCAGCAGCCCGGCGCCGACGAGGAACGAGAGGCCCGCGAGGACCACCGTCGCCGACATCTGGCGCGCCACGAGCCGGCGCCGCCTCAGGACGTCGCGGAGCCCGGGCTCGCCCGGTGCGCTCCGGCGTGCCCGCCGGGCGCGGCGGGCGGCGGCCTGGGTGGTCACTGCCGCAGGCTATCCCGGGCGGGCGACGCGCAGGTCAAAAGGTTCGCAGGCCAGGGGCACTCCCGGCACGATGTGCGCCATGACCCCAGTGCCTGACGGCTACCGCGCCGTCGACCTCAGCCCCGCGCGCCTGCGCGACGTCCTCGCGATCGACACCTGGGCGTTCCCCTCCTCGGTCGGCGAGGACAAGCTCGCCGAGCTCCCGACCGCGCTGCCCTGGTCCCGGGCCGGCGGCGTGGAGGCGGCGGACGGGGAGCTCGTCGGCATGTACGCGGCCTACCCCTACCGGTCCTTCCCCGTCCCGGGGGCGCGCATCCCCCTCGCGGGGCTGACCTGGGTCGGGGTGCACCCGGGGCACCGACGGCGCGGGATCCTGCGCACCATGATCGACCGGCACTTCGCGCAGGCGCGCGAGGCCGGCGAGGCGGTCGCGGCCCTCTTCGCGGCCGAGCCCGCGATCTACGGGCGGTTCGGCTACGGCCTCGCGGCCCGCGACCTGCGCCTGTCGGTCCCGCGCGGCGCGGCGCTGCGCGACGTGCCGGGCGCCGACGCGCTGCGGGTGCGGCTGGAGAAGCTCGACGCCGCCAAGCACGGTCCGGTGCTGCACGCGATCCACAGCGCGGTGGACCGGCCCGGCTGGGCGACGCGCGAGACCGACGGTGCCCTCGAGGCCTCGCTCGCCGACCCGGAGTTCTACCGCGACGGGGCCGAGTCCCTGCGCATCGCGCTCGTCGAGGACGCCGACGGCACGCCGCGCGGCTACGCCAAGTTCCGCCGCAAGGACGACTGGAAGCCCGAGGGGCCCCGCGGCGTCGTGCGGGTGCGCGAGGCGGTGGCGCAGGACGCCGCGACCGCCCGGGCCCTGTGGGGCGTGCTCCTGGACCTGGACCTCATGGCGAGCGTCGAGGTGGGGCTCCTGGCGCTCGACGACCCGCTGTGGTTCCTGCTCGTGGACCCGCGGGCCGCCCGCCCGGCGGTCGGGGACAACCTGTGGGTCCGCGTGCTCGACGTGCCGGCCGCGCTCGCGCAGCGGCGCTACGCGGCGCCCGTCGACGTCGTGCTCGAGGTCACCGACGCGCTGTGGACGCCCAACGCCGGCCGCTGGCGCCTCGTCGCCGGCCCGGACGGCGCCGAGGTGACCCGCACCGACGCCGACGCCGACCTCGCGCTCGACGTGCGCGAGCTCGGGACGGCCTACCTCGGCGGCTTCACGCTCGCGGCGCTCGCCGGGGCCGGGCTCGTGACCGAGCTCCGGCCCGGGACGCTGCACGCCGCGTCGACGGCGTTCGGGTGGCCGGTGGCTCCGGTCTCCTCGTACGTGTGGTGACCGGCCGGGCCTGACGCCCGGCCGGCCGACGCCCGCCCGCCGGCGGCGCTCGTCAGCGAGCGGCCTCGTAGGCCGCGAGCTGGTCGATGCGCCGCTGGTGGCGGGCGTCGCCGCTGAACGGCTCGGCGAGGAACGCGTCGACGATCTCGACCGCCTCGTCCACGGAGTGCTGGCGCCCACCGACCGCGACGACGTTCGCGTCGTTGTGCTGGCGCCCCAGCCGCGCGGTCGTGGTGTTCCAGGCGAGCGCGGCCCGCACCCCGGTGACCTTGTTCGCGGCGATCTGCTCGCCGTTCCCCGAGCCACCGATGACGACGCCGAGGCTGCCCGGGTCCGCCACGACCGCCTCCGCCGCGGCGAAGCACACGGACGGGTAGTCGTCCTCGGGGTCGTAGGCGTGCGCGCCGTGGTCCGTCACGTCGTGCCCGGCAGCCGTGAGGTGCTCGACGAGGTGGGCCTTGAGCTCGAACCCTGCATGGTCGGCGGCGATGTGGATGCGCATGGCGCACATCCTGCCGCACCTCGCGGGGGATCCTGCGGGGCCGTTCGGGCCGACGCCCGTCGGACGGCGGCGTGCGGCGGTGCTGCCGTCAGACCGACTCGCGCCGGGCCAGCTGCGCGGGCAGGATCCGGCGCACGGGCCCTGCCGCCGGGTCCGCGATGAGCTGGAGCAGGACGTCGACCATCAGCTCGCCCATCTCCTCCAGCGGCTGGCGGACCGACGTCATCGGCGGAGTCGCGGTGCGGGCGAGGATCGAGTCGTCGTAGCCGATGACCGCGACGTCCTCCGGCACCCGCCGCCCGCTCGCCGCGAGCACGCGCAGGGCGCCCATCGCCATCAGGTCGGACGCGACGAAGACGCCGTCGAGGTCCGGCCGGGTGGCGAGAAGGCGCGCCATCGCGTTCGCGCCGCCGTCGGCGGTGAAGTTCCCGTAGACCGGGGTCGGCGCGGGCAGGCCGTGCTCCGCGAGCACGTCGCGCCAGCCGGCCAGCCGGTCCACCGCGACGCCCATGTCCTGCGGCCCGGCGATGGTGCCGATCACGCGGCGCCCCGCCTGCACGAGCTCGGCGGTCGCCAGGCGCGCACCGCCGTAGTTGTCCACGTCGACGTACGAGTGGGAGTCGGGGTCCTCGACGGGGCGACCGAGGTAGACGACGGGCACGGCGCTCGACCGGAGCAGCCGCGGCAGGTTCGTGCTGTGCGCCTCGACGATGACGAGCGCGCCGTCGACGTGGCTCCCGTCGAGGTATCGCCGCAGCGCGGCCTCGTCGGGGCCGGCGAGGAGGAGCACCATCTGCAGCGAGCGCCGGGTGACGGCCGCCGTCGCGCCGCGCAGCGGCTCGGCGAAGAACGAGTGGGGCAGCTCGGCGAGGTCGCGCTCCGTCAGCACGAGGGCGATCGAGTCGTGCCGGCCGCGGGCCAGCGACCGCGCGGCCGGGTTGGGCCGGTAGCCCAGGTCGGCGGCGGCGCGCCGGACGGCGTCCACCGCCGACGCGCGGACCGTGGGCACGCCGTTGAGCACCCGGGAGGCGGTGGCACGTGACACCCCTGCCGCCGCGGCGACGTCCTCGAGGGTCGCGGCGCGGCGCGGCGTCGGGGGCAGCGCAGGCACCCGCCCATGGTGGCAGAACGACGGCCCGGGCGGGAGGCTTCGGGGGCTTTTCGAGAGAGCGCTCTCTGGAGCGTCAGATCACCCGCCCGACGCTTCAGCGCACCATGGCGGGGCGCCCCGTCGGTCGCGTATCGTCTGGCCCGGGAAAGGTCCTGAGAGAGCGCTCTCTGGCCTCCCTCGTGCGGACGACGCACGGACCGACGTGGCGCGGCTGACGGCCGCAGTGGAAGGCGGCTCCCATGGCCCTGACGACGACCGATCGAGCGCGCGTGGACGCGCTGCTCGCCGAGATGCCGCTCAGCGCGAAGCTCGCGCAGCTCGTGGGCGCGTGGATCGGCATCGACTCGACCACGGGTGCCGTGGCGCCCGCGCAGAACGAGAACATGCCGACGAGCCCGGACTGGGAGACGCTCGCCCGCACCGGCCTCGGCCACATCACGCGGCTGTACGGCACCCGCCCCCTCGACCCGACGGACGGGCGCACCGCGCTCCGTCGGATGCAGAGCGAGCTGCGCCGCGAGTCCGGCATCGGCGCGATCGCGCACGAGGAGTGCCTGACCGGCGTCGCGACCTGGAAGGCCACGACGTTCCCCTCGCCGCCCGCCTACGGCGCCACCTGGGACCCCGAGCTGATCGCTGAGGTGGGCTCCGCGATCGCCGCCTCCATGCGCGCCCTCGAGGTGCACCAGGGCCTCGCGCCGCTGCTCGACGTCGTCACGGACGCGCGCTGGGGCCGCGTCGAGGAGTGCTTCGGCGAGGACCCGTACCTCGTCGGGACGCTCGGCACGGCGTACGTGCGCGGGCTCGAGGAGGGCGGCATCGTCGCCACGCTCAAGCACTTCGTCGCCTACCCCGCGTCGCAGGGCGGGCGGAACCTCGGCCCGGTGCACATGGGCCCGCGGGAGCTCACGGAGCTGCTGCTCTACCCGTTCGAGATGGCGCTGCGCGAGGGCGGCGCCCGCGCCGTCATGCCCTCGTACTCGGAGATCGACGGCATGCCGGTGCACGGCGACCCCGCTCTCCTGACCACCCTCCTGCGGGAGAAGTGGGGCTTCACCGGCACCGTCGTGGCGGACTACTTCGGCGTGAACTTCCTTCAGACGCTGCACGCGGTCAGCGGCTCCAAGCGGGCGTCCGCCGAGCGCGCGCTCCTCGCGGGCCTCGACATCGAGCTGCCCAACGCGGACTGCTACCCGGCCCTGGACACGCCCGACCTGGACCCGGAGGTCCTGGCGGCGATCGACCGCTCGGTCCGCCGCGTCCTGGAGCTCAAGGCGGAGCTGGGGCTGCTGGACGAGCCGACCGAGCTCTCCGACGAGCCCGTGGACCTCAACCCGCCGGCGCACGCCGCCCTCGCCCGCCGGGTGGCCGAGGAGTCGGTCATCCTGCTCGCGAACGACGGCGCCCTGCCGCTCGCCGCACCCGGCCGGATCGCCGTCATCGGCCCGAACGCCGACACCGCGGCGGCGCTGCTCGGCGACTACTCCTTCACCAACCACGTCGAGGTGCACCACCCGGACGTCGAGCCGGGCCTGACGATGGCCACCATCCTCGAGGCCCTGCGCGCCGAGCTGGACGGCGGCACCGCGATCACCCACGCGGCCGGCTGCGACGTCCGCGAGCCCGGCCGCGACGGCTTCCCCGAGGCCGTCCGCGCGGCCCAGGCCGCTGACGTGGCCGTCATGGTGATGGGCGACCGCGCCGGGCTCTTCGGCCGCGGCACCGTCGGTGAGGGCTGCGACGTCGACGACCTGGAGCTGCCCGGCGAGCAGCGGGCGCTGATCGAGGCCGTGCTCGAGACCGGCACGCCCGTCGTCCTCGTGCTCGTCACCGGCCGGCCCTACGCGCTCGAGTGGGCGGCCGGCCGTTGCGCCGCCATCGTGCAGGCGTGGTTCCCGGGCCAGGAGGGCGCCTCGGCGGTCGCCGGCGTGCTCTCGGGGCGCCTGAACCCGTCGGGCCGCACGACCCTGTCCTTCCCGCGGTCGGCGGGCATGATGCCGACGACCTACCGCCACGTGCGGCTCGCCGGCAAGGTCGGCGTGACGAACCTGGACCCGACGCCCGTCTTCCCGTTCGGGCACGGCCTGTCGTACACGTCGTTCGAGCGCACGGACCTGCGGCTGTCCACGTCCGAGATCGCGACGGACGGCACGGTCGACGTGTCCGTCCGCGTGACCAACACGGGCGACCGGGCGGGCGTGGACGTCGTCCAGCTCTACCTGCACGACGTCGTCGCACCGGTCACCCGCCCGGAGGTGGCCCTCCTGGGCTACGCCCGCGTCGAGCTCGCCCCCGGCGAGTCGCGCGACGTGACGTTCCAGGTGGCGGCCGACCGTCTCGCCTGGGTCGGCGCGGACCTCGAGTGGACCGTCGCGGCGCACCGCGCGTCGCTGTCGGTCGGGGCCTCGTCGGGCGACCTCACGCTCACCGCGCCGCTGACCGTCACCGGCCCCACCCGGACGCTCGGCCACGACCGGGTGCTCCTGACGCCGGTCACGACCGCCTGACGGCCGCGCCGGACACAGCACACGCACGACCCCGCCGACGCGCGCCGACCACCTCCGGTCGGCGCGCGTCGGCCACGTAGCCTTGGGCGCATGACGACCGAGGCCACCTCCAGCACCGTCCGCCACGCCGTCCGCAGCGGCATCGACGTCGGCACCTTCGACGGCGGCGTCCGCCCGCAGGACGACCTCTTCCGGCACGTGAACGGCAGGTGGCTCGACACCTACGAGATCCCCGCGGACCGGGCCGCCGACGGCGCCACGCGCGAGCTGCACGACCGCGCCGAGGAGCAGGTGCGGGTGATCATCGCCGAGCTCGCCGAGCGCGCCGCTGGAGGGGCCCACGGGGCGACGCCCGCAGCCCAGGTGGGCGCGCTGTACGCGTCCTTCATGGACACCGAGCGGATCGAGGAGCTCGGCCTCACGCTGATCGCCGACGAGCTCGACCGGATCGAGGCGGCCGGCACACCGGACGAGCTCCTCACCGTCCTCGGCGAGCTCCAGCGGACCGGTGGCGCCGGCGCGGTGGGCTTCTGGGTCGACAACGACGCGAAGGACCCGGAGCGCTACGTCGTCTACCTCTACCAGTCGGGCCTCGGGCTGCCCGACGAGGCGTACTACCGCGAGGACGACTACGCGCAGGTGCGGGCCGCGTACACGCCGCACGTCGCCCGGATGCTCCGGCTCTCGGGCCTGGCCGAGGCCGAGGCCGAGGCGCGGGCCGAGCTGGTGGTGGACCTCGAGACGCGGCTCGCCGCGCACCACTGGGACGTCGTGCGGGACCGGGACGCGGACCTGACGTACAACCCGATGACGCTCGCCGAGCTGTCGGAGCGGGCCCCCGGGTTCGACTGGGCGGGCTGGGCCGCCGCGGTCGGGGCGCCAGCGGGCGCGCTGGACCAGCTCGTCGTGCGCGAGCCGGACTTCGCCGTCGGGCTCGCCGCGCTGTGGGCGCAGGTGCCCGCCGAGCAGTGGCGCGCCTGGCTGCGGTACCACCTGGTCACCGCCCGGGCGCCGTTCCTCACCGACGAGTTCGTGCGGGCGAACTTCGACTTCTACGGGCGCACGCTCACCGGCGCGCAGGAGCTGCGCGAGCGCTGGAAGCGTGGCGTCTCGCTGGTGCAGGGCGCCCTCGGCGAGGCCGTCGGGCAGGAGTACGTGGCCCGGCACTTCCCGCCCACGCACAAGGAGCACATGGTCGCGCTCGTCGCGAACCTCGTGGCGGCCTACCGCGAGTCGATCGAGCAGCTCGACTGGATGGGCGAGGAGACGCGGGCCAAGGCGCTCGCCAAGCTCGAGGCGTTCCGGCCCAAGATCGGCTACCCGGACCGTTGGAAGTCCTACGAGGGCCTGGAGATCCGGGCCGACGACCTGGTCGGCAACGTGCGCCGCTCGCACGCCTACGAGCAGGACCGCGAGCTCGCGAAGATCGGCCGGCCCGTGGACCGCGACGAGTGGTTCATGACGCCGCAGACCGTCAACGCCTACTACAACCCCGGGATGAACGAGATCGTCTTCCCGGCGGCGATCCTGCAGCCGCCGTTCTTCGACCCCGACGCCGACGACGCGGTCAACTACGGCGGGATCGGCGCCGTCATCGGCCACGAGATCGGCCACGGCTTCGACGACCAGGGCAGCAAGTACGACGGCGCCGGCCGGCTCGAGGACTGGTGGACCGCGACGGACCGGGCGGAGTTCGACGTCCGCACCAGGGCGCTGGTCGACCAGTACGCCGCCTACTCCCCCGAGCAGCTCGGCGGCAGCCACCGCGTCAACGGCGCCCTGACGATCGGCGAGAACATCGGCGACCTCGGTGGGCTGTCCATCGCCCTCCAGGCGTACCGCATCGCGCTCGGCCGGCCGCTGGCGGACGCCCCGGTGCTCGACGGCCTGACCGGCGTCCAGCGCGTCCTGATCGGCTGGGCGCAGGCGTGGCGCGGCAAGGTGCGCGACGAGGAGCTGATCCGGCGCATGGCGACGGACCCGCACTCGCCGTACGAGTTCCGCTGCAACGGCGTGGTGCGCAACCTGCCCGAGTTCCACGAGGCGTTCGACGTGCGACCGGGCGACGCGCTCTACCTCGACCCGGCGGAGCGCGTGCGGATCTGGTGACGCGCCGGGCCCAGGGGGTCGCGCGGCCCGCTCAGAGGGTCGTGTAGCCGGCGCGCGCCACGGAGAAGCCCTCGCCCGTCGGGTTGTGCCGGCACGTCGCGCCGTTGCGCGAGCTGTAGCAGGTCATCTCCCCGATGGTCGAGGCCTGCCCGTACTCGAGGACGGGCGCGTCGTCCGGGCGCGGGGGCACCTCCGGGACGCAGGGCTGCGCGGCGCCGTCGGCTGCCGTCACGGTGAAGACGGGGCCGACCGTCCCCGTGCACCCGGGCGGGGGCGTCGGCGGCGCGAAGGAGAACTGGCCGATGACGCACGTCGCCGACGTCTGCGTCATCGAGCACCAGATGTTGCCGCTGGGGAGCACGAACTCCGCCAGGGCCGCGTTGTCGGCCGGCGCGCTCGGCGCCGTCGCCTCGGGGGTCGTCTCGGGGGCCGCGCTCGACGTCGGCGTCGGCGTCGCGGCGGCCGCCGGCGTCGACGGGGCGGCCGCGCTGTTGACCAGGTGCAGGACGAGCAGGACGGCGAAGGTCACGACGAGGATCGCGTCGACGACCAGGAAGGTCCGCTGCCCGGTCGGGGACAGGCTCGGCCCGCCACGGCGCTCAGGCGCCCCAGTGCCCGACATCCACCCCTCCCGAATGATGACCAAGGGCAGCATGACACGGCCGAACGGGTGATGCGAGGCCGTGTCACGCCACCCGGACGGGTGAACGGGACCGCCGCCCGCAGACCGCCGTGCGGGCATTGCTACCGGGCAGTAGGCACGCGTGGCAGGATCGCCCGGAACATCCATCGCCCGAGGAGCACCATCGTGCCTGCAGAGAACCTCACGCGCGCCGAGGCCGCCGACCGCGCCGCCGCCGTCCAGGTCAAGTCCTACGACGTCACGCTCGACCTGACGACGGGTCCGGAGACGTTCGCCTCGACGACGCTCGTGCGGTTCACCGCGACCCCGGGCGCCAAGACGTTCATCGACCTCATCGCGCCCACGGTGCACGCGGTCGAGCTCAACGGGCGTGCGCTCGACGTGGCGGACGTGGTCGCGGACTCGCGGATCGCGCTGGTCGACCTCGCCGCCGAGAACGAGCTGCGGGTCGTCGCGGACTGCGCGTACATGACGACGGGCGAGGGGCTCCACCGGTTCGTCGACCCGGTCGACGGCGAGGTGTACCTGTACAGCCAGTTCGAGGTGGCCGACAGCCGGCGCGTGTACGCGGTGTTCGAGCAGCCGGACCTGAAGGCCGAGTTCCGCTTCACGGTCACGGCACCGGCGCACTGGACGGTGATCTCCAACTCCCCGACGCCCGAGCCCGTCCCGATCCCGGGTGGCACCAACCGCAACGGCGGCACCGACGCCGGCGCGGCGACGTGGACCTTTGACGCCACGCCGCGCCTGTCCAGCTACGTCACGGCGATCGTCGCCGGGCCCTACCACCGCGAGAGCGACACGCTCACGAGCAGCGACGGCCGCACGGTCCCGCTCGCCGTGCTGTGCCGCGCCTCGCTCGCGGAGCACCTGGACGCGCACAACATCGTCGAGATCACGCGCGCCGGATTCGCGTTCTACGAGGAGCTCTTCGGCCTGCCGTACCCGTTCACCAAGTACGACCAGATCTTCGTGCCGGAGTTCAACGCCGGCGCCATGGAGAACGCCGGGGCAGTCACGTTCCTGGAGAACTACGTCTTCCGGTCCAAGGTCGCCGACGCGATGGTCGAGCGCCGGGCGGTGACGATCCTGCACGAGCTCGCCCACATGTGGTTCGGCGACCTCGTGACGATGCGCTGGTGGGACGACCTGTGGCTCAACGAGTCGTTCGCGGAGTACGTCTCCACCCTGGCCACCGCCGAGGCCACGCGCTGGCGCGCCGCCTGGACGACGTTCTCCGCGATGGAGAAGTCGTGGGCCTACCGCCAGGACCAGCTGCCCTCGACGCACCCGATCGTCGCCGACATCCGCGACCTGGAGGACGTCGAGGTCAACTTCGACGGCATCACGTACGCCAAGGGCGCCTCGGTGCTCAAGCAGCTCGTGTCGTGGGTGGGCAAGGACGCGTTCTTCGCAGGGGTGCGGGCGTACTTCGCGCGGCACGCCTGGGGCAACACCCAGCTGGTCGACCTGCTGATGGAGCTCGAGACCACGAGCGGGCGGGACCTGCGGGCCTGGTCGGCCCTCTGGCTCGAGAAGGCCGGCGTCACGCTGCTGCGCCCGCACGTCGAGACGGACGCGGCGGGCGTCGTCACGGCGTTCGAGATCCGCCAGGAGGTCCCCGCCGAGCACCCGGTGCAGCGTCCGCACCGCCTGGCGGTCGGCGGGTACGACGTCGTCCGCGGCGAGGACAATCGCACCCGGCTGGAGCGCGTGGCCCACGTCGAGCTCGACGTCGACGGCGAGGTGACGCCGGTGCCGGCGCTCGTCGGGCGTCCGCGCCCCGCGCTGATCCTGGTCAACGACGACGACCTGGCCTACGCGAAGATCCGCCTCGACGAGGCCTCGCTCGCGGCGGCGACGGAGCACCTGCACGCGTTCACCGACTCCCTCCCCCGGTCGCTGGTGTGGGGCGCGGCCTGGGACATGACGCGCGACGGCGAGTGGGGCGCCCGGGACTTCGCGCGCCTCGTGCTCGGCAACATCGCGCACGAGACCGACTCCTCGGTCGTGCAGACGCTGCTGCGCCAGCTGGTCACGACGCTCGACCTGTACGTCGCGCCCGAGCACCGCGCCGAGACCTCGGCGTGGGCGGCCGGCCGGCTGTGGGAGCTCGCGCGCGCCGCCGAGCCCGGCAGTGACGCCCAGCTCCAGCTCGCACGGGTGGCCGCCGCCCGCTCGACGGCCCAGGCCGAGCTCGACGCGGTCGCCGGGCTGCTCGACGGCTCG
>AXCX01000693.1 GCA_000767215.1 Actinotalea fermentans ATCC 43279 = JCM 9966 = DSM 3133
GGGGTGGTCATGGAGGTCCTCAAGGGACTGCTGCTGGTGCTGCACTTCATCGGCCTCGCGGCCATCATCGGTGGCGTCCTGGTGCAGCTGCGCGCGGAGACCCGGCGCATCGACGCCTTCGTGCTGCACGGCGCGTGGACCCAGCTGCTGACCGGCGTGGCGCTCGTGGGCATGGTCGAGGCGATCGGCGACTACGAGATCAACCACGTGAAGATCGCCGTGAAGCTCCTGGTGCTCGTCGCGATCCTGGGCATCGCGTTCGCCTTCCGCAAGCGTCCGTCCGTGCCGACCTGGGCGTGGGCGGGCATCGGCGGGCTGACGGTGCTCAACATCGCCATCGCCGTCCTCTGGAAGCCGGGCGTGCTGGGCTGATCCCTCGAGCGGTCGGCGGCGTTCGGGCGGCCTACGCGGCGTCCTGGCCGAGCCTGCGTCGCAGGGCGACCGCGCCGGCTCCGAGGGCGGCGAGCAGAGCTGCGGCGAGGACCACCCAGGCGTCGGCGCCCGTCACGGCGAGGCCGCGAGGACCGGGGGCGGCGAGCGCCGTCGTCTCCGCCG
>AXCX01000694.1 GCA_000767215.1 Actinotalea fermentans ATCC 43279 = JCM 9966 = DSM 3133
CCAAGCCGCCGCACCACCGGCCGCCGCACCCGCCGCGGCCGCCGCACGTCCCGCACGTCCTGCCCCAGGCGGCGTAGCGCCGTCGTCGCCCGGGCGGCTGCGTCGTGACCGCCCGGGCGGGCAACGCCGCCACCGAGGTCCCCGCGGGACCAGGAGTCCATCGTCCTCCTGGTCCCCGCGGGGACCTCCGCGCGTCAGCGCACCTGAGCATGGGGTCCGGGGCGGTACGCTCGACGCGTCCTGGAGTCCCACGCGGGGTCGCGTTCCCCGTGGTGGCTCCGGAGACATCCCGCGGCCGGCGTCAGCATCGCCCGCGGGCGGCGCGCGGGGGGACGCTGCGCGGTGACCAGACGCTCGATCCGAGCGCTCGTCCCCGGGCTGACTGCAGCACGGGTCGTCGGGACCCACGAGTCCCGGGCGGTCGTGACGCAGCCCACGCCGCCGTCGCCGTCGCGGTGTCGACGCTTCGAAGGAGGAGACGTGTCAGGACCAGGCCAGCGCCGGTCCGGCCGCGGGCGTGCCGGTGGCGGCGCCCAGCGCGCCGCCGGGGGCGCGCAGCGCAGGCGCCCCGCCGACGAGGAGGGGATCATCCCCGTCCTGGCTCAGGTCGCCCGCGAGGTCGACAACGCGGTCCGCCGCCCCCCGACACGCGCCGCCGTCCGGACGAAGTTCCAGGTCGTCGCCCTCCTGGTGCGCGAGGAGCGGACCCGCGTGATGACCGACGCGTCCCTCACCGCGGCTCAGCGCGACCACGAGCTCAAGCGGCTCGACGGTGTCGCCACGATGCTCGCCCGGATCGCCGTGCGGGACACCTCCCTGCTGGCCCAGCTCGCCGAGGACGCCCGCGTGTCCGACGCCGCGCGCGCCTACAAGGCGACCCTCATGCGCGAGGGCGGGATGGAGCCCCCCGAGGAGGCGCCCGCCCCGGCCGAGCCCGCTGCGTCCGCAGCGCCGGCGGCCGCCGCCGAGCACCGGGTGGTGCCGCGGTCCGTGC
>AXCX01000695.1 GCA_000767215.1 Actinotalea fermentans ATCC 43279 = JCM 9966 = DSM 3133
CGGACGGGCAACCGGTCCGCCGCCGTCGTGGCCAGCGCCGCGAGCGCCGCGGTGCCGTCGTGGGCGACCGACGGCGCCGTCGGGGGCCAGGGACGACCGAACGCCTCCCAGGGCCGGGCCGGGCGGACGGGATGTTCGTGGTGTGAGGGCAGGGCCGTCCAGACGGTCTGGACCACCTCCACCCGGCCGTCGGCGCGGCGCACCACCGCACGGCCGGGTGCCCGCGCGGGCAGGGCGGCGGCGTCGGGCACGTCCACGACGTCGTGCGAGTCGGCCGGCTCGGTCACCCGCAGGCAGATGCGCAGGGCGAGGTTCGCACGCATCTGGGCCGTGACCGCGCCGGCCGGGCGCTGGGTGGCCAGGACGAGGTGCATCCCCAGCGAGCGCCCCTGCGCGGCCAGCCGGACCAGCCCGGGCACGAAGTCCGGCAGGTCCTCCGCGAGCGCCCGGAACTCGTCCACGACCACGAGCAGGCGCGGCGGCGCCCGGTGTCCCGCTGCCCCGCGCAGGGTCTCCAGGTCCGAGACCCCGGCGGCAGCCAGGAGGCGCTCGCGGCGTCGCAGCTCGGCCGCGAGCGCCTCGAGAGCGCGGACGGCCTGCTCCGGGTCCAGGTCGCTCACCCGTCCGACGACGTGCGGCAGGTCTGCGCACGCGCGAAGGCCGGCCCCGCCCTTGAAGTCCAGCAGCACGAGCCCCAGCTCGGTCGGCGGATGGCGCAGGGCGAGCCCCAGGACGAGCGCCTGGAGCAGCTCGGACTTGCCCGATCCCGTCGTCCCCGCGACGAGCGCGTGCGGACCGTCCGTCAGGAGGTCCAGCCAGGCAGGTGCGGGGCCACGGGGCCCCGCCGCCATCCCGATCGGCACCCGCAGCCCGGTCAGGGCGCGCCCGCCCGCTCCGGGGCCACCCCACGCCACGCAGACCTCGTCGGCGTCGCCCGGCAGGCCGACGGCGCCGGGTCCGACCCGCAGGGGCAGCTCGGCTCCGGGGTCC
>AXCX01000696.1 GCA_000767215.1 Actinotalea fermentans ATCC 43279 = JCM 9966 = DSM 3133
CCGGTGCGCACGAGGACGCCGCGCCGGCCCGCACGCTCGGCCAGGTGGGCCGCGACCGTCGTCGCGGCCGTCGTCGCGGGGTCCCCGGTGACGGCGCGCGCCTCGGCGAGGTTGGCCGACACCCAGTCCGCGCGGTCGAGCAGGACGGCGAGCGCCTCGCCGGGCACGGAGGCGACGAGCGGTCCCGGGTCGACGACGACGGTCACCCGCGGGTCGACACCCGGCAGCCAGGCGGTGAGCGCGGCGCAGTTGATCGCGTGCGCGAGCGAGTAGCCGGTGACGTAGAGCAGGTCCCCGGGCCGGAGCTGCACGCGGGCCAGCGCGGCGGGCGTCAGGTGCGCCTCGGCTCCCGGGAGCGTCACGAAGGTCCGCTCGCCGGTCGCGTCGACGAACGCCAGGACGACGCCGGTGTCGATCTCGGGCACCGGCGGCTGGAGCACCGTGATGCCCTCGTCGCGCAGGGCGGCGCGGGCCAGCTCGGCGTACTGGCCGGTCCCGTGCATCCCGGCGTAGGCGACCGGCAGGTCGTGCCGGGCGGCCGCCGCCATGACGTTGAACCCGCCGCCGACGTGCGCCGTGGCGCCGTAGGCGAACACGTCGCCGCCGCGCTCCGGCAGGTGGGGGACCGTCACGACCAGGTCGACGACGGCGTTGCCCAGGTGGACGAGCTGCGGTCCGTGCGGCGCGCGGCTCATGCGACACCCCGCAGGACGAGCAGGTCCCGCGCGAGGCCGGCCAGGTCGAGGCCGTTGACGGACTCGACGGTCGCCCGCGCGTCGGGCGGGAAGGCGGCGGCCCCCGCGCACGCGCCCGCGACGGCACCCGCCATGGCGGCGATCGTGTCGCAGTCGCCGCCGACGGACGCCGCCACGCGGCACACGCGCCACGGGTCGTCGGGATGCAGGCTGGCGAGCGCGAA
>AXCX01000697.1 GCA_000767215.1 Actinotalea fermentans ATCC 43279 = JCM 9966 = DSM 3133
CGAGCTCGTCCGCGCCGGGCGCGGCCTCGCCGTTGAGTCCCGTGGCCAGCTCCTGCGCGCCGGCGTAGAGCTGCTGGAGGCCGCTCGTGAGCTCGGCGGCGCCGTCGCGCAGCCGCAGCAGGTTGGCGTCGATCTCGGTGGCGCCCGCGGTCAGGGCCGCGCCGGACTCCGCGCCCGAGGCGTAGCTCGCCGCGCCGCCGCGGTAGCTCGGGCTGAGCAGGGGGGAGACGGGGACGGCGGTGATCGTCGCCGGCGGGAGGGCGGCGTCGTGGACGGTCGCGGTCCAGCCGAACTCGGCACTCGTCGCGCCGATGGGCGGGAAGAGCGTCATGGTGAACGAGAGCTTGGTGCCGCCGCGGCCGTCGCCGGCCATGCTCGCCTCGCCGGAGGAGACCGCCGTGAACTGCGACGGCAGCACCGTGACGAGCTGGCCGACCATCGGGATGACGGTCTCCGCGCTGGTGGTGGCCTGGTTGCCGGTGCCGTCGTCGTAGGTCACCTCGTCCGTGCGGCCGGTGAGGTTCTCGACGACGTAGCGCGCCGCGAGCTCACCGCTGCGCCCGACGACGTCGCCCGGCTCGATCGGCTCGCCGTCGAGCGTGTAGGTGACGGCGACCGACAGCGGCAGGTCGCCCGTGAAGTCGGAGACGGTGCGGATGCGGCGCTCGCCGTCGACGTCGACGGTCGCGGTCATCGCGCCGGCCTGGACCGCGAACCCGCCGAAGCCGTCGAGGTTGCGCAGGCCCTGCACCGACGTCGGGTTGGTCACCGTGACGTGGCCCGTGCCGGTGAAGCTGAGCTGCTCGTACAGGCGCGCGGAGCGCAGCTCGCCCGAGGGCGAGAGCTTGGCCTGCACTGTCTCGGTGTTGATGACGGTGACGTCGCCGGCGCCGGGTGCGTCGTCGGTGGCCGTGGGGGCGAGCAGGGGCGCGGCCGCGGCCGGGGCGGCGAGTGCGAGGGCGGCGGCGCCGCCGAGGGC
>AXCX01000698.1 GCA_000767215.1 Actinotalea fermentans ATCC 43279 = JCM 9966 = DSM 3133
CGGCCCGGGCGGCCCTGCGCCGACGGCGGGGCCCGGCCTTGGCATCCCCGTCGCCCCCGAGCGCGAGATCGTGCACGTCACGCCCGGCCGGCTCCTGGCGTCGCTGGTGCGCTCCGGCAGCGTCCTGGTGTCCGTCCTCGCGCTCGTCGGGCTCGCGGTCGCCGCGATCGCCACGGGCGAGCCCGGGGGCCTCGTCGCGATGCTCCCCGCGGCGCTCGGCGCCGGCGGCTACGTGTGGCAGCGGTTCGCCGGGGAGTTCGGCTTCCGCGTGGCCATGTCGCCGGACGGCATCCGGCTGCGGCACGGTCTGCTCGAGGCCCG
>AXCX01000699.1 GCA_000767215.1 Actinotalea fermentans ATCC 43279 = JCM 9966 = DSM 3133
GTCCAGGCCGTGCGGCTGACGCAGGGGCTGTTGTGGCGCGGCAAGGACTGGTGGCGCGTGCAGATGAACGTCGCCGGGTACGGCACGGGCTCGTCGGAGAACGGCGGCCGCCAGGTCGAGTCGGTGCTCCTGCCGGTCGGCGACCGGCAGGAGGCGCTGCTCGCGCTCTGGCTCGTCCTGCCCGACCTCGGCGTCGAGGGCGACCCCCGCCCGCTGCTGGACGCGGCGCTCGCGGGCTCGGGTGAGGGGCACGGGTTCGTGACCCCGCCGCGGCAGGCCCGCTGGCTCGACCCCCTCACGTGGCGACGCCACGGCGTGGCCCTCACCGGCCGGGCCGTCCTGGTCCGGGGCGGCTGGCTCGTCCGGACGCTCACCGTGGTGCCGCACGAGCGCACCCAGTCCCTCGGCGTCGAGCAGGGCCCCCTCCAGCGCCGGCTGGGCATCGCGAGCGTGCACCTGCACTCCACGCCCGGGCCCGTCGTGCCAGTCGTGCCGCACCTGGACGCGCACGTCGCCGGACGTCTCCTCGACGACCAGGCGGCCCGGGCGCGGGCGGCGCGCGCCACCGCGGTGCCCGAGCGGTGGATGGCCCGGGGGGCGACGCCCGCGTGAGCGACCGGCTCGGGGTGGGCATCGTCGGCGCGGGCCGGG
>AXCX01000700.1 GCA_000767215.1 Actinotalea fermentans ATCC 43279 = JCM 9966 = DSM 3133
GTCAGCGCTGGCGCGGGCGCGGTCACGGTGACGGAGGCGGGCGGCAGGGCGGCGGGAGGCACCCGTCGAGCCTGGCCCCCGCCTGGCCGCGCCGCCAGCCGTCGGAACCCGATCACCCCATAGGCTGGACCTATGGCCGCTCGCCTGCCCGCCGGGACGCCCGACCTCGCCCAGATGGAGCTCCTGGTCGCGGTCGCGGACGCCGGC
>AXCX01000701.1 GCA_000767215.1 Actinotalea fermentans ATCC 43279 = JCM 9966 = DSM 3133
GGCATCGGTGCCGCGGCGCGCACCCTCGGCCTGAGCCAGCCGACCGCGAGCGAGCGCCTGCGGCTGCTCGAGCGGCGCGTCGGGCTCACGCTCGTGCACCGGCGCCCCGAAGGCTCGGTCCTGACCGACGACGGCGAACGGGTGGCCGACTGGGCGCGAACCGTGCTGCGGTCGGCCGCCGAGCTCGCCGCCGGCGTCGCCGAGCTCCGGGGCGAGGCGCGCCTGTCCGTCACCGCGAGCCTGACGGTGGCCGAGCACCTGATCCCGGGGTGGCTGGTCGCGCTCGCGGCCGAGCCGCCGCCGGTCACCGTCGTCGTGCAGATGGGCAACTCCGAGGCGGTCGTCCGCGACGTCCGCGACGGCCGCGCGGACCTCGGCTTCATCGAGGGCGCGAGCACCCCGCGCGGCCTGCGCCTGGCGACCGTCACGCGCGACGAGCTCGCCCTCGTCGTCACGCCCGACCACCCGTGGGCACTCGACGGGCGGCCTCGCACCGCCGCCGACGTCGCCGCGACGCCCCTGGTCATGCGCGAGACCGGGTCGGGCACGCGCGAGGTGCTCGAGCGCTGGCTCGCGCGGGAGGGACTGTCGCCCCGCCCCGCCGTCGTCCTCGCGTCCACGCACGCCCTCGTCGCGGCCGTGCGGTCCGGCGTCGGGCCGGGTGTGGTGTCGGGTCTCGCCGTCCGGGGTGACGTCGCGGCGGGCCGGCTGGTCGCCGTCGCGCTCATGGACACGTCCGGGCGCCGCGTGCGCCTGG
>AXCX01000072.1 GCA_000767215.1 Actinotalea fermentans ATCC 43279 = JCM 9966 = DSM 3133
GTCCCGCTCCCGACGGTGCCCGGCCACGGCATCGCGCCCGCGGCCGCCGCCCCCGTCGCGACCCCGAGCGCTGCGGCCACCGACGACGCAGCCGACGACGACCTCGACGACGTCGAGGCGACGCGCCTGAGCCTGAGCGGCACGAGCCGCGGTCGACGCCGCACGGACGGGCCGGCGCACGCCGTCCTGCACCTGTGGAACGGCGAGGACGTCACGCTCACCGGGTTCGCGCTGCTGGGCCGCAACCCCGTGCGGCGGGACGACGAGCCGCTGCCCGAGCAGGTCATCACCGTGCCGGACCAGCGCCGCTCGGTCTCCAAGACGCACCTGTCCGCGGGCGTCGACGGTGCGGGCCTGTGGGTGCGGGACCGGGGGTCGACCAACGGCACGGTCATCACGCTGCCCGACGGCGCGCAGGTGATCTGCACGCCGGGTCAGCTGGTGCGGGTGCCCGTCGGGGCGACGGTCTCCTTCGGCGACTTCTGGTTCACCGTCTCCTGAGGGTCGACCACCTGGGCCGCGAGCTCCGCCACGCGGCGCGGCGGCCGGCCCGAGCGGATGCCGTCGACCGTGAGCACGACGAGCGCCGCCCAGACGAGCGCGAAGCCCGCCCAGCGCGCCCCGGGCATCTCCTCGCCGAAGACCAGGAGTGCGACGAGGAACTGCAGCGTCGGGGAGAGGTACTGGAGCATGCCCACGACGCTGAGCGGCAGGCGCCGGGCGGCGCCGCCGAAGAGCAGCAGCGGCACCGCGGTGACGACGCCGAGCGCCACCAGCGCCGCCGCGTGCCAGCCGCCGCGGGCGAGCGTGAGGCGGCCGTCGTCGGCGAGGAACGCGAGGTAGGCCACGGCCAGGGGCGCCATCGCCGCCGTCTCGACCGTGAGGCTGGTGACGGCGCCGACCGTGCGGCCGACCCGGTTCTTCACGAGCCCGTAGAGCCCGAACGTCAGGGCGAGGACCAGCGAGATCCAGGGCAGGCGGCCCATGCCCACGGTGATGACGACGACCGCGGCGGCCCCGAGCCCGAGCGCCACCCACTGGGTCCGGCGCATCCGCTCGCCGAGCACCGCCACCGCCAGCGCGACGGTGACCAGCGGGTTGATGTAGTAGCCGAGCGCCCCGTCCACGGTGTGCCCGCTGAGCACGCCGTACACGTACACCAGCCAGTTGGTGGCGATGAGCACGCCCGCCGTCCCGAGCCTGGCCAGCGTGCGCCGGTGCGTGAGCGCCGCGCGCAGGTCCGCCAGGCCGCCGGTGAGGGCGAGCAGCAGGAGGCAGAACACCAGGGACCACACCACGCGGTGGGCGATGATCTCGACGGAGCCGGCCGGGGCCAGGAGCGGGAAGTACAGCGGCAGCAGGCCCCAGAGGAAGTAGGCACCGACGCCCTGGGCCAGTCCGCCGCGGTCGATCCGGTCGGGGAGGGGGCGTGGGTCGGGCACGCGGCGACGGTAGACCTCGTGGCGACGTGCTCGCGCGGAATTCCATCGCCGGCGGCCCGGCCCCGCCCGTAGCGTCACGATCGGCGCCGGTGACGGCGCGCTCACGCGGCATCTCGTGGCCGCAGGTGCCCGCGTCATCGCGCTCGAGCTGCACCCCGGCCGTGCCGCCACGTTGCGGGAACGCTTCACGGACGCCGGGGTCGTCGTCGTCCAGGCGGACGCGCGGGACCTGCTGCTGCCCCGCCGCCGCGCGTCGACAGCGTGGTGCTCGAGGTGCGCCGGCGAGGTTCCCGCTGAGGGTTGCGGAGGAGCTGTGCAGGCCCACGGCCCTCGGGCGCTCCCGCACGGCCGGTCGACCTAGACTGGCGGCAGATTCCCTCCTTGCCGCGCCCCCGGCGCGCGAGCTCCCTCGACCTGCGGAAGGTTTCCATCTCCCCGTGAGCAGCGAACTGCGTGTCGCCGTGGTCGGCGCCGGCCCGGCCGGCATCTACGCCTCGGACATCCTCAGCAAGTCCGGGCTGGACGTGAGCATCGACCTGATCGAGCGGCTCCCCGCGCCGTTCGGGCTCGTGCGCTACGGCGTCGCGCCCGACCACCCCCGGATCAAGCAGATCATCCTGGCGCTGCACAAGATCCTCGAGCGCGGTGACATCCGGTTGCTGTGCAACGTGGACTTCGGCGGCGACGTGACGCTGGAGGAACTGCACCGCTTCTACGACGCGGTGATCTTCTCCACGGGCGCGATCAAGGACGCCGCGCTGCCGATCCCCGGGATCGACCTGCCGGGCTCCTACGGCGCGGCCGACTTCGTGTCCTGGTACGACGGCCACCCGGACGTCCCGCGCGAGTGGCCGCTCGAGGCGCAGCACGTCGCGATCCTGGGGGCCGGCAACGTGGCGCTCGACGTCGCGCGGATCCTGGCCAAGCACGCGGACGACCTGCTGCCCACCGAGATCCCGGACAACGTCTACGCCACGCTCAAGACGAGCCCCGTGACGGACGTGCACGTGTTCGCCCGCCGCGGCCCGGCCCAGGCGAAGTTCTCGCCGCTGGAGCTGCGCGAGCTCGGGCACGTGCCCGACGTCGACGTGCTGGTCGACCCGGAGGACTTCGAGTTCGACGAGGGCTCGATGGCGGCGATCCACTCGTCCAACCAGACCAAGCAGGTGGTCAAGACCCTGACGGACTGGACGCTGAAGAACCCGTCCGAGCTGACGGCGTCCCGGCGCATCCACCTGCACTTCCTGCACAAGCCGGTCGCGGTGCTCGGCACGGACCGGGTCGAGGGCCTGCGGACCGAGCGCACGGTGCTCACCGGCGACGGGTCCGTGGCGGGCACGGGCCAGACCCACGACTGGCCCGTGCAGGCGGTCTACCGCGCCGTCGGCTACTTCGGCTCGCCGCTGCCGGGCGTGCCGTTCGACGAGGTCGCCGGGGTCATCCCGAACCGCGAGGGCCGCGTCGTGGACCCGGCGGGTGACCCCGTGCCCGGCGTCTACGCGACCGGCTGGATCAAGCGCGGCCCGGTGGGCCTCATCGGCCACACCAAGTCCGACGCGAGCGAGACCATCCGGCACCTGGTCGAGGACGCCGACGGCCTGCAGCGCGCGCCCGAGCGCGACCGGGACGCCGTCGTGACGTTCCTCGCCGACCGCGGCGTCGAGCCGGTCGAGTGGTCCGGCTGGACCCTGCTGGACGCGTACGAGCGCGAGCTCGGCGCCCCGCACGGCCGCGAGCGCGTCAAGGTCGTCCCCCGCGAGGACATGCTCGCCGTCATGCGCAGGCTGCCCGCGCAGCCGTGACGCCGGGGTGCCCGCGCGGCGCCCCTCGAGCGTGGTGTCGGTCGCGAGGCGGTGCCGAGTGGTCAGGCCAGGCGGCGGAGGAAGTCGCGGGTGCGCTGCTGCGCCGGGTCCCCGAGCACCTGGTCGGGGGCGCCGCGCTCGTGCACGCGGCCCTCGTGCAGGAAGCACACCTCGTCGGCCACGCGTCGCGCGAAGCCCATCTCGTGCGTCGCGACCAGCATCGTCATGCCGTCGGCCTTGAGCTCGATGAGCAGGTCGAGCACCTCGCCCACCAGCTCGGGGTCGAGCGCGCTGGTCACCTCGTCGAGCAGGAGCAGCCGTGGCGCGCCGACGAGCGCCCGCGCGATCGCGACGCGCTGCTGCTGACCGCCGGAGAGTTGGTCGGGGAACGCGGACGCGCGGCCGGCCAGCCCGACGCGCTCGAGCATCGCCAGCGCGCGCTCCTCCGCCTCGGGTCGCGCCACCTTGTGCACCAGCCGCGACGCGAGGGTCACGTTGTCGAGCACCCGCATGTGCGGGAAGAGGTTGAACGCCTGGAACACCATGCCCATGCGCGCGCGCAGCGCGTCGGCGTCCTTGCGCGGGTCGGTGATCTCCTCGCCCTCGAGCCAGATGGCGCCGTCGTCGACGTCGTCGAGCAGGTCGATCGTGCGCAGGAGCGTCGACTTGCCCGAGCCCGACGCCCCGATGAGCACCACGCACCGGTGCGCGTCGACGTCGAGGTCGATCCCGTCGAGCACCACGTGCTCCCCGTAGGCCTTGCGCACGCCCTCGACCCGCAGCACCGGCCCGACGGCGGCGCCCGGCCCGGTCACCCCGTTCACCCCGGCCTCCGCGCTCATCGCAGGCCCCCGACGCCGCCCGGCACCGCGCCCATCGCGCCCATCCACCCGCTGCGCCGCGCGAGCGCGTCGGTGAACCGCGTGAGCGGGATCGTCAGCGCCACGAACAGGACGCCGGCCACCACGTAGGGCGTGAAGTTCGCGTACGCGGAGGTCTGGATCTGAGCGGCGCGCACGGCGTCGATGGCGCCGAGGATCGAGATCAGGCCCGAGTCCTTCTGCAGCGCCACCAGGTCGTTGAGCAGCGGCGGCACGACGCGGCGCACCGCCTGCGGGAGCACCACGTGCCGCATCGCCTGCCCGCGCGAGAGGCCGAGCGAGCGCGCGGCGGCGACCTGCGACGGGTGGATGGACTCGATGCCGGCCCGGAAGACCTCCGCCACGTAGGCGGAGTAGGTGAGCACCAGGGCCAGCCCACCCAGCACGACGGCGTCGCGCGGCACGCCCGGCAGCCGAAGGCCGGGCAGGCCGAACCCGACGAGCAGGAGCACGAGGATCAGCGGCAGGCCGCGGAACGTGTCGACGTACGCCGTCGCGGCGGCGCGCAGCGGGAAGAAGACGGGCCCGCGCAGCGTGCGCGCGATGGCGAGCGCCAGCGCCACCACGACGATGACCACCGCGGCCACCGCCATCACCCGCAGGTTGAGCCAGAGGCCCTCCGCGACCTTCGGCAGCGAGTCGACCGCGACGTCCCAGTCGAAGAACGACTGCCGCACGCGGGGCCAGCCCGGCGAGCTGACGAGGACCGCGACCGCGACCGCGACCACCAGGAGGGTGCTGACGGCCGCGAGCGCCGTCGAGCGGACCGCGCGCCGTCGCCGGAACGCCTCGCGCTCGAGCTGGCGGGGCGACGGCGTCCAGGTGCTCACGTCGGGGGTCTTCGGGTGTCGTGCCGGGAGGGCTCGGGGCTCAGTCGAGGACGGGCGCGCCGGCGGCGTCGGTCAGCCACTGCGCCTCGAGGTCGGCGAGGGTGCCGTTCTCGCGGAGCGCGTCGACGGCGGCCGAGACCGCGGCGGTGAGCGCGCTGCCCTTGTCGAGCACCAGGCCGAACTGGTCCGGGTTCTCGCCCGCCGGCAGCTGGCCGACGAGCACGCCGTCCTCGAGCTCCGCGGCCGTGATGTACAGGGCGGTCGGCAGGTCGACCACGATCGCGTCCACCAGGCCGGACGTCAGGGCCTGCTTGACCTGGTCGTTGTCGTTGAACAGCTGGACGTCGGTGCTCGGCGCGATCGACTCGGCGGCGACCGTGGCGCTCGTGGTGCCGACCATGGCGCCGATGCGCAGCTCCGCGAGCTCGGCGAGCGACGTGGCGTCCGCGGCCGGGCTCGAGCCGATGGTCACGACGGCCTGCGCCGTGTCGTAGTAGCTCGAGGAGAAGTCGAGGTTCTCGCGGCGCTCGTCGCTGATGGAGACCTGGTTGATCGCGAAGTCGAACGACTTCTCGCCCGGCGCGATGATCTGGTCGAAGCTCACGCGGACCCACTCGACGTCCTCGGCCGCGAAGCCGAGCTCAGCGGCCACCGCGTAGGCGACGGCGGACTCGTAGCCCTCGCCGTTGGTCGGGTCGTTGTCCACCATCCACGGCTCGTACGCCGGGTCGGAGGTGCCGATCGTGAGCACGCCGTCGGTCAGCGTCGGCAGCGCGCCGTCGCCCGCGTCGCCCTCCGCGGCGTCGTCGGCCTCCTCGGGTGCGCAGGCCACGAGCATCGTGGCGCCCAGGGCGAGGACGGCGGCGCCGGCGAGCGTCCGGGCGGAGCGGGTGGCGGCGTGGGAGATGCGCATCGAGGGCCTCCGACTGTGTGGGGGAACGCTGGGGCGCGGCGCACGTCGGTGGGCACCGCGCAGCGGCCACAGCGTACGGGAACGGCAGGGGCCCGCGGCGAGGTGTCCGCGGGAACCGAGCCGAGCTCACGTGCGTTGACCAGGCAGGACGAGGGAAGGGAAGCGCACCGGTGGGACGGCGGTACTTCAACGGGCTCAAGACGGCCGCGCTCTTCGGCGTCCTGTGGGCGCTGATGATCGGGTTGGGTTCCGTCATCAACGGCGGGGAGTACCTGTGGCTGTTCGCCGGGCTGGGCGTCCTCGGGACCGCGTACGGCTACTGGAACTCCGACAAGCTGGCGATCCGCGCCATGCGCGCCCGGCCGGTGAGCGAGATCGAGCAGCCGGCGATGTACCGGATCGTGCGCGAGCTCTCCACGGCGGCGCAGCAGCCGATGCCGCGGCTGTACGTCTCGCCGACGGCCGCGCCGAACGCCTTCGCGACCGGCCGGAACCCCCGCAACGCCGCTGTGTGCTGCACCGAGGGCATCCTCGCGATCCTCGACGAGCGCGAGCTGCGCGGCGTGCTCGGCCACGAGCTCATGCACGTCTACAACCGCGACATCCTCACGTCGTCGGTGGCGGCCGCGTTCGCGGGCATGATCACGTCGGTCGCGCAGTTCCTCATGTTCTTCGGCGGCGGGGACGACCGCCGCGGCGGCGGGAACCCGCTCGCGATGATCGCGATGGCGTTCCTCGCCCCCATCGCGGCGGTGCTCATCCAGCTCGCGATCAGCCGCACCCGGGAGTATGACGCCGACGAGGACGGCGCCCGGCTCACCGGCGACCCGCTCGCCCTGGCCAGCGCACTCGCGAAGCTCGAGCGCGGCACGCAGCGCGCGCCGCTGCCGCCGAACCGCGACCTGGTCGACGTCTCGCACCTGATGATCGCCAACCCGTTCCGGGCCGGTGGCATGAGCTCGCTGTTCGCGACGCACCCGCCGATGCAGGAGCGGATCCGCCGGCTGCAGCAGCTGTCCGACCAGCAGGGCGGCATCGCCCGCCACTGACCGGCGGTGACCGTCACGGCCCGGGCAGCACCCCGCGCCGGGCCTCGACGCTCACGCCCGCCCGCAGGAGGGCCGCGGTGAGCACGCCGTCGCCGGGGACCACCCGGCCGGCGAAGGCGCCGTCGTGGATCGCGCCCGTCCCGCACGACGGGCTGCGGGCCTGCAGGACGGCGGCCCGGACGCCCTGCGCGACGGCCTCGGCCGCGACCAGCTCCGCGCCCCGACGGAAGGCGTCCGTGCAGTCCTCGCCGTCGGGCAGCGCGCCGCCGTCGTACCGGCACGCCGCGCCGGCCAGGCACGCGCTGACCAGCAGCGGGGGCCGGTCCACCGCCAGCGGCCTCAGCGGTAGTTGACGAACTGGAGCGCGACGTCCAGGTCCGAGCCCTTGAGCAGGGCGATCACGGCCTGGAGGTCGTCGCGGGACTTCGCCGAGACGCGCAGCTCGTCGCCGGTGATCTGCGTCTTCACGCCCTTGGGGCCCTCGTCGCGCACGATCTTCGCGATCTTCTTGGCGTTCTCGGTGCTCAGGCCCTCCTTGATGGCGGCCTCGAGGCGGTACTCCTTGCCGGACTGCTTCGGCTCGCCGACGTCCAGCGACTTCAGCGAGATGCCGCGCTTGACGAGCTTGGTCTCGAAGACGTCGAGGACGGCCTTCGCGCGCTCGGGGGAGTTCGCGGTCATCACCACGAGCTTCTCGCCGCTCCAGGCGATCGAGGCGCCGACGCCCTTGAAGTCGTAGCGCTGCGCGACCTCCTTCACCGCCTGGTTCAGCGCGTTGTCGACCTCCTGCCGGTCGACCTTGCTCACGACGTCGAACGACGAGTCGGCCATGTGTCCTCCTGGGCTGTGGCGGTGCGGTCGCGGGCGGCCCCGGTCGACCCGGGCGGCGGCCGTGGTCCGGAGCACCCTCGCGAGTTGCTATCCTTCCATCCGCACGACCCCGGCAGGTTACCCGAGCGGCCAAAGGGGGCTGACTGTAAATCAGCTGCGAGAGCTACGGGGGTTCGAATCCCTCACCTGCCACCAGACGTCACCGACGTCCCACCAGGCCGGACCCACAGGGTCCGGCCTGTCGTGTCTCCGGCGCCCGGGTGCGGCGAGCGGCCGCCCGCGCGTCCGTCGAGACCCCGGCGGTGCTGAATCGTGTCCGCTTCGGGACGTTCGCCCCTGGAACGGTCCAGTGCCCCTGCTTACCGTGGGGGCGAGCGCCATGGCACGCGGGTCACTCGCATCGATGCGAGGAGAGCCCGTGAACCCTCCAAGACGACGGCGCCGCCCGCAGGTCTCGTCACCCGGGCGGCGCCGTCATCCAATTCTGGCCGGAGCGACCCGGCCAGACCCGGGCCGGAGGGCCCGACCGACGGCCTGGCCGGTCGGCTACCGGTCGCGGCGGCCCCGAGGCCGGGGTGTCAAGGATTTCGCAGGCGCGTCGGCGCCCGTGTACCCTAGCCAGGCCGCCCCGATAGCTCAGTCGGCAGAGCGTCTCCATGGTAAGGAGAAGGTCAAGGGTTCGATTCCCTTTCGGGGCTCTCCTGGTGCCCGGCCCGGCGGTCCCCGTCGGGTCAGGCCCTGGAATGGCGGGGTAGCTCAGTTGGTCAGAGCGCACGACTCATAATCGTGAGGTCGCGGGTTCGAGCCCCGCTCCCGCTACCAGTAGTGGCGCGCCGGCCCGGCGCGCGGGACGAACCGGCAGAGCACTGCGCTCAGCACGCGAGAGGTGGCACAGAAGTGGCCAGCAAGACCCAGGACGTCCGCCCGAAGATCACGCTCGCCTGCGTGGACTGCAAGGAGCGGAACTACATCACCAAGAAGAACCGTCGGAACGACCCCGACCGGCTCGAGCTGAAGAAGTTCTGCCCGCGCTGCGGCAAGCACACCGCGCACCGCGAGACCCGCTGACCTTCGCTCGTGGGGGTCAACCTCGAGTACGCGGGCCGCGAGTACCCGCCCACGGCGCCATACGTCGTCGGGCGGGAGCACCTGAGGGACTTCGCGCGCGCCGTCGGCGCTGACCACCCCGCACACCACGACGTCGAGGCTGCCCGTGCGCTGGGCCACCCCGACGTGGTCGCCCCGCCGACGTTCGCGGTGGTGATCGCGCAGCGTGCCGAGGCTCAGCTCATCGAGGACCCCGCGGCCGGCATCGACTTCTCGCGCGTCGTGCACGCCGAGGAGCGCTTCACGCACCACCGCCCGCTGCACGCCGGTGACGAGGTCGTCACCGTCCTGCACGTCGACTCGATCACCGAGCGCGCCGGCCTGGCGATGGTCACCACGCGCTGCGAGCTGGCCGCCGCCGACGGCGCCCGGCTCGCCACCGTCGTCTCGACGCTGGCCGTCCGGGGGGCCGACGCATGAGCGCGCGCCCCGCGATCGGCGACCTCGAGGTCGGGCAGCAGATCGGCGCCCGGACGGTCACCGTCACCCGCGCGCACCTCGTGCACTACGCCGGCGCCAGCGGCGACCGGAACCCGATCCACTGGAACGAGCGCTTCGCGCGCGAGGTGGGCCTGCCCGGCGTCATCGCGCACGGCATGTTCACCATGGGCCAGGCCGTCAACGTCGTGACCGACTGGACCGGCGACCCGGGTGCGATCGTCGACTACGGCGTGCGGTTCTCGCGCCCCGTGCCCGTGCCGGACCCGGGCGAGGCGCTCGTCGAGGTCACGGGGGTCGTCGGCGCGATCGACGCCGAGGCCGGCACGGTCCGCGTCGACCTCACGGTCACGTTCGAGGGCGCGAAGGTCCTCGCCAAGGCCCAGGCGGTCGTCCGCCTCTAGCGCTCAGGTGCGGGGCGGGCCCGTCGTCGTGCCGACGCGCAGCTCCACGTCCAGGCGGACGGGCGGGGGCACCTCCCCGGCCAGCACCTGCGCGACGGCGTGCCCGATCGCCTCGCCCTTCGCGCTCAGCGGCTGGGCGACGGTCGTCAGGACGTCGGGGGAGAGCCAGGGCAGGTCCAGGCCGTCGAAGCCGGCGACCGACACGTCCTCCGGCACGCGCAGCCCGAGCTCGCGCGCGGCGAGCAGCACGCCGGCCGCGAGCAGGTCCGACTGGGCGATGACGGCCGTCGGCGGCTCGGGCACGTCGAGGACGAGGTGGCCGGCCGCGCGGCCGTCCTCGACGAGCGACGCGGAGGCCTCGACGATGACGGTGGGCTCTACGCCGGCGTCGGCCAGGCCCTGCAGGCGGTGCCGCGCGGGGGCCCAGTCGAGGCGGGCGAGCCGGTCCGGCGTCGGGATGCCGGTCTGCCGGGGGTGGCACAGCGGCAGGGTCACGGTCGCGATCCGCGTGTGGCCCAGGCCCGTGAGGTAGCGCGCGAGGTCGGCGGTGCCCTGCTGGTCGGCGATGCCGACGACGGCGGCCCCCTCGATCTCGGGGCCCTCGCCGATGACCACGGGCACCCCGCGGCGCTGCAGGGCCTCGAGGGTGGCGTCCTCGCGGCGGGCGCCCCAGATGAGGACCGCGACGTCCATGGGCGCGGACGCGAGGAGCGGGTCGAGCTCGGCGGACTCCGTCGGGTCGCGGTCGGGGTCCAGGGCGGGGATGAGCAGGACGCCGAGGCCGAGCGGCCCGAGCGTGCTGACCAGGCCGTCCAGGACCTGCACCGACACCGGGTCGCGGAAGCTGCGGCGCAGCTGGTCACCGATGACCACGCCGACGATGCCGGACCGGCCGCTGCGCAGCGAGCGCCCGAGCGGGTTGGGCCCGGCGTACCCGAGCCGCTGGGCGGCCTCGTGCACCTTGGCGCGGGTCTCGGTGGCGATCGGGCCGGCTCCTGAGAAGGCCAGGGAGGCCGTGGACACGGAGACGCCTGCGGCGGACGCGACGTCCGCGAGCGTGGGTCGACCCTGCGACATATCACCCTGCCCCGGTAGGAAAGCCGTTTGACTCTGGCGGCAGCCTATCGGCACACTGGTGGGACCGGCCTCGAAACGATTCGAGCGTTCCCCAAGAGCAGGTAGCGCAGGGGCAAAGACCGACGTTCACCGGCCGAACCAGACGAGACCACACGAACGAGCGCCCACCCATGTCTGCCCGCCCCGACGCCCGGCCACGCCCCGCCGACCGACTCCACCCGAACCCCCGGCCCCGCCCGACCCGCGACGCGGCCGTGCCGGACGAGGTGCTGCACGCCCGCCGCGCGCTGATCGCCCTGTACTTCGTCACCGGCATCGCCGTCGCCACGTGGCTGTCGCGCCTGCCATCGATCAAGCACATGCTCGACCTCTCGGCGGCCGAGCTGGGCTCGGTGCTCGTCGTCGGCTCGGTGGGCTCGCTCGCGATGGTGCTGGCGGCCGGCGCGCTCACCAACCGCTGGGGCAGCCGCAACGGCCTGGTCATCGGCGCCGTGATGTTCTCGTTCGCGAACGTGCTGGTCGGGCTGGGCCCCACCATCGGCAGCACCCTGGTCCTCGCCGTCGGCATCCTCATCTCGAGCTCGTCCTACGCCGTCGCGAACGTGCCGCTCAACCTCGAGTCCGTGGTCATCGAGCGCGGCATGGGCCGCTCCGTGGTGCCGCAGTTCCACGCCGCCTTCTCCATCGGCAGCGTGACCGGCTCGCTGCTCGGCGCCGCGGCGTCGTGGGCGGGCGTGCCCGTCTTCGCGCACTTCCTCGCGCTGTCGCTGGGCACGCTGGTCTTCCGCGTCGTCGTCGTGCCCCGCGCCGTGCTGCCGGTGCCCGCGGAGCTCGCGGCGGCCGCCGCCGGGTCCGGCCCCGGCGGCGGGATGCGGACCGCGCTCGGCGCCTGGCGCGAGCGCCGGACGCTCGTCATCGGCGTGATCGTGATGACCGGCATCCTGTCGGAGGGATCGGCGAACAACTGGCTCACCGTCGCCGTCGTCGAGGGCTTCGAGCAGACCGAGGCGATGGCCGCCATCGTCTTCGGCGTGTTCACCGGCGCGATGACGCTCGCGCGCCTGGTCGGGACGCGGGTGATCGACCGGTACGGACGCGTCGCCGTCCTGGTCGCCTCGAGCGCGTCCTCGCTGGTCGGCCTCCTGCTCTTCTCGCTCGGCCCGTCGCTCACGACGGCCGTCGTCGGTGCGGTGGGCTGGGGCCTGGGCGCCGGCCTCGTCTTCCCGATCGGCGTCGCCGCCGTCTCGGGCGACCGCCTGCGGATGGCGGGCCGCGTCTCGGTGCTGTCGACCTTCGGCTCGACCGCCTCGATCGTCGCGCCGCCCCTGCTCGGCGCCGCTGCTGAGACCATGGGCGTGCGGCACGCGCTCGTCCTCATCGTCGGCGGGTTCGTCGTCGCGATCCTGCTGGCCCGCACCGTCGGCGCGGACGCGACGGAGCCGGCCGAGCCCGACGCCCAGGAGCCGCACGCGATGCCCACGAGCGCCACCGAGCTGGCCGCCGTCGCCATGGTCGCGTCGATCGACCTCGAGTCCGACGCGCTCGGCGTGGGCGCGGCACCCGTCGCCCCGGAGCTCGTCCGGTGACCGCGGGCGCCCCGGCCGCCGTCCCGGCGGCCCTGCGCCGCGCGTCGTGGGCGGTGTTCGCGGTCTTCTTCCTGTCCGGCTTCGCGTTCTCCGGCTGGGCGTCGCGCCTGCCGACGGTCCGCGACGCGCTCGGCCTGACGCCCGCGCAGATGGGCGTGCTCCTGCTGTCGCTCGCCGCGGGCTCGGTCGTCGCGCTGCCGCTCTCGGGCGTCGTCGTGCAGCGCCTCGGCGCGACGCGGACCGTCCAGGTCACCGGGTCCACCGCCGTGATCGGCCTGCTCACGGCCGTGGGCGCGGTCAGCATCCACGCGCAGTGGCTGACCGCGGTCGGCCTCTTCGCGTACGGCGTGGGCACCGCCGTCTGGGACGCGGCGATGAACCTCGAGGGTGCCGCCGTCGAGCAGCGGCTCGGCCGCGCCGTCATGCCGCGGTACCACGCGGGCTTCTCGTTCGGGACGATGGGCGGCGCGGCCATCGGCGCGGGCGCCTCGGCGCTCGGCGTCCCGCTCGGCGTCCACCTGTCGGTGGTGCTCGTGGCCGTGCTCGTGGCCGTGCTCGTCGCGGCCCGCAGCTTCCTGCCAGAGGGCACCCACGCGGCCCACGCCGACGGTGCCGAGGCCGGGTCCGCCGGCAGCGGCCAGGGCAGCGTCTTCCGTGCCTGGGGCGAGCGGCGCACCGTGCTCATCGGTCTCGTGGTGCTGGCCGCCGCGCTCGCAGAGGGCTCGGCGAACGACTGGCTCAGCCTCGCGGTCGTCGACGGCTTCGACGCGCCGGAGGCGATGGGCGCGACGGCGTTCGCCGTGTTCGTCACCGCCATGACGACGATGCGCCTGCTCGGCACCGTGCTGCTGGACCGGTTCGGCCGCGTGACCACGCTGCGCATCACGGCCGGCCTGGCCTTCGCCGGCCTGCTCGTCTTCGGCCTGGCGCCGGTCCTGCCGCTCGCGTTCGCGGGCGTGCTGGTCTGGGGCGCCGGTGCGGCGCTCGGCTTCCCGGTGGGCATGAGCGCCGCCGCGGACGACCCGCGGCGCGCGCCCGGCCGCATCGCCGTCGTCTCGACGCTCGGGTACACCGCCTTCCTCGCGGGGCCGCCGCTGCTCGGCTTCCTCGCCGACCACGTGGGCTACCGCGAGGCCCTGCTCGCGGTCGCCGTCCCGACGGCCGTCAGCCTGCTGCTCATGGGCGTCACCCGCCCGCTCCCGCAGGCGCTGCCGCAGCCCGGCGTGCCGGACGCCGCCGGAGCGACGGATGCGGCCAACTAGCCTGGGTGGCGTGAACGCCCCACGCCTCGCCGACCTCACGACGCTGCGCCTCGGCGGGCCGGCCGCCCGGTACGTCGAGGCGGACACAGAAGCGGCCCTCGTCGCGGCGGTCCGCGCGGCCGACGACGCCGGCGAGCCGCTGCTTGTCATCGGCGGCGGCTCGAACCTCGTCGTGGGCGACGACGGCTTCCCGGGGACCGTCGTGCGCGACGTGCGCACCGGCGTCGTCGTCGACGGGGACGTGGGCAGCTGCGGCGGCGCGAGCCTGCGGGTGCCGGCGGGCACGCCGTGGGAGGACGTGGTCGAGCGGTGCGTCGCCGAGGGCTGGGTGGGCGTCGAGGCGCTCACGGGCATCCCCGGTTCGACCGGCGCGACGCCCGTGCAGAACGTCGGCGCGTACGGCCAGGAGGTCGCCGGCGTGGTCTCGACCGTGCGCGTGTGGGACCGCGAGCAGGCCCGGGTGCGCACGCTCGCCGTCGGCGAGCTGGCCTTCGGGTACCGGACCTCGCTGCTCAAGCGCTCCCTGCGCGACGACGACGGCGGCCCGTCCCGCTGGGCGCCGACGCCGCGCTACGTGGTGCTCGAGGTGGGCTTCCAGCTGCGGCTCGGCACGCTGTCGGCGCCCATCGCGTACCCGGAGCTGGCCGCGCTGCTGGACGTGCCCGTCGGGCGCCGCGCGCCGCTCGCCGAGGTGCGCGAGGCCGTGCGTCGGCTGCGGGCCCGCAAGGGCATGCTGCTCGACGGCGCGGACCCCGACACGTGGAGCGCCGGGTCGTTCTTCACCAACCCGGTGCTCCCGATGGACCTCGCGGACACGCTGCCCGACGGCGCTCCCCGCTACCCCGTGCGCTCGCCCCTGCCGGAGGTGACCACGGGACCGTCGCTCGGCGCCGTGGACCCGTCGCTGGTGAAGACCAGTGCCGCCTGGCTGATCGAGCACGCGGGCTTCGGCCGCGGCTACGGCCTGCCCGGCCCGGTCAGCCTGTCCACCAAGCACACGCTCGCCCTCACCAACCGCGGCACCGGCACGACGGCGGACCTGCTCACCCTCGCCCGCCAGGTGCGCGACGGCGTCCGTGACCAGTTCGGCGTCACGCTCGAGCCCGAGCCGGTGCTGGTGGGCGTCCGCCTCTAGGCCTCCCGGGTCCCCAGGAGCGCCCCCCGGACGGCGGCGAGCGCCTCGTCGTCGTCGAGGCCGGCTGCGCGGGCGACGGCGACGAACCGGGCCGCGGCGTCCTGCACCGCGGTGTCGGGTGCGGGCGTGCCGTCGGCCACGACGGTCCCCGTGCGGCGCCGCGTGACGACGACGCCGGACTGCTCCAGCTCCCGGAACGCCCGGGCCACGGTGCCCGTGGCGACGCCCAGGTCGGCGGCGAGCGCGCGGATCGTCGGCAGGCGGTCGCCCGCGCGCAGGTGCCCCGCGGACACGTGCGCGACGACCTGGAGCCGGATCTGCTCGTACGGCGGGATGCTCGAGCCGAGGTCGACCTCGATCGCGGGTGCCGACGTCACGCTGCGGCGCTCCTGCTCGCCGGGCTGGTCGCGGGGCCGCGCGCCGCGGCGGGCGCTGCGACCG
>AXCX01000702.1 GCA_000767215.1 Actinotalea fermentans ATCC 43279 = JCM 9966 = DSM 3133
GAGGCCGCGGCGGACGCCGTGCGCGGGGTGATCGACGCCGGTGACGGCGCCCTCGTCGGCCCGCAGGTCGCGGCGCTCGTCGCCGAGAGCCTGCGCGGCCGGCCGGACGGCGCGCTCCTCGTGGGCGCGTCGAACCCCCTGCGGGACCTCGACCTGGTCGCCGAGTGGGCCGAGCCGCCGCTGGTCCTCGCCAACCGCGGGCTGTCGGGGATCGACGGCACGCTCTCGACGGCGTCCGGGCTGGCGCTGGGCCTGGGCCGCCCAATCACGGCCTACGTGGGCGACCTGACCTTCCTGCACGACGCCGGCGGCCTGCTCGTCGGCCCGCTCGAGCGGCGGCCCGAACTGCGCGTCGTCGTGGCCCACGACGCCGGCGGGTCGGTCTTCGCGACCCTCGAGCACGGCGAGCCCGCGCACGAGCGCGGCTTCGAGCGGGT
>AXCX01000703.1 GCA_000767215.1 Actinotalea fermentans ATCC 43279 = JCM 9966 = DSM 3133
CTGGGTGCGCTCTGCGCCGGCTACGGCGTCGACCACGTGCGGGTCGATGACGCGGACGCGCTCGCGCGCGCGCTCGCCGCTCCCGTGGTGGGGACGCAGGTGGTCGAGGTGACCGTGGACCGCGCGGGGCGGCGCACGCTGCACGCGCGGCTCGCCGAGGCCGTGCACGAAGCCGTGCAGGGCGCCGTGCACGACGCCGTGCAGGGCTGACCGCGGGAGGGTCTCAGGCGGCCCACAGGAATGGCACAGGGGTGGGCCAGGGCGGTCGCGTGTCATGTCGGTCGAGGAGGTCAGACATGAGCACCGACGACCCGCGAGAGATCCAGCACCCACCCTTCACACCGGCAGCGCCGCCTCCGGCGCCCTACACCGCGCCCCACGCCGCGCCCTCCGCCGCTCCGCAGGCGGTTCCCTACGCAGCTCCGACGCTCCGTGCGGCTCCGGCGCCCTACGCAGGTGCGGCGCACGGCCCGGGCCGCCCCCGGCCGTGGCCCGCGATCGTCGCGACCGCCGCCGTGG
>AXCX01000704.1 GCA_000767215.1 Actinotalea fermentans ATCC 43279 = JCM 9966 = DSM 3133
CGCCAGCGACGGCTCTGCGACGGCGGTCGACGGCGGCCGGCCGGGCCCGGGCAGCGGCCCGACGACGGCGGCGTGGGCGTCGCGCTCCCCGCTGTCGGCCTCGGCCTCTGCATCGCCAGGGACGTCGGCGTCGACATCGGCGGCGGCATCGGCATCGGCGTCGGCATCGGCGTCGGCATCGGCGGCGTCGTCGGTGGCGGGCTCGTCGGGGTGGGACTCGCCGGGTTCGGTCTCGTCGGAACCGGCTCCGTCCGCAGCCGACTCGGTGTCGTCCTCGACCTCGTCGTCGTCCTCGTCATCGTCGAAGGTGAACCGCCGCCGCGCGTCGGCCGCCGGGACGGCCGCGGCGACGACGTCGCGATGCACGAGGCGCTGGGCACCGACCAGACCGGAGAGGACGGCGTCCGTGCGCGCCGCACCGA
>AXCX01000705.1 GCA_000767215.1 Actinotalea fermentans ATCC 43279 = JCM 9966 = DSM 3133
CCACGGCAACGACACGTGCACGAGGACGGCGCCCAGCCGGGCCTGCTGGACTCCGACGAGCAGCGCAGGCGCCGCGGTCCACACCAGCGCCGCCCAGGCGCGCAGCGCGACGGAGCGGGTGGCCGCTCCGGCGGCGAACCAGGCCCCGAGCGCCGCGAGCGCGAGCGAGCCGAGGAGGACGATCGCCGTCGCGCCGCCGAGGCCGCCCGTGACGGCCACGACCGGGAGCAGCGCGGCGAGCAGGGGTTCGGGGGCCGTGGCGTGACCGAGGCCGCCCGAGCTCCACCATGACGTGGCGGCCGACCAGAGAGACCCGAGGTCGCCGTCGCCGAAGAGCAGGCTGCCGCCGCTGAGCCGGGCGCCGCCGAGCACCGGCCCGAGCAGCGCCCCGAGCGCAACCGCGTTCAGCGCCACCCCCGCCACGGCGACGACGGCGAGCGTCCAACGGCGCCGCACCCGGAGCGCTCGCAGCTCGGCGAGCTCCAGCTCGCTGGGCGCCGTCCGCGCTCGACGCAGCTCCGCGGCG
>AXCX01000706.1 GCA_000767215.1 Actinotalea fermentans ATCC 43279 = JCM 9966 = DSM 3133
CGCGAGCGGGACGGCGGGGCGCGCGTGAGCGACGCCGGGGTCTGGGCGGCCGTCGTGGCCGCGAGCGCCGTGTGCTTCGCCACGAAGTACGCCGGCCACCGCGTGCCCGAGCACTGGCTGGCGCACCCGCGCGTCGCCCGGATCGCCGCCCTGGTCACGGCCGCGCTCCTGGCCGCCCTGGTCGCCGTGCAGACGTTCACGCGAGGTCAGGTCCTGGTGCTGGACGCGCGGCTCGCCGCGCTGGCCGCCGCAGCCGTGGCGCTCGCCCTCCGGGCGCCGTTCCTCGTCGTCGTGGTGCTCGCGGCCCTGGTCGCGGCCGGGCTCCGCGCCCTCACCGGCCTGTAGCGTGCCGGGGTGGCCCTCTTCCGCGACACCGCCGACGTCTCCGTGCGACCCGCCGTCCCGGGCGACGACGCCGTGATCACCCGCGTCCAGCTGCGGGCGTGGCGCGTCAGCCACGCCCGGGCGCTGGGCGCCGAGGTGCTCGAGAGCCTCGACGCGGCCGCCGTGCGCGAGCTCTGGGCCGAGGCCATCACAGCCCCGCCCACACCCGCGCACCGCGTCCTGGTGGCCTGCGACGGCCCGCGCGTCGTCGGCTTCGCGGCGACCGCGCCCGCCGGCGACGAGGCCGTCGAGGTGCTCGCCCTCGAGGTCGACCCGGACCACCAGAAGGGCGGCCACGGGTCCCGGCTCCTCGCCGCGTGCGTGGACCTCGCCCGCGAGGACGGCGCCCGCTCGATCAGCACCTGGGTGCTCGACGACGACCCCGCGCGCGAGCAGTTCCTCGCCGGTTCGGGCCTGGGTCCCGACGGCGCGGAGCGTCCGCTCTCCGATGCGGGGGCACCCGTCGAGCGACGCTGGGTCGCCGAGATCTAGCCGGCTGCCGGGGTCTCGCCGCCGGCGCGGGGCGCGGCACGGCGCAGCCGGGCCGCCGTCCGCAGCG
>AXCX01000707.1 GCA_000767215.1 Actinotalea fermentans ATCC 43279 = JCM 9966 = DSM 3133
CGACGGGCGCTGGGCGTTCGCCGTCGGCGCCGCCACCGCGAGCGCGGTGTGGTTCACGACCCTCGGCTTCGGCGCCGGCCGCCTGCGCCCGGTCTTCGCGCGCCCCTCCGCCTGGCGCGTGCTCGACGCCGCCATCGCGGTCGTCATGGCGGCCCTCGCGACCGGCCTCGTCGTCGCGGGCTGACGCCCGCTGCTCCCCGCGCGCTCCCCCTCGCGCTCCCCTCGCGCTCCCCTCACCTCCCCTCGCCTCCGCCGTCCGCGTCCGGATGCGGGCCGGTGGCGGCGGTGCCAGCGTGGGGGCATGACGACGCCCAGCGACTTCGACAGCGACCTCGCCGGAGGAGGCACGCCCGCGACGACGCCCGACCCCGAGACCGGCGCCGAGGGCGACACCGACCAGCTGCAGCAGGACGACACGCTGCTCGACCGGGGCGTGGACAACGTCCTCGACGAGGGCTACTCGCCGCCCGAGCACCCGACGAACCGGCCTCGCCTCGAGACGCACCTGGACCAGGAGCTCGGCGAGCGCATGGACGACAAGCTGGCCGCCGAGGAGCCCGAGGTGTGGGAGACCGACCCCGGTCCCGACGCCGGTGCGCGCGAGCTCGACCGTGCCGGGCGGCTGGCCGCCGCGGACCCCGACGCCGACGGCCTGCCCAGCGCGGACACGATGGCGGTGGACGTCGGGATCGCCGGCGGCGCGGCGTCAGCCGAGGAGGCCGCCGTGCACGTCATCGACGACCTGGCCGCACCCGACGAGCCGGACGACTGAGGTCCGCGTCACGCGCCGGCGTCGGGATCCTCGACGTCGGCACGCGCGCCGGGCGGCAGGG
>AXCX01000708.1 GCA_000767215.1 Actinotalea fermentans ATCC 43279 = JCM 9966 = DSM 3133
AGGCGGCCGCGGCCGTCCTCGACGAGCACCTCGGCGCCCTGCCCGTCACGGCCACGGCCTGGACCGCCACCGCCGCGCTGCCCGCGACCCTCGGCAGCACCGCGGACGGCGAGCCGCTCGGGGCCGACGCCGTGCTGTGGGCCGACCCCACCCTCGCGGAGGCCGCCGTCCTCGACGAGGGCACCTGGCCCACCGGACCCGACGAGACCGCCG
>AXCX01000709.1 GCA_000767215.1 Actinotalea fermentans ATCC 43279 = JCM 9966 = DSM 3133
TCGCCGCCGCCACACTCCTCGGGATCGCCCCGGGTGACGTCGTCACCGTGGCCGGCGACGGCGACGCCACGGCGACCCTCACGGTCACCGGCACCTGGCACCCGGCCGACCCGCTCGCGCCCCGCTGGGCGGGCGACCCGCTCGCCGCCGAGGGCGCGGACGACGACGGCGCGACCGCCGGCCCGTTCGTCGTGACCCCCGCGCGGCTCGCCGACCTGCCGGGCACGCGGTACGCACGCTGGACCCTCGTCCCGGACGTCGCGGCCCTGGCCCCGGACGACGTCGGCCGGCTCCGCCAGGCGCTCGACGCCGCGACCGGAGCGCTGCGCGACGACGACGCCGTCGCCGTCCGCGGGATGTCGGTCTCCGGCGGGCTCGCGAGCCTGCTCAGCACGGCCGAGGGCCGTCTCGGTGGCATCCGCGGGGTGACGACCGCCGCCGTCATGCTCGTCGTCCTGACCGGCCTCATCGCGCTGGCGCAGATGGCCCGCCTGCTCGCCGACGTCCGGCTCCCCGAGACCGTCCTCCTGCGCTCGCGCGGGACCACCGTGCGCCAGCTCACGACGGCGTCGCTCGCCGAGGCCGTCGTCGTCGCGCTGGCCGGGTCGGGGCTGGGCGCGGCCGGCGCGTGGGCCGTGCTCACCACGACCCAGGACGCCGCGCCGCCGGTCCTGGGCGTCGTCCTGACCGGCGTCGTCGCCGCGGTCCTGGCG
>AXCX01000710.1 GCA_000767215.1 Actinotalea fermentans ATCC 43279 = JCM 9966 = DSM 3133
CGCGCCGTCGACCGTCGGGCTGGTCGTGGCGGGGCAGCGGTCCGACGCCGTCGCGGTGGTGCGGGTGGGCCCGGGGGACGGCGCTGCGAGCGGGGCCGCGGGCGGGCCCGGGGGCGTGTCAGCGGGTGAACCTGAGCGGATCGCCCCCGTACCAGCGCCGACCTGCGTGGTCGTGGGACGCGCAGCCCTTCCGGACGCCCGATAATAGTTGTGTCCTCAACTGATCGGAGACCGCTCGATGTCCGGCCCCCGCGTGGCGATGCTGTCGGTGCACACGTCCCCGCTCGACCAGCCGGGTACCGGCGACGCGGGCGGGATGAACGTGTACCTGACGTCGCTGGCGCGCGCGCTGGCGGACGCCGGGGCGACCGTCGACATCTTCACGCGGGCGACCCGCCCGGACGCCCCGTGCGTCGTGCCGCTGGCCGACGGCGTCTCGGTGCGGCACGTGCACGCGGGCCCGGCGCGCGACCTGGCCAAGGCCGAGCTGCCGCAGCGGGTCGGCGAGTTCACCGCGAACCTGATGGGCGACGACGGCTGGGTGCGCCGCGCGCCGTACGACGTCGTGCACTCGCACTACTGGCTGTCCGGGCTGGCCGCGAGCGTGGCGTCGCCGCTGTGGGCGGCGCCCCTCGTGCACACCATGCACACGCTCGCGAAGGTCAAGAACGCCGCGCTGGCCCCCGGTGACGCGCCCGAGCCGTGCGCCCGGATCCGGGGCGAGGAGACCGTGGTCGGGGCCGCGCACGCCCTCGTCGCGAACACCGAGGCCGAGGCCGACGACCTCGTGCGCCGCTACGGCGCCGACCCCGGTGCCGTCCACGTCGTGGCCCCGGGCGTCGACCGTGCGGTCTTCCACCCCGACGCCGGCGCCGACGACGCGCACCCGGACGCGCGCCACCTGGCCGCGGCGCAGGCCC